>CAMGEM010000061.1 GCA_946055095.1 uncultured Parabacteroides sp. | reverse complement strand
TCACCTACGATGGCCACGAAGGGAATCTTTTTCGCATCGGCATAGCTCATCTGTTTCTTCATCTTAGCTGCTTCTGGATAAAGCTCTGTGCGAATACCGGCTTGACGTACCTTGGCGATCAACGGCAAGAGGTAGGTTTCCTCTTTGGGACCGAAGTTGACGAAAAGCAGCTGGGTACGCTTCAGTGAATCCGCCGGATAAAGATCCAGTTGATTCAGCACGTCGAAGATGCGATCCGCACCAAAGGAGAAGCCTACGCCGGAGACTCCTGCCATGCCGAAGACACCGGTCAGGTTGTCGTAACGGCCACCGCCCGTGATGCTTCCGATCTGTACATCCAGCGCTTTGACCTCGAAGATGGCTCCCGTGTAATAGTTCAAGCCACGAGCCAAGGTGAGGTCGATCGCCAGTTCCGCACGGATCGGGGTGTGCGAGATACGCTCCAAGATGAAGGCCAACTCCTCCACACCTTTCAAGCCAATCTCCGATTCCGCCAGCACCTCACGCAGACGGTCCAACTTCTCTTCGTTCGTCCCCTCTAACAGAATGATCGGTTGCAGACGCTCGATAGCGGCCTCAGGCAATCCCTTCTCCCGCAATTCTGCGTTGACATTGTCTAAGCCGATCTTATCTAACTTGTCGATGGCCACCGTGATGTCGATTAGCTTATCGGCCTCACCGATGATCTCGGCGATGCCTGACAGGATCTTGCGGTTGTTCATCTTGATGCAGACACGGATGCCGAAGCGGTGGAACACCTCGTCCATGATCTGGATCAGCTCCACCTCGTTGATCAAGGAATCGGAACCCACCACATCACCATCACATTGATAGAACTCCCGATAACGACCCTTTTGCGGGCGATCCGCACGCCAAACGGGTTGGATCTGGTAGCGCTTGAAAGGGAAGCTGATCTCATTGCGATGCTGCACCACGAAACGTGCGAAAGGCACGGTCAGGTCATAACGCAAACCTTTCTCACAGGCTTTTGCGGCGAAACGAAGGGGGTTACGTGCGGTCAACTCCTCATCCGTGAACTGCGCCAAGCAATCGCCTGAGTTGAGAATCTTGAACAGTAGCTTGTCTCCCTCCTCGCCATACTTACCCATCAAGGTAGAGAGGTTCTCCATCGCCGGGGTCTCGATCTGCTGGAACCCATACAGATGGAAGACCTCACGGATGGTGTTGAAGATATAATTGCGTTTCGCCATCTCTTCGGGCGAAAAATCTCTGGTTCCCTTAGGAATAGAAGGTTTTTGCATGAACTTGCTGTTTAAATTAATCTCTGTCTCTTCCGCCCAGGAAGATCATTATATAATATAATAAGGTAGCGAGCGAACCCAATGCGGCAACGACATAGGTGTAAGCGGCGGAGCGCAAGGCATCCTCAGCCTTATCGTGTGTGAAGGCATTGGTGATGCCGGCTTGGCTCAACCATACCAAGGCACGTTGGCTGGCGTTGATCTCGACTGGCAGCGTGATGAAGCTGAATAAAGTAGTCGAGGCGAACAGGATGATGCCGAAAAGCATGAGTTGCGGAAATGTCTGCAATAGCAACATACCACCCAACAAGACCCACGTCATGATGTTAGAGGCAAAGCTCACCACAGGCACCAACGCTGAACGCATACGCAGCGGCGCATAGGCGGTCGCATGCTGCACGGCGTGGCCACACTCATGGGCAGCCACGGCGGCAGCGGCAATGCTGTTACTGTAATAAACCGACTCACTGAGGTTGACGGTTTGAGTGGCTGGATTGTAGTGATCGGTCAGATGGCCCGGCGTGGAAGTCACCCGTACATCATAAATACCGTTATCTCGCAACATCTTCTCTGCCACGTCTCTTCCCGTCATGCCATTGGGCATGGGTATTTTCGAATATTTCTCGAACTTGCTTTGCAGGCGGGAAGAAACCAGCCAACTTAGTAAGGCGAATCCTATGAAAATAATCCAATACATATATTAACCCCTGTTTTGTCTGTTCTTTTTTACTCTTCTGTATATCTAATAATAGTTTGCTCACGATCCGGTCCTACCGATACGATCTTTACGGGTACACCCAACTCCTCCTCCAAGAAAGAGAGGTAGGCGTTAAACTCCTCGGGGAACTCATCCTCGCTCTTCATCTTTGTCAGGTCGGTCTTCCAACCGGGCAGCTCCACATAGATCGGCTCTACCGTGTCGTCGATCTCATACGGGAACTCGCTGGTCTCCTGACCGTTGATCTTATAGGCCACGCAGGCCTTGATGGTGTCGAACGAATCGAGCACATCGCTCTTCATCATGATCAACTGGCTGACACCATTGATCATCACGGCATATTTCAATGCGACGAGGTCGATCCAGCCACAACGACGTTTACGCCCTGTTACGGCACCGAACTCATGACCTAACTGGCCGATCTTGTCGCCCACCTCATCAAACAACTCTGTGGGGAACGGTCCGCTACCGACACGTGTGCAGTAGGCCTTGAAGATACCATATACCTCACCCACATTGCGGGGAGAGATACCCAAACCGGTGCAGCAACCTGCGCAGATCGTGTTGGAAGAGGTGACGAACGGATAAGAGCCGAAATCAATATCCAGCATCGTGCCCTGCGCACCCTCTGCCAATACCGATTTCTCCTCTTTCAGCAAGTTGTTGATGAAATGCTCGCTATCAATGATCTTGAACTGTTTCAGGTAGTTCAGCGCATCCAACCACTGTGCCTCTAACTCCGTGATGTCATACGCATAGTTCAGCGAACGCAAGATCGCCTCATGACGGGCTTTCGCAGCCGCATATTTCTGCTCGAAGTTATGCAGCAAGTCACCCACACGCACACCATTGCGGCTCACTTTGTCTGTATAAGTTGGGCCAATGCCTTTACCTGTCGTACCGATCTTTCCGCTACCTTTGGCTGCCTCGTAAGCCGCGTCCAAGATGCGGTGAGTCGGCAGGATCAGGTGCGCTTTCTTAGAGATATAGAGTTGCTTGGTGATGTCGTGGCCGCTGGCAGCCAAGGCCTCTGCCTCCTGCTTGAACAACAGCGGATCCAATACTACACCGTTACCGATCACATTGATTTTTCCTCCTTGGAAAATGCCGGACGGGATGGAGCGAAGCACATACTTCTCACCGTTGAACTCCAGTGTATGTCCGGCGTTGGGACCTCCTTGGAAACGAGTTACCACATCGTAGTTCGGAGTCAAGACATCGACCACCTTGCCTTTGCCTTCGTCGCCCCATTGCAATCCTAACAAAACATCTACTTTCATTTTTTTATCTGTCTATTATATTAAACGCTCTTTGTTTGTCGCTCTTTTTTGTCTTTGTCCTTTTGCTTTCGCTTGCATTTTGCGCATTGGCCGTAAATGTAGAGGCAATAGTAAGCCGGCGTGAAACGATTCTTTCGCATGATAGAGGGATCGAAGGGCTGCTCCTTGTCGCTTAGCTTGCGGATGCTCCCGCATTGTGTGCAGACAAGATGCGTGTGGTTAGTGGATAAACAACAGAGTGCATACTGTTGCATCGTGCCATTGAGTGGGTGGCGAATCACCACGTCCGCATCGATTAATAGCTCTAACGTGTTATAAACCGTTGCCCGACTGACTGTGAACGGACTCTTTTGCAGCTGATCAAGAATCATGTTTACATCGAAATGGTCGTTGAAAGCGCAAATCACTTCCAAGACCTTATGCCGCTCCTCGGTGCGCTTGAGATGTTTACGCTCAAGATAGTCATCGAATTGCCGCTGAATCGCTATGTATGCATTCTCTTTCATCCCTGCCAATCAGACGAACGACAAAGTTAGCGTATTTATTTTAATCACAAAGCCTCACGCTTAATTATCAAACTCGAATTTTAAATCATTATACAAATCTTTCCAGAGCGAACGTGCTGGTTGGCGTGTGAGCTGTTGATGGAACCAAGCTAATAGGTGAGCGGCTTGCTGGGCATCTGCCCGACCGTAGAAGCGTAGCACTTGCAGGGCAGCTCGTTGTTCAAATAGGTTAGCCTCACTGCCGATGGTTTGCAAGGCATTCGTTATCATCTTCTCCGTGAGGGGAGTGGAGAGGGATAAGCGGTTCTTGAGTCGCTCTGCTTGCAGGAGAAAGGCGGTGGCACGTCCGAACGGCAGATCGGTGCGATCGTAGGCTGTTGCGATCAACTCCTCCACATAGGGCAAACGGGCTAATAGGTGTTTGCTCAGCAACTCAACGATCTCGGGATAGGGGGCCTCTGCGATCCAGCGCAAGGCCTCTTCTGGGAGGAATGTCTCGGCTGGTTGCAGCAGGGTTGCCAAGATCTTGAGCTCTCTGCAATCTTCTGCCCATAACGCATGAGCCAAAGTAGCATTTGGCTCATGTTGTCGGGCGATGGCTTTGATTTCGGGGTAAGACACCCCGAAGTTCAATTTATACCGTAGGCCTTTTTCTCGCATACTGGTCGCGGTTACGCCATTCATGGCTAAGCGTAACTGGTTGCGCAGGGTGCGAATGGTCTCGTGCAATGTCTCCATCTGATTAATTATAGGTTGGCAAGAAGGAATAGTCGCGGCTGTAACGTAACATCTGCTCCGCATATCCCTCAGAGTAATCCAACACGATGTCTGTCACCTCGCCCTTGGCATTCTTCACCTCCTTCATCTGAGGATTGACGAAACCCTTGTAGGGTGCCAAGTTCAGTTTGGTGTAACGCTCCAGGATCTCCTTATGCAAGGTCGGATCTACCTTCACGCCATAGTTCTCCACCAATGCCTTGCCTGCTGCATAATCTCCTTCGCTCTTGATGCGTTGCACCTCGGCTAACAACTTACCAAACAACTCGCGCAGTTTGGCGTAGTCGTTGACCACGATGTAATGTTTACCGTCTCTCTCAGCGATTTCGATCACCTTATCCGCTTTGCCCTGCTCATACGCCCATTTAGCGATCAGCTGGCGGTTACGCATGTGGGCCTCTGTCACATCCTTGCCCAACTCGATGCGCACCAATTGGGTCATCAATCCATTCATGATGTACTTGTAGTAAGCGGCTTTGTAAGCCTCTTCGTTCGGCAAAAGGCCTAATTCCGTTATCTTGGCATCGGCCATATAGTAGAGGGCGAAAAGGTCGGCGCGTGCCTCTTCCAATGTAGAGCTATATGCCTTCAAGGCATCTGGATCTGTGCCCGGTAACAATTTGCCCGAGCCATGTCCTAAGCACTCATGGAGATCGGTGTGCAGGTTGTCGCTCTCGAAGCCATATTGCTTGATCAGTGTACGCTCCGTGTCGCTCCAGATAAACTCCTCACCAAAGCCATTGCCTTGGGCCGCCTTGTCATAGGCCTCCGTGATGTTCTCGATCGTCACGGATTTTGAACCATGATCCCGACGGATCCAATCGGCATTGGGCAGGTTGATGCCGATGGGGGTAGCTGGATAGCAATCGCCTCCCAGCATCGCCACGGTGATGACCTTGGCGCTCACGCCCTTCACCTCTTCTTTCTTGAAGCGTGCATCTACCGGGGAGTGATCCTCAAACCATTGGGCGTTGTCGCTGATAATCTTGGTGCGAGTGGTCGCCTCCTTGTTGATAAAGTTGACTGTTGATTCCCAAGAGGCCTTCATGCCTAAGGGGTCTCCGTATGTCTCAATGAAACCGTTCACGAAATCCACCTCCGAGGCAGTATCCTCCACCCACAGGATGGAGTAGGCATCGAATGTTTTCAAATCGCCAGTTTGATAATAGGCGATCAACTTCTCGATGATGGCCTTCTGTGCGTCGTTCTCTGCGAAGGGAATGGCGGCTTGCAGCTCAGCCACGATGTGCTCGATGGCTTCGCCATACAATCCACCCACTTTCCATACCTGCTCCTTGACCTCGCCGTTCTCTTTCACCAAGCGGCTGTTCAATCCGTAGGAGATTGGTGCGATCGTGTCTTGCCCCTGTTTCATCTGGGCATAGAACGCCTCTACCTCCTGCTGGTTGATGCCACCCCCATAGTAGTTGTTGGATGAGGCCAGAATCAGATCCGCATCGCCACTCTGCACACTGCGCTTAGGCATGACGGAGGGATCGAACATTACCCGAGCCAATTTGGCCAACAGTTGATCCACGTTCTCACCTTTTTGCAGGGGTAATTTGCTGGCATCTACCTGATGCAGGCAGTTCATGAAGAACTCTGCGGAGAACTCTGGCTGGAATTTATCCAACGCATAGTGGTGGTGAATGCCGCTGGAGAACCATACGCGTTTCAGATAGGTTTCCAATGCCTTAAATTCAGGATTCTCTCGATCACCTTTGTAATCCGTGTAGATTGCCTCTAATGTGCGGCGAATCGCTAAGTTGTAGCGTCCATTCTGGTCGAAAAGGATGTCTCGACCCATCAACGCAGCCTCAGAGAGGTGATACAATAACTGTTTCTGCTTTAAAGAGAGTGACTCGAATCCGGGTACTTGATAACGCAAGATCTCCAGATCAGCGAATTTATCTACCATATAATTAAATGCTTTGGATGACCCCTTGTCTGCTTGCCCTGTGCAGGCAGTCATTGCCACGGCGGTCATGAGTGATAACATGATTTTCTTCATCTATTAATTGCTTTGATTACACGTTTATGTCGTTCAACGGACGGCCGCGAAGATACGGATTATCGTGCCAATATCAAAGGTTTGCGTTTTTTTCTCTACTTTTGTCCTTCGTATAATAGCAAAGATAGAAATGGAAATCGCAGCATTAGTTTCTGGAGGAGTGGATAGCTCCGTGGTGGTACATCTATTGAAAGAGGCCGGTTATGATCCGACCATCTTCTATATCCGCATCGGAATGGAGGATAAGGATGGGTATATCGACTGTCCGGCGGAGGAGGATATTGAGATTACCTCGTACATCGCCCGTAAATATGGTTGTCGGTTTGAGATCGTCTCTCTGCATGAGGAGTATTGGGATCGGGTGGTTAGCTACACGATTGATTCTGTGAAACGGGGATTGACCCCCAATCCGGATATGATGTGCAACAAGTTCATCAAGTTTGGTTGCTTTGAGGAGAAGTGGGGCAAAGACTTTGACAAGATCGCTACCGGTCATTATGCGACCACCACAGAGATCGATGGCAAGGTGTGGCTTTCGACGGCCAAGGATCCGGTGAAAGACCAGACCGATTTCTTAGGGCAGATTACCCGTTTGCAGATTCAAAAGCTGATGTTCCCGATTGGCCATTTGATGAAGAGCGAGGTGCGTGCGATCGCAGAGGCGCAAAAACTGCCCAGTGCCAAGCGGAAAGATAGTCAAGGCATCTGTTTCTTGGGGAAAATCAACTACAATGAGTTTATCGAGCGTTACTTGGGGAAACGCACCGGCAAGATCGTGGAGTTGGAGACGGGTAAGGTCGTGGGTAAACATAACGGCTATTGGTTTCATACGATCGGACAGCGCAAGGGATTGGGCTTGAGTGGTGGCCCTTGGTTCGTGATCAAGAAGGACATCCGACGCAATATCATCTATGTATCCAACGGCTATGATCCAGAGACGCAATATGGCAAGGTGATCAATATGCAGGGATTCGATTTCATTACGGAAGATCCATGGGGCGAATTTACCGACGAGAAGGAGATAACCTTTAAGATTCGGCACACCCCGGAGTTTACGCATGGGCGGCTGCGTCGCATCGGCGACCTGTATCGGATAGAGTCAGATGAGAAGATTCAAGGGATTGCCCCTGGTCAGTATGGCGTTGTGTATGATCGGGATCATCACCTCTGTTATGGCAGTGGCATGATCATTGGAGAGTGATAGGTTAGGAATGAGGAGTTAACAGGGATCCTCCCATCAAATAACTCCTCATTCCTAATCCCTCATTCTATGTTAGATTTTGTAAAGTGAACTGATGGACTCACCGCTGCAAACGCGACGGATGGCCTCAGCGAACATGTCAGCGATAGACAACACCTTTACCTTCGCGCACTTCTTGGCGTAAGGAATGGAGTCGGTGAAGATCATCTCTGTCAAAGCGGATTGATCCACACGAGTAGATGCCGGATCAGACATTACCGCATGGCTGGCGATCGCACGAACAGACTTTGCGCCATTATCCATCATCAAGTTAGCCGCTTTCGTGATGGTGCCTGCTGTATCTACCATATCATCCACCAACAGCACATCCAAGCCCTTTACGTCACCAATGATACGCATCTCCGCTACCTCATTCGCACGCAAACGAGATTTGTGGCAGATCACCATCGGTAAACCTAAATATTTAGAATAGCTGCTCGCACGCTTCGTACCACCCACGTCAGGTGTAGCGATGCAAAGATTATCAAGCGGCAGGGTGCTCTTGATGTACTCTAAGAAAACAGAAGAGGCATACAGGTGATCCACCGGCACATTGAAGAAGCCTTGAATCTGATCTGCGTGCAGATCCATCGTGATCAAGCGGTTGATACCAGCGGTGCTCAACATATCAGCGATCAACTTCGCACCGATAGAGACACGCGGCTTGTCTTTTCTGTCTTGACGAGCCCAACCAAAATAGGGAATGACCGCGATGATTGAGTGTGCAGATGCACGTTTAGCGGCGTCAATCATCAACAGCAACTCCATCAGATTGTCAGAGTTGGGGAAGGTTGATTGCACCAAGAAGACATCTTTGCCACGAATGGACTCCTCGTAAGAAACGGAGAACTCACCATCAGCAAAGTGCTGGATATTCATTTGTCCCAGAGGACAACCTAAACTTTTGCAAATTTTCTCTGCAAGATAACGGGAGTTGGTTCCCGAGAACACCAAGAATGGAGTTTGTGCGCTCATTGTTGTACTTTATAAATGAATAGATTTGAATCGTGCCGCGAAATTACAAAACTTATTTACATTCGCTCGCTTATTATACAGAAAAAAGCCCCGAACCGCACGGCCAGGGGCTTTTCTATAGGCTGTGAAGTGAGTCCCCAAATAGGGCGACGGCTCCATCAGCGTAAAGATAGAGTGGATTAATTTTTGCGCAAAGCAACAATAGAATTGGGATCCATGCAAATTAAAGGTTTCGAGGGGCTTTATTGTGGATATAAATCGCTATAAAGGGGTGAAATTTACTATGTAGGGGTGAAAATAGAAAGAGAATGATTATATTTGTGGCCGAAATGAGCGGGAAAGGAGATCGATAGCATGGGCCTATGGGATAAAAATATACCAACTTACATCTACGATAAGCAGCATATCGTGCAGCTTATTTTGTGGACAGCCTTTTTTGCGCTGGTCTTTATCAACATCTATAAGCCCTTCAGCTCCTCTTCCTGGTATGACATTTCTGAATTTAAGTTCTTTGTCTTTTCCAGCTTGATCATCCTAACGGGTGTCTTGGTCGTGGTGCTGAGTCGGATCATCATGTTTCATTGGGGCAAACGGCACACGATCTCCAATGGTAGCTATGCGATCTGGATCCTGTTAGAGATCTTCTTCATGTCGCTCTTCTATACGATTTATACCTTGGTACTCAATCCTGAGAGGGATTATATGGATGTGTTTGAGAACTCCACGATCAATACCAGTTTGGTGCTTCTGTTGCCCTACTCGGTCCTGCATTTCTATTTCTCCTATAAAGATAAGGAACGGCGGTTGTTGCTTTTGGAGGAGCATCAAGAGGAGGTGGTGGCTCGGCAAAGCGTGTTCACGTTTTATGATGAGAAGCACGAACTGCGTCTATCCGTGAAGCGGAGTGAACTGCTGTATATGGAATCGGCGGATAATTACGTCTGTATCTGGTATCTGAGTAAAGGACAATTAACCAAGTTCCTGTTGCGTAACTCCTTGAAGGCGATGGAAGAGCACTTTGTGGATACCAATGTCTTGCGTTGCCATCGCTCCTATATGGTTAATTTCGACCAGGTGAAGGTGATTCGTCGGGAGAAGGAGGGGATCTTCTTGGAGTTGGGGATCGAGCGTGTGCCCGACATCCCCATCTCAAAGACCTATAGTGAGAAGGTGATGCGCTGGTTTCAGTCCTATTCCGCCTAACCTTCTGTTGTTTCGCTTATTCCACCAATTGATAATCGAGTTGCTTACGATCCAAGTTGGCCTGTGCTACCTTGATGGAGATCGGGTCGCCTAAGCGATATTGCCGTTTCTTGCGCCGACCGATAAGGCAGTAGTTCTTCTCGTCAAACTCGTAGTAATCATCGTCCAAGTCTCGAATGGGTACCAATCCCTCGCACTTGTTCTCGTTGAGTTCCACATAAAGCCCCCATTCAGTCACCCCTGAGATCACGCCATCGAATACCTGTCCCAATTTGTCTTGCATGAACTCCACCTGCTTATACTTGATAGAGGCCCGTTCCGCATTGGCTGCCACCTGTTCCATGCTGGAGCAATGATCGCACATCGCCTCATATTTCTTTTGGGTCACCGTACGCCCTCCGGCTAAGTAGTGCTCCAAAAGGCGATGTACCATCATGTCGGGGTAACGACGGATCGGCGAGGTAAAATGGGTATAGTAGTCGAACGCCAATCCATAATGACCGATGTTCTCCGTGGAGTAGCGGGCTTTCTGCATAGAGCGAATCGCTACGGTCTCGATCAGGTTCTCCTCCGGACGACCTTGTACCTTATCTAATAGGTTATTGATGCCTTTGGACACCTCCGTCTTGTTGCCGGTTGTCTTGACCTTATAGCCAAAACGCCGGATGAACTGGGCAAAGTTCTCCATCTTGTCCGGATCGGGCAACTCATGGATTCGATAGACGAAGGTCTTGGGCTTCTTCCCTTTGGGTGGACATCCTACAAACTCGGCCACGGTACGATTGGCCAAGAGCATGAACTCCTCAACCAGTTTGTTCGCCTCCTTGGCCACCTTGAAATAGACGCTCAAGGGTTTGCCCTCCTCGTCGATCTCGAATTTCACCTCATACCGATCGAAATTGATCGCCCCCTGCTTGAAGCGTCGCTCACGCAATTGTTGCGCTAAGCCGTTCAACGCAAGCAGCTCCTCTTTATAGTCGCCTTCGCCTGTCTCGATCACCTGTTGTGCCTCCTCGTAGGTGAAACGACGGTCACTCTTAATGATCGTTCGGGCAATATGCGATTTCACTACCTCCGCACGACTGTTCAATTCGAAGATGGCGGAGAAGCAGAGTTTCTCTTCGTTGGGCCGCAAGGAGCAGAGCTGGTTGCACAAGCGTTCCGGCAACATCGGGATGGTGCGATCCACTAAATAGACGGAGGTTGCTCGGCTGAACGCCTCTCGGTCAATCAAGCTTTCTGTCTTGACATAGTGCGTCACATCGGCGATATGCACACCCACCTCCCAATGGCCATTCTCCAACAGACGGGCCGACAAGGCATCGTCAAAGTCTTTGGCGTCTTTCGGGTCAATGGTGAAGGTTGTGATAGGTCTGAAATCCTCTCGCTTGGCGATCTCCTCCTCGGCGATCTGATCGGAGATCTTCTCGGCCGCCCTCTCCACCGCCTGCGGATATTTATAAGGTAAGCCAAACTCCGCCAAGATGGCATGCATCTCCGCATTGTTTTGTCCGGCAGTGCCTAAGATGTCAATCACCTCGCCCATCGGGTTCTTCGCCTCTTTCGGCCATTCCACGATGCGAACGATCGCTTTGTCGCCATCTTTGCCCCCTTTCAGTTTATCTTTGGGGATGAATATATCGTTGGCCAAGGTCTTGTTCTCGGTCACCAAGAATGCGAAGCCTTTCATCACCTGTAACTTACCGACAAATTGACGCTCTTTGCTCTCGATGATCTCGACCACCTCGCCCTCAGGCTCTGCCCCTCTACGTTTGGCGAAGAGTTGTACCTTCACTTTGTCGCCATCCATGGCATGGCCAGAGTTGCGTTCGGCAATGAATATGGGTGAACCTCCATCTTCCGGGGTAAAAGAGTTCTTGCCATTGCTTCGGCGGGAGAAAATCCCGACTGCGATCGTCCCTAAGTTATTAAAGCGATAACGTCCTCGATCCACCTCGCTGATGATGTCCTCGGCGGCTAAATCGTAGAGCATATCGACGACTTGCAATTTTTGCACCTCGTTAGAGGCCCCTATTAGTTTGCTGATCTGCTTATAGTTGAAAGGCTCTTTGGGGGCAGCTTGGAAAACGGAAAGGATAGCTTGGAGCATCTCTCCCTTTTTCAAGCGTTTGCCTCCTTCAGCTTTCTGTTTGCTTTTCTCTCCTTTGGTTGATTTGTGCTTTGCCATACTCCATACACATTAATAAAAAGCCTTTTGTTTTCTGAACATACAAAGATATATATTTGTTCGGATAAGACAAACGAATACCTTTATAACTGTTCTATCTGCTCTTGGGTCAGCCCCGTAAACAGCATGATAGCATGCACATCGAGCCCTGCGGACTTCATGTTTTTAGCGATCGCCATTTTTTCTTTCTCTATACCTTTTTCTATGCCTTTCTCTAAACCTTCCGACAGCCCCTCTGCACGTCCTTCCGCACG
>CAMGEM010000060.1 GCA_946055095.1 uncultured Parabacteroides sp. | reverse complement strand
TCAGCACGCAATGTGAAGCGCTTGAACGCCAAGATCTGCAGATCAGCGTCAGCGGCCTTCATAGCCTCACGAACCGTCTTCTTCGGATCCATGATGTCCTCCTGGTTCAGCAAGCAAACCTCTTTCAAGAACTTGCTCAAGCGGCCCTTCGCGATGTTCTCGATCATCTGCTGCGGCAGGTTAGCAGCCTTCTGCTCAGCCGTAGTCTTCATGATCTCCTTCGCCTTCGTGATGTCCTCAGCCGTGATCCAGCCTTTTGCCATGTTGCTCTCCATGTGCTCCTCGCTGTCGAAGTGAGCGGGGTTCAAACCTGCCTTCTTCAAAGCAGCCTCAACAGCCTTCTGTACCTGCTCAGCCTTGGTCTTCTCGATAGCTACGGCGATCTCTTTCTCCTTCACCTCCTCAGAAACACCAGACTCGTCGATGGCCAACGGGTTCATAGCGGCGATCTGCATCACTACGTTGTGAGCAGCCTCCTCAGATGCCTTGTTGAAAGCGGCGATCGTGCAGAGCTGGTTCTTGTTCATGTGGTTGTAAATCGCAGTGAACGGACCCTCAACGACATTGTAGCCATCGAGCTCCATCTTCTCACCCGTGATACCGCTGCGATCCGTAACCGCATCCTGTACCGTACCATTGCCCATCGGCAAAGCCTTCACCTCATCCAGTGTTTGGCACTTGTTCGCTACGGCAGCGTCGAGGATAGCCTGTGTCAAAGCGACGAAATCAGCGTTCTTCGCAACGAAGTCTGTCTCGCACTTCAAGGCGATGATAGCAGCGAAGCCACCATCCTTCTTTGCCAACACGCAACCCTCAGAAGCGTCACGATCCGAACGCTTAGCGGCGATCGCCTGTCCCTTCTTACGGATAATCTCCATTGCCTTGTCGATGTCGCCCTCAGCCTCGGTCAACGCCTTTTTGCAATCCATCATACCAGCTCCGCTCAGTTTGCGCAGCTTGGTTATATCAGCCAGTGTAACAGCCATAATTTTCTTTTCTATTTAAAATGTTAATGATCTGATTTGAAAAAAGCGGTATGCCTTCTGGCGGATGACCAAAGCCAAACGTCGAACAGACATACCGCTGTGTAACATACAAGAATTATTCCTCGTCCTTAGCGAACTTACCAGCTACGTTAGCGTTCAAAGCCTCGTCATCCTCTTTCTTTGTACGCTCTTTCTTCACCGGAGCCTTCGCCTTGCGCTCTTTTTTCTGTGCCTCGTTGGCAGCCTCAGCGTCCTGCTTCTCAGCCTTACGCTCTTGCAAACCCTCGTTCATGGCCTCGCAGATCGCACCCAAGATCACCTCTACAGACTTTGTAGCGTCATCGTTAGCGGGGATCACATAGTCCACGTTGTTGGGGTCAGAGTTCGTATCCACCATAGCGAATACGGGGATACCCAAACGGTTAGCCTCAGAGACAGCGATATGCTCTTTCATCACGTCCACAACGAACAAAGCTGACGGCAGACGGGTCAAATCAACGATAGAACCCAAAGTCTTCTCCAACTTCGCACGCTGGCGAGTGATCTGCAATTTCTCTCTCTTGGAAAGATTATCAAATGTACCCTCCTCAGCCATCTTGTCGATGGTGGTCATCTTCTTGATCGCCTTGCGGATGGTCGGGAAGTTGGTCAACATACCACCCGGCCAGCGCTCGATCACGTAAGGCATACCAACGGAGGTAGCCATGTCGGCCACTACTTGTTTAGCCTGTTTTTTGGTGGCTACGAAAAGCACTTTCTTGCCTTGCTTAGCCAAGTTCTTCAATACCTCAGCAGCTTCATCTACTTTGGCAACTGTTTTATATAAGTCAATGATATGAATACCATTGCGCTCCATGAAGATATAGGGAGCCATAGCGGGGTTCCACTTTCTTTTTAAGTGTCCGAAGTGTACACCTGCCTCTAATAATTGATCAAAATTTACTCTTGACATTGTTTTTTCTTTATTCGTTTACTTTCTTGTTAATTTCAACTATCAGGTAGTCTTCCTGCATGTCCACATGTAAAAAGAGTCCTAATAATTTAGATACTAAACGCTTCGTTCTACTTGTAAGAGACTCACAAATACCATTAACGTTTACTGAACTGGAATCTCCTACGAGCCTTCGGACGACCCGGTTTCTTACGCTCAACAGCACGGGGATCGCGTGTGATGAAGCCCTCTGCTCTCAAGGTAGCCTTATCCTCCGGATTGATCTTTACCAACGCACGAGCGATTGCCAAACGTGCAGCCTCTGACTGACCCTTGAAACCACCACCATCGAGGTTGATCTTGATATCATATTGCTCAGTCACGTTCAGCTTAGCCAACGGCTGCTTAACGATAAACTGAAGGATTGAAGAGGGGAAGTACTTCTCTAACTCACGCTTGTTGATGGTGATCTTTCCTGTACCCTCGCTTACGAAAACGCGTGCCACTGCGGCCTTACGTCTTCCGATTGCATTTACTACTTCCATCGTGATTATTTATATGAGTTTATATCGATTAACTTAGGTTGCTGCGCCTCGTGCTTGTGCTCTGTGCCTGCATACACATACATATTACCCAGCAATTTCGCACCCAGACGATTCTTGGGCAACATACCCTTTACTACTTTACGGAACAGACGGTCAGCGCCCTTCTTCAAAAGATCTGCCGGCGTGTAGGCGATCTGTCCACCGGGATATCCGGTATATCTCAAATAAATACGATCGTTCCACTTGTTACCAGTCAGAACGACTTTGTCTGCATTGATGATGATCACGTTATCACCACAGTCAACATGCGGAGTGAAATTGGGTTTGTACTTACCACGCAAAAGCTTTGCTACCTTTGCGCAAAGGCGACCTAACGTCTGACCCTCGGCGTCAACAATGACCCACTCTTTGTTTACAGTTGCCTTGTTTGCAGAAATGGTCTTAAAACTTAAAGTATCCACTGCTTAAAAATTAAATTAATTAATAACTCAAAAAACCAGCCTCTCCCTGCCGCCTCTTCGGACACCATGATTCAGCAACAGGTTAAGTGCTAAACTGTTAGTACAATTTGATAATAATCGGCTTGCAAAGGTACGGCTTTTCTCCGAATTACCAAATAAATCCAGCTATTTTTCAAGTTATTATCTGTCTTGCGGGGAGTGGATCTACTACTTCCTGAAAAAGTAGCCTACGGAAAGCGTCACATTATTCTGATAGACGGAGGTTTCTCCCTCTCGTTTGGTCGCTCTGCGATCGATCATGCCAGAGAGGGCGTTGAGCTGGAAGAAGAACTTGTTGTATTCCACGGAAAAGCCCAGATTGACACCGAAATCGCAAGGTTTTAAGTCTTTCTCCTCGGTCATCCCAAAATGCAGGTCGGGATTGGTCTCACGGCTCTTCATCTTGCCGAAAAGGGAGAAATCTACGGTAGGACCCGCGAAGATGGTCAGATAGACATCCGTGAATTTCAGCTTGAAGGCGATATCAACGGGCACTTGCAGGGAGTAATACCAACATTCGTTGTACAGGGCCATGCCGTTCACGTCTTGGTTGGAGTAGTAGGCACCTCCCTGATTCATGAAGGTGACCTCCGGACGAAGCAGCCATTTCTTGTTGGCGGTTAAAGGAATCTCTGCCACACCGGCCACGCTGAATCCGAAGCGAGCACCCGATTCTGAGCGGTCGTTCACCTTCTGGATCAAACAGGAGTAGGCCCCACCTGCTCTGGCTCCAAAAGTCACCTGCGCTTTAGCGGGCATAACCCATGCTAACGCCATTCCTAAAAACACGATTAGTCTCTTCATCCTTTATCTGCTTTACGTGTGAAATCGGAGCAAAGTTAGCCATTTCGCAGAGATATGCAAGCGAAAGCGGCGTTAATTAGCGGATCGCTACCTTGCGTACCGTCTCTCCAATGCGGATGATATAATACCCCTTGGCGATGTTGAGCGTATATTCGGCGGTCGATTGCTTGATCTCGATCTCCTTCACCTTGATACCTACTACGCTATAAATTTCTAATTTGCTGCCAATCGGAGCGTTAGCTACCTGGATGCGATTCTCGGATGAGGTGATTGTAACGCCCTCAGGGTCTGTTTGCTGTAAGACGACATGAACCTTCGCCTCCGAATCACGACTTGTCGCGTAAACCGGATGACTTGCGAGCAACGCAAGTGCTAAAGCGATGATATGCCCTGTCTTCATATACCTATTCGAAAGTGGCACAAATATAGAAAGTTTTTGGCATATCCAAAAAGGATTCTTTGCTTTTTAGTGTGATGGCAGCCTTCCTCGTGCGTTAGAGCGTCAGGCGCATACCTTCATACCCCAAGAGGGTACCGGGGAAAAGGCTGTCCGCCTCCTGCTTTAGTTGATCTAACTCTTCATAGCGAGCGGAATAATGGCCGATCACTAATCGCTTTACCTGAGCCTCTTTAGCGAGCTGGGCTGCCTGCCGGGCTGTGCTGTGGAAGGTCTCCTTGGCACGAGCCGCATCGCATTCGGCGAATGTGGCCTCGTGATAGAGCAGATCCACCCCCTCGATGTAGGGAATCAGCGAGGGTTGGTAGGCCGTGTCCGAACAGTAGGCATACCGTTTGGGAGGTACGGCCGGACGGGTCAGGCGACTGTTCGGAATCACCTCGCCCTCGGGTGTCACGTAATCGGCTCCCTCCTTGATATGTTGCATCATGGCGATAGGCACTTGGTAGAAATCGGTCATCTCCCGCAGGATATGGGGAGCCTTAGGTTTCTCGGCAAAAAGGTAGCCGCAGCAGGGGATGCGGTGTTTGAGGGGCAGGGAATAGACCTTCAGGGAGCGATCTTCCATGACTAATTGATGCTGTGTCGGATCGATGGGATTGAAACGCACCTCAAACGGCAAGCCTTTGCAAAACAGGTCGAGCAGGGGCCGCATGAACGTCTCCACGGCTGCCGGTCCATGTATCACCAATTCCCCCAATCGTCCCAACATGCCCAGCGTGGAGACCAAGCCCGGAAGCCCGAAACAATGATCGCCGTGCAGGTGGGAGATAAAGATATGGTTCAATCGGCTAAACTTGATATGCTGATGGCGCATCTGCACCTGCGTGCCCTCTCCGCAATCAATCATATACAGTTTATCCCGCAAATCGACCACTTGCGAGGAGGCCAAGTGGCGGGTAGTGGGCAGGGCGGAGCCACATCCCAATATAGTTACGTCAAAATCTGCCATGACAATCGTATGTATATACTCTTATGAATAGATGTGCAAAGATAGTGCAAACCGCATGTAGAAAAGCTTCTTTTCAAAAAATCTGTATCTTTGCGACCGTTTTTAGGAGTAACGACAATGGAGGAATACTTCACACATACTTTGCCCAATGGGTTGCGCATGGTGCACTTGCCGATTGAGACTCCGGTCTCCTACTGCGGTTATGCGGTCAACGCAGGCACCCGTGATGAGGGGGCTAATGAGCGAGGACTGGCACACTTCGTCGAACACATGCTGTTTAAAGGGACGGAGCATCGCAAGGCCTGGCATATCCTGAACCGTATGGAGACAGTCGGCGGTGAGTTGAACGCTTATACCACCAAGGAGGAGACTTTTCTCTATTCCGTCTTTATGGCGAAAGATTTCGAGCGGGCTTTCGATCTATTGACCGACTTGGCCTTCCATGCCAACTTCCCGGAGGCGGAGATCGAGAAGGAGGTGGAGGTGATCCTCGACGAGATAGAGAGCTACAAAGACAGTCCCTCGGAGTTGATTTTCGATGAGTTCGAGAGTCTGCTTTTCGCCCGACATCCATTGGGGCGCATGATCTTGGGCGATAAACGGGCGCTATCTACCTTCCACAGCGAGACTGGTCTTTCGTTCACACGTCGTTTTTATGCGCCAAGTAATATGCTCTTCTTCTCAATGGGCAGCAATGCCTTCGAGGAGATCGTGCGCATGGGGGAACGCCTGTTGGCGGGTATTGATTTCCCGATGGCGGCACGTAAGCGAAAGGCTCCCAAGCGAAAAGAGGCAAAGACAGTCCAGAAACACAAGGACACGCATCAGGCTCATGTGCTGATTGGCGGGCAGGCCTACACCATGTTCGAGGCCAAGCGGGTACCGCTTTTCTTGCTAAACAACCTGTTGGGTGGCCCTGGCATGAACAGCTTGCTCAACGTCTCCTTGAGAGAGCGCAACGGATTGGTCTATAACGTGGAGTCGAATATCACACACTATACCGATTGCGGTATGGCCACGATTTATTTTGGTTGCGCCCCTAAGAATCGGGAGCGAGCCATGAACTTGGTGCATCGTCAGTTAGAGCAGTTGCGCAACACTGCGCTCACCTCGGCACGGCTCTCCCAAGCCAAGAATCAGGTGATTGGGCAACTGGGTGTTGCCAACGATAACCATGAGAATCTCTTCTTGGGATTGGGCAAGAGCTTTCTGCACTATAACCATTACGACTCAATGGCGCAGGTCGTTGAGCGCATCCGGAAAATCACGGTGGAGGAGATTCTTGCCGTGGCGAACGAGGTCTATGCGCCAGCCAACCTCTCGACATTGATCTACGAATAAGCGTCTGCTGAAGAGCGACGCTCCTACGGAGCTTTGACAAAAATTGGGTATAACTATTTCGCCAGTTGGGGGAAAATATTTCTCCAATTGGGCGCAAAAAAAGGATGCATCTTCTTGCGAAGAAGCATCCCTTTCTCTGTGTGCGGCTGAAGGGACTCGAACCCTTACGCCGTGAAGCACCAGATCCTAAGTCTGGCGTGGCTACCAATTACACCACAGCCGCTTGATTCACGAACGAGCGCGAAGATAACAAATTATTTTGAATTTCGTGTTTTAAGGTTGGATTTATGAGGCGTTCAGTAATTCTATGGCTCG
The DNA here is from genome assembly GCA_946055095.1 of uncultured Parabacteroides sp. GTDB lineage: Bacteria > Bacteroidota > Bacteroidia > Bacteroidales > Tannerellaceae > Parabacteroides. The sequence goes on along the minus strand of CAMGEM010000060.1, from coordinate 5,630 downwards.
CTCGATGAGGGTGTCGATACCCTTTTCTTGGTCTTCTTCCGAGAGCGATACGGGAATTTCGGGGTCGATACCAAACTCGGTCAACTGTTTTTGGGCATCGTACATGGGCGAGGCGGAGAAACGAACGGCCCAACCGTTCGGCAACTCAGAGTTGAACGGCAATCCGCAACCACCGCCTGTGCGATCGCCTAAGGTGGTGACGTTGGGAAGGGGATTGACCTTAAGCACAAAATCGTTTGCGGCACTGTAGCAACGGCGGTTGGTCAGCACCACCACGGGGCGTAACCAAAGAATCCCTTCCGAGGGTTCGAGATACTGCGGATAGAGCTCCGAGAAATCATCATGTCCTCGTCCTGTCTTATGCTGCACATAACCTACCAACCGCTTCTCCTCAATAAAGCGGGAGGCGATGGTTTCGGCATTCGAGAGCAGCCCGCCGCTGTTGTTGCGGATGTCGAGGATCAGCCCTTTGCAATCCTTGAACTGATAGAAGATGTGGTTGAGGGCGTTGTTGCCTGCCGAGGAGGAGAAGCTACCATAATATATATAGCCGATCTGCCCGTCGCATAGTGTCGTGTAGCGCAAACCGCCAGCGATGGCGTAATCGGTGCCGATGTAATGATCCTCAATCAACTCCCAATCGAAATTGTCGGGATAGTCGAGATACCAGTCCCAATAGCGAGAGGTGTTGAAATAGGAGTAGAGGTTGGTATGCCCATCCTTCAGCTCCCTGAGCATGTTGCCCAATGTATCGAAGAGCGCATATTGGTTCATCGTGTCGGTGATCAATGCGGCATAGCGCTGGTGTACCGCATCCCAATCCACCTCTTTATAGGAGAAGAAACAGTAGTTCTCATCCATGATCTTCCAAAGCGCCTCAAAATTAGCTCTTGGTGAACGATCATATTCATCCGCTTTTTCGCAGGACGAAAGGCAGAATACCGACACCAGAATAAGGATACACATCCTGATTGTAGAGACATAGCGTGCTACGTCTCTACGAATTGAGAACGTATCAAAATGTATCCGTGTCATTGCGGGCTTTGACCCGCAATCCCATACTTTTGCGTCCTTATTTGTTATTTTCTCATTTCTCATTCCTAAACTTCTCATTCATTAATAATAGGCACTGTGTGAAGGGGCGGTCGCACCCTTACGGAAGAGTGAGGCGACCTTCACTGTCTCCACCGCCAAACCAATCACTATGCTGCGGGAAACCACATGTGATTCAATGGCGTTGAGATTCGTCCGATAATAATTACCAAGGAACCCGATTCGGAGCGTCAAGCCACCTATTGGAAAATCGGCGGTCAGCAATTGTTGATAGGCCCATTTGTTATGAAACGAATTGAACTGCACCACCCCGGCATGATTCCCCAGGTCGAAGATTTCATAATATGATTGGTTATAGTGAGGCGAGAAGCATACACCAGCAAAAGGAATGGCTCCTTGGTAACGTAAGCGAATGGGATAGCCCTTGATGCGTAACGTGTAAAAAGCCATGGCTGAGAGACGTAGATCGGCATCCGCTTTGGTGGAGGCGGGATTGTTGCCGTTGCGGGTGTTGTAGATAAAGCCCAACCATCCCTGTGCCATCGCTCCAAATAGAAGCTGCAAGTCGGGTAGGGGAGCGGTGAGATGATAATGATACCCTAAGCTGTAAGTGGCGAAGCCTGCCAAATCGGTAGCGGTGGCAGCTGCGTTCTCCGTGCGTGCCAACTCGCCCCGAAAAAGTTGCTGCCGGGAGATGCGTTGATCCGCCAAGCGAGTCAGCTGCATCCGCTCATGCAAGACGCTGAACCCTATACCGGTGTAATTCCGCTCTGGAGCTCCTGGGGAGAGGTAGGTGTCCATTAGATTATAGCCACCCACGCCTACCAAGGTTGCGCTATTGGTTGAACGGGGCAACGCCTCCGTTTGTGCCCAAAGGGAGCTCATCCCAAAGAGGCACATGATTACCCATGCACAGAATAGCTGTCTCATCTTAGTCATCAAAAAGTTTCATCTGTCCGGTAATCTCATCCAAGATATCGGTTTGACTCTGAGGGGGCTCTTCGGTGGATTCCTCTTCGCTGATAGGCTCCTCTGGTAGCTCTTCGTTGGTCTCATCGGGGAAACGGGTCGGCTCTAATGCCTCCACCGTCTCTACCAGGTAGTTGCTCACCCGTTTACCACGTGCTTTAAAACCCTTCACGCCCACAAACGATTCCGCATCGATCTCCAACGGCTCACGGAAGGAGTCGGCACCGCCGAAACGTACCAAGATGCGGGGATAAGGCTCATCAGTCAAAAGCAGCAAACGGCTCTTTGGATTGTCTCCCAAGAAGTTCTGCTTGCGACCAGAGACCTCTAACTGGAATCGTTTCAAATAGCAGTATTTCTGGTCCGCATCGTAGAGCACCGCTGTCCATACCTTATGTGAGCTGTATTTCTCTATCACTTGGATGTCGGAGTCATAGTGGTTGCTGAGGTCGAAGTTGGTGGCGTAGAAATCGCCATTGGGCTGAATCACCAAGATCTGATCCTCGCTGTGGAACTCGCCCAACTCCTCACCGCGTCCGTCGTAATTGAGACGCAATACATCCCGATCGAACCATACCATCCGGCCGCCCAACGTCGAGGAACCACGCTGTTTGAGCGTAATCTTGTGTATATCGGCTTTGGTCAAGATATTTCCCATCGAACCACGCCCCTTGATGGCGATCTCGCTAAAGTCTTTCTCGAAGACCAACAGCTTTTGCCTTGGCTTCGGCTTTAGGATCACCTTCACCGTCTCGGCCTCACCGTTGGGGTTGGCACTGAAATAGAGTACCCGTGAGCCCTCCGTACCACGGGTCAAGTCATACTCTTTATCGCGAGCGGCACTGGTCACGGCGAAACGTTTGATGTAGTTGGTACCCACTTTGCCATCCCGATAGACCGCATTGTAGATCGTACGGGTATCGTTACGTTTATACACATTGACGTAGAGCACATCCTTGCCGATGAACATCTTGTCGGCTACCCTCACGATCTTGTAGGTGCCGTTACGGTAGAAGATAATCACGTCGTCGATGTCGGAGCAGTTGCAGATGAACTCGTCCTTCTTCAAACCCATGCCGAGGAAGCCCTCTTGCCGGTTGATGTAAAGTTTTTCGTTCGCTTCCGCCACCTTGGTCGCCTCGATCGTGTCGAAATTGCGGATCTCCGTGCGACGAGGATAGGCCTTGCCATATTTCTCCTTGAGCATCCGAAACCAGTCGATGGTGAAATCGACGATATGCGCCAAATGGTCGTTGAGCTTGGCGATCTGCTGCAATGTCTGTGCGATGAAGTCGTTGCATTTATCTGCGTTGAACTTCAAGATGCGTCCCATCTTGATCTCCATCAGCTTGAGAATATCTTCCCGGGTCACAGCACGCACCAGCTTAGGCTTGAAAGGCTCCAAGCGGCTGTCGATGTGGGCCACCGCCTCATCCATGTTCGCAGCGTTCTCAAACTCCCGATCCTTATAGATGCGCTCCTCGATGAAGATCTTCTCTAAGGAAGCGAAGAAGAGCGCCTCCTCCTGCTCCTGCTTTTGGATCTCTAACTCCCTGCGCAACAGCCCTAAGGTGCGATCCGTGGAATGGCGCAGCACATCGCTGACGGTCAGGAAGTGCGGCTTGTCGTCGCGGATGACACAGCAGTTGGGCGAGATGTTGATCTCGCAATCAGTGAAGGCATAGAGTGCATCAATCGTTTTATCAGAGGAAACACCCGGTGCCAAGTGCACCAAGATTTCCACCTCTTTCGCCGTGTTGTCATCGACTTTCTTGATCTTGATCTTGCCCTTGTCGTTCGCCTTCAAGATGCTCTCGATCACGGTAGAGGTGGTCTTGCCATACGGGATCTCGGAGATAACAAGCGTCTTGTTGTCGATCTTGCCGATCTTGGCACGCACCTTCACGGAGCCACCTCGTTCGCCATCGTTGTATTTCGCCACGTCGATCGAGCCGCCTGTCTGGAAATCGGGATAAAGCTGGAAAGGCTCACCCCGCAGGTAGGCGATTGATGCCTCCAATAGCTCATTGAAATTGTGTGGAAGAATCTTGGAAGAGAGACCGACCGCAATACCCTCCACCCCCTGCGCCAGCAACAGGGGGAACTTTACCGGCAGCGTCACCGGCTCTTTGTTTCGCCCGTCGTAGGAGAGTTGCCACTGCGTGGTTTTCGGATTGAAGACGGTCTCCAAGGCGAACTTCGAGAGGCGTGCCTCGATGTAACGAGGGGCAGCTGCCCCATCGCCGGTCAAGATGTTACCCCAGTTACCTTGGCAGTCGATCAAGAGCTCCTTCTGTCCCAACTGCACCAACGCATCCCCAATGGAGGCATCGCCATGCGGGTGAAACTGCATGGTATGTCCCACGATGTTCGCCACCTTGTTGTAGCGTCCATCGTCGAGGCGGCGCATCGAGTGCAAAATGCGTCGTTGCACCGGTTTCAATCCATCGTTGATGTGAGGAACGGCACGCTCCAAGATCACGTAAGAGGCATAGTCGAGGAACCAATGCTGGTACATGCCCGACAGGTGATAGATCACCTTGGTATCCCCCTTTGCGGGTGCTTTATAGTCGGAATGCCCTGCCTCCTCTGGTGCCTCGGCGTTCTCTTCCTCTTGCGAAGGGAGATTCTCCTGCTGCTCCTGTTCGTTATAATCGTCTTCTCTATCTTCCGGTCTCATACTGCTGGCTGTGTTATCGGGCGGTAAAGTTACGCATTATTTCTCGATGTCAAAGCGATGGATTTCCGGGGTCTTCTCGGTATAGGGTGCCCAAGGAGCCAGATCCCGTCCATTCGGATCGCCTGTGCGCATGAAATTGGTCCAATAGCCTAACATCTTCTCGCTCAATTGTGCATCACCTATCGTGAAGGGACGCCAACAGCGATTCAACGTGCCAAACACATACCACAGCTCTGAAGAGTGGAAGGCACCACAGTTATCACCCGGCAATTGACGGGCGAAGTGATAGATGTAGGCCGGGTTCGCTCCATGCTTCACTCGCTCCAACGAGAAATCGCCATAGCTCTGCCCCGTCTTGAAAATCTCCATGTCGTTCTCCGTGCCACCCAGCATGTAGGAGCGCTCCGGCAAACGACCTGCCTTTGTCGCCTCGCCAAAACCCTCTGTCAAAACATAACCATCCAAGATCGGTTGCATCAGGCGCCAACCTTTTTGCTTCTTCATCCAGTCGCCATGCAAGGCCTGCATCTCTTCTAAGGTCAGGGCACGCAACTCCTCCGCAGTGCGATTGCCGAAAATCTCTACGCCCACCTGCTCGGCAGCTGCCAAGGATTCCGCAGGATCGATCGCCTCCAAGCCACCGCCACTCTGGATGATGGCTCGTTGAAACTTGCCTTTGGCCAATGGGCTGGCAGAGAGGCAACGCACACTCATCGCTCCTGCGCTTTGCCCAAAGCAGGTGATGTTCTCCGGATCTCCACCAAACTGCTGGATGTTCTGACGCACCCACTCCACTGCTGCCAACTGATCGAGCAAACCATAATTGCCCGATGCCTTCTGTGGGTTCTCCTGGCTCAATGCCGGATGGGCGACGAAGCCCAACAACCCTAATCGGTAGTTGATGGTCACCAAGACGATACCTCGTTTG
>CAMGEM010000059.1 GCA_946055095.1 uncultured Parabacteroides sp. | reverse complement strand
TACTACTACAGGGAGAGGTTCGATTTGTTGTTGCCATCGCACAGCGAATTGAACATCAGTCGTGAAGAAGCTGTCAAGGCTTATATGGAGGAACATCGTCCAGAGGTAGTCATTCATTGTGCTGCATTGAGCAATACGTGGTATTGCGAGCAACATCCGGAAGAATCACATCGAGTGAATGTGCAGGGAACGGTAAGGATAGCGAAGGCGTGCAAACAAATCGGTGCCAAACTCATATTCATGTCCAGCGACCAAGTGTACAATGGTACACCTCTGCTTGGTCCACTGCGGGAGGATGATCTGCTTCAACCCGTCAATATCTACGGTCAGCACAAGCTGGAGGCAGAACAAAGGGCACAATGGAATCTGCCCGAATCTGTAGGGCTGAGACTGACATGGATGTACGATATGCCCGACAGTCCCATGAAGCTGAACAGCAACATACTGGTTAATTTGCGAAAAGCATGTAACGAGGGGACAACAATGAAAGCCGCTATACATGAATTTCGTGGGATTACCTACGTTTGGGATGTGGTCAGGAATATGGAGAAGGCACTTTCTCTGCCTGGAGGCATATACAATTTTGGGTGCGGCAACACCATGAACAGCTATGAACTCCATCTGAAAGTTGCTACGTTCATGGGATTGAAAGAACCGTCAGCATGGATTTTGCCCGATCAAGAGAGATTCTCTGATCGAAAAAGGAATCTGACCATGGATTGTTCTCTCATCGGAAAGCATGGCATTCATTTCCATGATAGTGTTGAAGGAATACAAGAGGCCATACAGAGACCTTTTCGTACAGCATAACAAGGTGTAAAATAGCCGATAGCGGTATAAACAGAAACGGAGTGGGGGGGGATATCCTCTCACTCCGTTCTCTTTGGTTGGTTGACCGTATTTATTCAGCTTGTATGAAATACTCCTGAAGGATGTCACGCACCTTCTCTGGCGTGACCCGACCATATACCTTGCCGCCGATGGTGACGACGGGCGCTAAGCCACAGGCACCGACGCAGCGGAGGGTGTCTAACGAGAAGAGGCCGTCTGACGTGGTCTCGCCCACCTTGATCTCCAACTCTTTCTGGAACTCCTCCAAGACCTTCTCCGCTCCACGCACGTAGCAGGCGGTACCCAAACAGACAGAGATGGGGTGCTTGCCCTTCGGCTCCATGGTGAAGAAGGAGTAGAAGGTCACGACTCCATATACCCGAGAGACGGGGATATGCAGATCGGCCGCGATGACCTGCTGTACGACTTGGGGCAGGTAACCCAACAGCTCTTGGGCCGCATGGAGAATGTTGATCAACTCTCCCGGATCGTTATTGCGTTCCGCACAGATAGCGTGCAGTTTCTCAACTTGTTCTTTTGATAGATGTCCGTTACACATGTTCTTCCTCTTTTTCGTTAAACAATCCAACTACCTCCTTACGGTCACGATAATGCGTATGCAATAGCTTATGCGCCAATGGACCACAAGGCTCGCCCATGTATTCCTTGTAAAGCTGCTGCACGAAGGGGTTCTCGTGGCTCTTGCGGATCGGTTTCTCGGCATCCGCTTGATAGAGGGCGGAAGCGCGTTTCTTCAAGACCTCCATACGTCCCTTGTGGAACGGCTGTCCACCGCCACCGATGCAACCACCCGGGCAGGCCATCACCTCGATCGCATGATAGGGAGAGGTGCCATTCTTGACCTCCTCGATCAACTTGCGGGCGTTGCCTAATCCGTGGGCGATACCAATCTTGATGGGCGTACCATTGAAGTCGATCGTCGCGCTACGGATGCCATCTAAACCACGCAACTCCTCGAAATCGACTTTGGGCAGCGGTTGTTTCGTATAGATCTCGTAGGCGGTTCGGCAAGCGGCCTCGATCACACCACCGGTCGTACCGAAGATCACGCCGGCTCCGGTGGATTCGCCTAATGGATTATCAAATTCACCGTCGGGAAGCTCCTCGAAATTGATGTTGGCGTAGCGGATCAAGCGCGCCAGCTCACGGGTGTAGATAGAGTAGTCCACATCCGGGTTGCCATCGACAGCGTGCTCCGGACGGCTGGCCTCATATTTCTTGGCCAAGCAGGGCATGATAGATACCACCACCATCTTCTCGCGGGGGATACCCATCTTTTGGGCGAAATAGTTCTTCGCAACGGCACCGAAGATCTGTTGCGGGCTCTTCGTAGTGGAGAGGTAGTCACGCAACTCGGGATAGTGTTGCTCCACGAAGCTGACCCAACCGGGACAGCAGCTGGTCATCAACGGGATCTTGACAGAGGGATCGCCCGCGAGGTATTGACCAAGTCGTCCTAACAGCTCGGTTCCCTCCTCCATGATCGTGACATCGGCTCCGAAGTCGGTATCGAATACGTAGTCGAAGCCCAACTGACGCAGGGCGGTCACCATCTTGCCTGTTACCAAGGTGCCCGGCGCGAAACCGAAGTCACGCCCTAAAGCGGTACGCACGGCAGGCGCTGTCTGTGCGATGACGATCTTGTCTGGATCGGCCAGCGCTTCCAATACGGGATCTTGCGTGTTGCGTCCGCTCAATGCGTTGACGGGGCAGACAGAGACACACTGTCCGCAATAGGAGCAGGTACTGCCGGCTATGTCACGCTCGAAGGCGGTGGAGACAGCGGCGTGGAAGCCACGGTTGACAGCTGTCAATGCGCCTACGGTCTGGATCGTGTTACACATCGTCTCGCAACGGCGGCACATGATACACTTATTGGGGTTACGCACGATAGAGGGAGAGCGGTCGATCTCGAACTCCGACATCTCACCCTTGTAACGGATCTGTCGGATACCCAAGCTGTGCGCTAAATCCTGCAGCTCGCAATGGCCGTTACTACTACAGGTCAAGCACTCCGCCGGGTGGTTGGAGAGCAACAGCTCCATGACGGTCTTGCGGGCATTGATGACACGAGGGGTGTGGGTATGCACCACCATTCCCTCCATACACTCCTGCTTGCAAGAGGGGGCGAGGTTGCGACGTCCTTCCACCTCCACCACGCAGATACGGCAGGCACCGGGGTTGTTCTCAAAATGTAATTCCTCTAACTTCATGTAGCAGAGCGAGGGGATATGAATGCCTATACTCTTGGCTGCCTCCAAGATGGTCGTGCCCTTGGGTACCTCCAAAGGCTTGTTATCTATGATTAATTTAACTGTTTCCATACTGAATTGCAAAATGATTAGTGAACATAAACGGCTCCAAACTTACACTTCTCCAAGCAGGTACCGCAGCGGATGCAGGCTTGCGTGTCGATGACGTGCGGCAGCTTGCGGTCGCCCTTGATGGCACCCACCGGACAGGTACGTGCGCAAAGCGTACAGCCTCGACACTTCTCGGGATTGATGAAGTATTGGGTCAAGCTGCGGCATTGATGCGCCGGGCAGCGTTTCTCCCTGACGTGTGCCAGATACTCCTCCGGGAAGTTGTCCATCGTAGAGAGCACTGGGTTGGGAGAGGTCTGTCCCAGACCGCAGAGCGCGGTGTCTTTGATCACTAAGGCCAAGTTGCGCAGGCGTGTCAAGTCCTCCTCCGTGCCGTTGCCATTGGTGATCTTTTGCAGGATCTCGTTCAAGCGCTTGTTGCCGACACGGCAGGGGGTACACTTGCCGCAAGACTCCTCCACGGTGAAGTCGAGGTAGAACTTCGCCATCGCTACCATACAGTCGTCCTCGTCCATGACGATCATACCTCCAGAACCCATCATAGAGCCAGCGGCCAACAGGTTATCATAGTCGATCGGCAAATCGAGATGCTTCTCGGTCAAGCAACCGCCTGAAGGTCCACCCGTCTGCACCGCCTTAAACTTCTTACCATCCTTGATGCCACCGCCAATGTCGAAGATCACCTCTCGCAAGGTCGTACCCATCGGCACCTCGATCAGTCCGCCGTTATTCACTTTACCCGCTAAGGCGAATACCTTGGTACCCTTGCTCTTAGCCGTACCGATGCTGCTGAACCATTTTGAGCCCTTCAGCAAGATGACCGGCACGTTGGCATAGGTCTCGACGTTGTTCACGTTGGTCGGGCAACCTTTGTAACCCTTCTGGCTGGGGAAGGGCGGCTTCACAGTGGCCTCACCACGCATACCCTCCATACTGTGGATCAAGGCAGTCTCCTCGCCGCAGACGAAAGCGCCAGCTCCGTAGCGGATCTCGATGTCGAAAGAGAAGTCGGTGCCAAAGATATGCTCTCCTAACAAGCCGCAATCCTCTGCCTGCTTGATGGCTACCTTCAAGCGGTGAACGGCTAAGGGGTATTCCGCACGGATATAGACCAATCCCTTGGAAGCGCCCGTGCAATAGCCGTTGATGGCCATCGCCTCGATGATCGAGTGGGGGTCACCCTCCAAGATGGAGCGATCCATGAAGGCACCGGGGTCACCCTCGTCGGCGTTGCAGACCACATATTTCTGTGGAGCCTGCTCTTTGCGGGTGATCTGCCATTTCAGACCTGTGGGGAATCCACCTCCACCACGTCCACGCAAGCCGCTGTCCATCACCTCCTTGATGACCTCGTCCGGGGTCATTTCGGTCAAGGCCTTACCTAACGCCTCATAACCGTCGCGGGCGATGTATTCGTTGATGTTCTCCGGGTCGATGAAACCGCAGTTGCGCAGGGCAATACGCATTTGCTTTTGATAGAAGCGAATATGTTTGGAGTCGGGCACGGCACACTTCGTCTCCGGATTAACATAGAGCAGGCGTTCCACCTTGTGGCCGTTGACGATGTGCTGCTGGATGATCTCCTCCGCATCTGTCGGTTTAACCTGTACGTAGAAGGTATTGTCGGGGATGATCTTGACGATCGGTCCCTTCTCGCAGAAGCCGAAACAGCCGGTTCGAATCACCTTGGCCTTCTCTTGCAAGCCGGCCTTCTCGATCGCTGATTGGAGATTCTCCATGATGAGTTCACTTTGTGAGGCACGGCAACCGGTACCTCCACAAACCAGAATCTCATACCCATCCCCTTGGGCACAAGGGGAGGCCGCGTCAGCCTCTTGAACGGGCTGTTCAGGAGCGTTACTTTTCTCGCGTAAATCCAAGGAGGCTTGCATGGTTGCTCGCATCCTCCTTAGGTCATTCAATGTCTTGATCTTATTCATGGTCTTCATGGATTAAAATGGTTACGCAAGGAGGGGATTCCCAGCCTTAGGCATTCCCATTTGTTACATATTTATGCAAGCAATTTATCACTAATGCGCAAATTTAGGGATTCAATTTGATAAATATGCAAATAATGGAAAGAAAATGCCTGTTTTATGCCATTTTTTTGCTCAAGGCGCTTCCACCGCATGGGTTTGGGTGATCTTCGAGAAGGGGGGGACGCTATGCGTCAGCCAGATGTTACCCCCGATGATCGAGCCCTTTCCGATGGTGATGCGTCCCAACACGGAGGCGTTGGAATAGATCGTCACCTCATCCTCGATGATCGGATGGCGGGGGAGATCCATGGGCAGTCCCTCCTCGTCTAACGTGAAATTCTTCGCTCCCAAGGTGACCCCTTGGTAAAGGCGCACATGGTTGCCGATGATGGTGGTCTGCCCGATGACGACACCCGTACCATGGTCGATGCTGAAATACTCACCGATTTGTGCCCCCGGATGGATGTCGATGCCTGTGTATGAATGGGCCATCTCGGTCATGATGCGGGGGATGACGGGCACGTGCAGCTTGAAGAGCTCATGAGCCACCCGCTGATGCAAGAAGGCGACCATGGCCGGATAGCAAAAGATGACCTCGCTGGCACTCTTAGCCGCCGGATCGCCGTCCATGATCGCTTTCACGTCGGTCGAGAGCAGATGCTTCACGTGGGGCAACCGATCAATGAATTCGAGGGCGATCTGCGAGGAGCGTATCTTGGCCTCCGCAGCGCTCTCCGCCTCGAAACAGAGTCCGTTGTAGATCTGCTCTTGCAGTAGGTCATAGATCTGCTCCAGATGCACCCCCGTGTAATAGGACATCGAGGATCGCCGGGCTTCGCCAGCCTCGCCAAAAAAGCCCGGAAATAACACGTTGCGCAACAGTAGCATCACCTCTTTCAAGGCCGTGACCGAGGGGGAGGGCTTCTGGTGCAACGGGATATAGGGATAGGCGGTTCCGTCTGTGTCAGACAGCCGCTCCACGTTTTGTTGGATATGCGCTAAAATATCGGCTCGTTTCATAATCAATTGTCCCAAACAGGATCATATTTCACTAACGTGTCAGATCCAGTGCCTAAACCAATGTAAATCTTCTCGTTGAGCACATACATACAGTGAAAACTTCGTAGGCTCGTAGGCAACTGGGCTTTCTTCTCCCAGGCTTTCGTTTGCGTGTCGTAGCGCCATATATATCCTTCGGTATCTACTCCATATAGATCATTGTTGAGTGCGACTGCCCCAACTATTCCCTCTCCGGGGAACGGGGTCTCCTCTTGCCAGGTCAATGCGCCGTCTGTGGACGACCAGAGCTGCTGGCTATAGGTCGTGCTGGTGTAATCTCTGCCAATCATGCCTAATCCGGCATACAGCGTATTGTCGATGTTCAATGCCACGCCTCCAAATTGGGCGATGGGGAAATTGGGTCGCTCAGACCAACTCGATGATTCGATATCGTACGCCCAACCACCCGTGGCGATGCTGTCGTTCGCCGCACGTCCACCAAAGAGGTAGGCGATGCCATTCTGCACGCAGGAGGCGGCCCGACACAGTCCTTTCGGTCGGCTCTTAAGATCTTCGTTTTTCGCCTCCCATACATTAAATATAGAGGAATAGAAATAGAGCTCGTTGCTGATCTGCCCGCTTTCATCCAATCCACCGAAGGCCCAAAGACCAAACCCTTGGCTAAAGAGCACCTGCTCGCTGAGGGCTTTGGGTTGCGGACGAAGCTGCATCCATTCATCCCGAGAGCGAGCTCCGTAGGCCCAGAGTTGGTTGGAGTAAGCAGCCCCAGCATCACCACCTAACAGGATGCCTACGTTGTCGATCACCGTGAATGCCGTAGTGCCGGCGATGCGTGTTCCACCCGTAAATGAGGCCATAGTGGTGATGATAGGAGGTGTAGTGAATGAGATCTCCTCGCCATATTCGGTGCCCTCGCTGTTCGTTGCGTAGGCTCTCAGGTAGTATTTCGTACCGCCTCTCAATCCCTCAATTTGTCCGGAGAACAGGCCTGCGCCAGTGCCCAAAGCCTTATGCCCCATTGATTTCTCTAAGGTGACTTTCGGCTCTGTATGCCAGCAAACGCCTGACTCCGTCACGGGAGAGGCACCCTCCGCCAACACCTCTCCGCCAACGATCACATAGCCCTCTTTCATTTGGGCAGTCCCGATAGCGGTGGTGGTCAGTGTGGGCAACGCACTCAACAAGATGGTTCGGATGGTATTCTCCGTATAGCGTGTGCCCACCTTGTTCGTGGCGTAACCACGTACGTAGTATTCTTTCTGTTGCGCTAACTTGGTGATGCGTCCGACGAACTTGCCAATTCCTTCACCACAGACCACCGTGTCGCTCTCTTCGATGGTCGGATACTCACTGTTGCTGAAGCAGAAGCCCCATTGCGTGACGGGCGAGTCTCCTTCGTCGGTGATCGCTAACTGGAAATCGGCATATTTATAACTGATCGTGACGAGCTTGAACTCCTCTTGTGGGAGGATGGGCAAGCCATCTGTCGTCGTGAAGGACTCGATCTGTGCGCCGTTGTAGGCGCCAAACTTATTCTTGGCGTATGCCCGCACATAATAGGTGGTCAAAGGCTTCAAGCCGGTGATCGTGCAATAGAAGGAGTCTGTCTCCATCGGGATCACAATCAAGGAGTCAGTGTCTGAAGGGGTAGGTTTGGTCATCAAATAGATGCCTCGTTGCTCCACGGCAGCCTCTCCCTGAGCGGTGATCAGACCCCCACAATCCACTTTCGTTGCGAAGATGTGGGCTGGTTGCAGCGTCTTCACACTACCCAATCCATCGGTCGTCTTGAAAGAGAGCACATCGCCAAAAGCGGTATCTACCTCGTTGATGGCAAAGGCCTTGATGTAGTAATCCTGGTTGGGTGCCAGCCCCTCGATAGTGGTCTCAAACTTGGTTTTCCGCTCAGAAACTACCTTCGACTGTTTCGCTTGAAAGGCAAAATCGGCAGTGTTCCCCCAGCAGAAACCGGAGGCGGTCACGGGTGCGCCATTCTCTTGCACGACCTCTCCACTGACCGATACGGAGGTGGCGTTGGAGCCTAAGACCTCCAAGGTTTCCACGGTAGGCTTCTTGGCGTTCTTGAGTCCGCCTTCCATCACAGGATCCTCTACGCAACCACTTACTAACAGGGCGAATCCCCATACTATAATAGGATATAATTGGTTATATCTCATGAGAAATCTACGTTTTAAAAGAAAACACCGATGCCGGCATTTAGGTCAATGTATTTGAAATTGATGGTGCTGCCACCTGCGCTGAGGAAGAAATGGTCGCCTAACTTGACCATCGCATCCGCCTCAGCCGCTACGCCCGTATAGGAGGAATCCATGTTCTTGCACCATAGTTCTCGACTCTGCTCGTATTGCTCGTAGTTGTGCGTCGTAAACGAGTAGAGCAAGGCCCGTTCGCCGTAGCCTACACCGGCGGAGAGGTAAAGCCAAGGCGTGCATTTCACCACCAAACCGGCTGTTCCCGCAAAGGTGTTTTTCTGGGCCTTCTGACCCGTTGTCAAGGTGTAAGACTCGTTATTCGCGCCCGAGAAGTTGATGATCTCCCCCTTGTCGTTGCACCGATCCGAATAGTCTTGGAAAGACATGTTGGTCTTGAAACGCACGTACCATCCAATGTATGTGCCTACACCCCCAAACGTCAGTCCATAAGGAGCCTCGGTCGAGAAGGCATAGCCTACGAAGAACTCCATGCGTTGGCGAGGCGTGGAGATGGCAATCGTATCCACTCTATGTGGCTCAGGAGGAGTGGGAGGTGCCAACAGGTTCTGCTGATAGGTTTGCCAATAGGAGGCCAATTCCTCGCTTTTCTGCGTGCCGATCCCTTCTGTGTAATAAACGATCAGTAGGTCGATGGCCTCCAAGTCCTCCTCCGTCGCTCTCACAGAAAGACAGTTGAGGCACTTGGTCATCAAACTACGCATAGAGGGACGCATCTGCTTTTGTTCTAACCAGATGGTGGTTAGCTGTTTGATGCTATAAGCGTCGCAATCAGCCACGCCCTCCTCATACCACATTTTCGCGTCGCTGTAATCTTGTCTTTGCATGGCTTCGTCACCCTTCCGGTTATACTCCGCACGCTGTTGCGCCCAGAGTGCCAGCGGGAAAACGATGCAGATCAGTCCTATCCAAATTCTTCTCATTGCTTTCAAATCGCAAAATACGGTTATTCATTTCATCAATAATAGCTCAAGCCTTCACCCACCAGCTTGCCGTCTGTGTTGTAAATATCAAACAGGTTGTCTGGTCGCTCGAACGCACGGCCCTGCTCGGCGATGCCCACACTGAGGTACTTGCAAGGAATCCGTTCCTGCCCTTTCGTGTCGATAGCGCCATATTTATTATTCGATTTCTTACGGACAATCTTATAGGGGCCGAAAGCCATTTTCTCTTCATATTGGGCGATGCGGTCGGCAATCTGTTGCTGCTCGACACCCTCGTCGCATTGGATGAGCAAGCGTACCACCTCTTCCGTCAGCTTGGCCTCTTTGGCCTGTGTCAGATCCGCCTTCGCCCCGGCAAAATCCGCTTTCGCCAACTTCGCTTTGCCCGATTGCAAGAGGGCTTGATAGCGGCTCTCGACATTCATGGAGGCGGGCTTAGGTTGGCTATCTAACGGTTTGGCCGGCGTGGCAGTCGGTCGTTTTGCTTCCTGTTGCGGACCTGTTTGTGTCGTCGGCTTTGAGGTGACAGCAGTAGTCTCAGGCTTATTTGTTTGTGCTACATCCTCTTTGTCAGCGGTCTCTGCCGTCATCTCTTCCGTGAGCGTCGGCTCTTCCTCTTCCTTGGAGGGTGTAGCAGGGCTCTCCGTAGGCAGTGTCTCTGCTTGTAAGGAGCTGTTTTCTGGGTGGATCTCCACCGCCTCTCGTTGCCAGAAGATGGCGAAAGCGGCACTGACCAAGGCCACAAATCCAATCAACAAGACGGCTACTCGTTTGAAGCGAGCGGGTTTGGCAGGTTGAACGGAGACCTGTTCCGGCTTTTGCGTTAGGGGAGAGGAGGGGGTATTGACAATCGTCTCATCCTCGTCCGTCGGTGAGGCAGATGGGTGGCCACCGGAAGACACCAGCAGTGTTTCCTCCTCCTCTGTCGATGGCGCAGGGGCAGACGCACCCGCTTGCGAGGTGGGTGCAAAAGTGCTTTGTGGCAGCTGGGCCAACAACTCCTCGATCGAGGCGTAGCGGTCTGCGGGTATAATCTGCATCGCTCGCAAGATCACCGCTTCTGTCTGTTCGCTGATGGCTGGGTTCAACTCCCGTGGACGTTTCAAGGGGCGGGTCGCCCGTAAGATGGATTCGGTGGGAATCTTCCCCGTGAGTAAATTGTAGAGGGTAGCGCCCAACGAATAAATGTCGGGACAGGGAGAGAACTGCTGAATCCCCTCGTTGTCGTATTGCTCGATGGCCGCGAAACCTTTGGACAGCGTCAGCAGGGTGGTGCTGGTCTCCTCCTGCTCAATGTCATAGCGTTTGGAGACACCAAAGTCGATCAGTCGGGCATTCCCCTGTTTGTCGATCAAGATATTACTGGGTTTCACGTCGAGGTGGAGAATGCTCTTCTCATGCACGAATTGCAGCGCCTCGCCAATCTGTCGGATGTAGCGGATCGCTTGCTGCTCAGGAAGCATACCCTCTTTTCCCAACAGCGATTTCAGCGAATAGCCGTCGATGTACTCCATGGCGATATAGGCCGTGTTGTGCTCCTCGAATACCTCCAAGACGTTGACGATGTAGGGATGGTGCACTTCGGAGAGGATACGTGCCTCTTTGATCAGTTTCTCCTTGAACTTGTCGAAAAGCTGTTTGCCAGTCGCCGAGTGTACGCAAACCGCTAAGGAGTCGGCATCCCGATAACAATAGTCCTTGAAGAAATACTCCTTGATGCAAACGGGCACCTCAGTCTGCACGGTGCCTAACGGGCCTTTTACCTCTGTGTACCAAACGCCTTTATAGGTTATACCAAACCCACCTTGCCCAACCACATGGGTAAGTTTGTATTTTCCATTTTGAAGTAGATGTCCGTTTGGCAGATTCATGCTCCGTAATCGTTTAACCGCTGATTAATCTGCCAAAGATAGTTGTTTTATGCAAAAGAATAAAGAAAAGAAAGAATATTTTGTCTCAATCGGGTTTTCCCCTCTGATTTGCGCAGGGGGATAAGGTAGAATGAGTAGTTGTCTCGGGTGTTTCCTTCGCACGCTTCCAAGATGTGATCCTTGATTTCCGCCGGACTATCGGTGCGGATAAACAGCTGGAGCAGTTGAGGATCGTCGAATCGCTCCAAGATGCCGTCGCTGCAAAGGAAGAGCCAATCGCCTGACTGGATGTCTTGCCACTGCATCACCTCGGCCTCCGTAGGGGCATGGCTGCCTTGGATGGCTCGCAAGATCTGGTTACGCTGCGGATGCACACGTGCCTCCTCAGGAGTGATGCGTCCTAAATTTACTAATGAATTGACTAAGGAATGATCCTCAGAGCGATAAAGTGCTTGGCCATTGCGGATATAGTAGATCCGGCTATCACCGATATGTGCCAAGGTAAGGCCTTTCTTACCGATATAGGCCAACGTCAACGTAGTAGCCATACCGATGGCTTCTGGGTGTTCTTGGATGTAGGCATCAAAGCGTGTCTCCGTGTAATGCACGGCCTGTTGGATAAACTCGGCGGTAGGATCTTCGTTGTCTAAGAAGGTGGCGAAATAGGTCTGTATCGCATCGCACGCCAAGGCACTGGCTATCTCTCCACGTGCCGCGCCTCCCACGCCATCACAGACCAAAAAGAGTCGTTGATCGCTATCCGCGCATTCGGACACGGGATAGACACAATCCTCATTGTTGGCTCTGCCACCTTTTTCACAAACCGCACAAGGTTTTCCAATCGTTATTAGCATAACAATAAACGCTTTAATCGTTAAAACGGATCACGGTGTGTCCCAGGATAATCTCATCGTTATCATGAAGCACGACCACCTCTCCGTCGCTTAGATAATTGTTATTATATAACGTATGATTCTTGCTGTTATTGTCAGAAAGATAATGTTTGTAACCCCCTTTCTCCGCTTTTATCACTTCGATGACGGCATGTTCTCGGCTCATGGTGCGATCGGCTGTCTGGATGGGTAGTGTCGCCTTGGAAGCATTCGATTGACGGCCAATGACCCAGCGACCTTCCGAAAGCGTGAACTGTTGTTCGGGTGTCTGCTCATCCGGCACGACGGTCAGCCGACCCATGCCGGCTTGAACCGGATGGACCAAGGTGGTCTCAGGTTCAGCGGTTGACTCCTCCGGCTGGTTGGATAGCAGAGAGACCGGGATGGCTCC
>CAMGEM010000058.1 GCA_946055095.1 uncultured Parabacteroides sp. | reverse complement strand
CATCATGGGCTTGGAGCAGCCGAAGGAGATGACCGGTAAGAATTTGATTCACTAATTAATAATCCTGTTGTAGAGACGTAGCGCGCTACGTCTCTACTTATTAATTGGGGATTGTGTCAAGAATGCACTTTGATACGATCCCATTAAATTTAATGATCTTGTGTTCCAAATAGATGATACGCTCGTCAGTTTAGATGTAGTGGAGCGTTGCTTCCTGTGCGACCTGTCTCATTGCAAGGGTCAATGCTGCGTGGAGGGCGATTCCGGAGCTCCGTTGGAGGAGGAGGAGTTGCCGAAGCTGCAAGCGGTGTTGCCGCTCATTTGGGATGACCTCTCGCCGGCTGCGCAAGCCATTATCCAGAAGCAAGGTGTGGCTTATATTGATGAGGAGGGCGACTTGGTGACCTCTATTGTCCATGGCAAGGATTGTGTCTTCACTTGCTATGATGCGGATGGTGTCTGCAAATGTGCGATCGAGAAGGCATACCGTGAAGGAAAGAGCGATTTCTACAAACCTATCTCCTGCCATCTCTACCCGATAAGAATCACGCAATACCGCGATTTTAAGGCGGTTAATTACCATCGTTGGGCCGTTTGTAAGGCGGCGGAGCTGTTAGGAGAGCGAGAGAAGCTGCCTGTCTATCGTTTCCTCAAAGAACCCCTGATTCGTAAGTTTGGCCAGGAATGGTATGAGGCGTTAGATGAATGCGCGCAGGAATGGGAAAAGCAACGCCTTGGTGAAACGCAAAAAAATTCATAGCTTTGCGCTTGTTATAAATAAAAAAGGAATGAAGAATCTAATCATCGCAGTCGCTTTGTTGATCGGAATCCCCTTGATGGCTCAAACCAAGGTGGTGAAGAAGAACGCCGTGAAAGCAAATAATTTTGGAATTACCTATTCGCTGCCGAAGACCTCGTTGGTGGTGGAGGCAGAGGTGACGAAAGTGACCTGCAAGGCAGGACCCTATTACCAATATGCGGAAAAATACCTGGGCGTGAAAGAGGTGATCGCAGAGGATGCTGTCTATTACGAGTTAGGCAAAGTCCGTTTGATCAATCGAGGTTTGCCTGATCCCGACAATACCTATATCGTGGAGTTCAAGCCGGGCACGGTGGCTCCCTATGCCTACCTGACGGAGGAGGGCTTGCTTTGTTCCATCAACACGGAATATGTGCCAGAAGCTGAGCAAACGAAGACGACATCCCCCAAGCAACCTGCGGCAAAGACACCCGCTCCCAGCGCTTCGGTGCTTTCGGAGGAGTTGCTGATGGCTGGATCCACCTCACGTCAAGCGGAGGTAGCCGCCAAGCAGATCTATCGCATTCGGGAGAGTCGCTTGGATATCTTGACGGGTGAGGCCGATAATCTTCCCCCCGATGGCGATGCGATGAAGCTGGTCATTCAGCAGTTGGAGGCGCAGGAGCAGGCCTTGACTAATCTGTTTACCGGCACGACCCAAAAGGAGACAGATACCTACGAGGTCAATATCATCCCCGCCGATGAGCTGGAGAAGGAGGTGATCTTCCGTTTCTCCAAGCCGTTGGGCATTGTGGATGCGGACGATCTGGGCGGTGCCCCTGTCTATATGGATCTGAAAGCGATCGAACGTGCGCCAGCGTTGGAGCCGAAAGAGGCCGAGAAGAAGGAGAAATCGATGAAAGGCATTATCTATAACGTGCCGGGCAAGGCTCGTATAGAGATCACGATGGGCAAACGTTCGCTCTATAAGGGAGAGGCGCAGATCACGCAGTTTGGCACGCAAGAGGGCTTGGCTCCCGTGATGTTTGAGGACAAGAAGGCACCCGTGAAGGTGACGTTCTATCCGGAGACAGGCGCGATCAAGCAGATCATCCAATAACAAACGGAATTATCATTTATTACTAACAACTAATATTCTCTAAAACACATGTTTGAAGGACAACCTAAAGGACTTTGGTCGTTGGCTTTGGCCAACACGGGCGAGCGTTTTGGTTACTACACCATGCTTGCGGTATTTGCGCTGTTTCTCGGTGAGAACTTCGGCTTTGAGGCCGGAGTAGCTTCTGAGATCTACACTTGGTTTTTGACACTGGTCTATTTCTTGCCGCTCTTCGGTGGTATGGCTGCGGATAAGTGGGGTTATTCCCGCATGGTGGTGATCGGTATCTTTATTATGTTCGCAGGTTACTTCCTGCTCGCTATCCCCTTGGGTAGTGGAACGATGGCTGTCATTGCGATGGGTGCGGCCTTGCTATTGGTCAGCATGGGTACCGGTATGTTTAAAGGTAACTTGCAGGTGATGGTCGGCAACCTCTACAACGATCCGAAGTATGCGGATAAGCGTGATGCGGGCTTCTCCCTGTTCTACATGTTGATCAACGTGGGTGCCTTGTTCGCTCCGACGGCTGCGATCAAATCCATGGAATGGGCGCAGAATAGCTTGGGTTACTCCAAGGCCGATTCTTATCACTTCGCTTTTGCGGTGGCTTGTATCTCCGTGATCGCCAGCATCTGTATCTATAACTTAGGTAAATCTACCTTTGCGCAAGTGCTTGCGGTGAAGAAGGAGAAGAAGGCGGATGCGAAACCCGTCGAGGAGATGTCGCCTGCTGAGACCCGTGAGCGTATCGTTTGCTTGCTGTTGGTATTCGCTGTGGTGATCTTCTTCTGGATGGCTTTCCATCAGAATGGTTTGACCTTGACCTGGTTCGCCGACGAGTTCACGGCTACGAAGTCTTCAGGCATCGAGTCGATGCAGTTCGATGTGACCAACTTGGTGGCTTGCATCTTCTTGGTATATGGTTTGTTCGGTGTGTTCCAGAGCACGACCTCCAAGGCGAAGGGCATCTACGCCGTGGTGATTGCCGCGGGTGTGGCTATCTTGGGTTATAACTATGCGAACTTAGCTCCCGAGGTATCGCTGTCTGCTCCGATCTTCCAGCAGTTCAACGCCTGCTTCGTGGTGATGTTGACACCGGTCAGCATCGCATTGTTCGGTTGGTTGGCCAAGAAGGGCAAAGAGCCGAAGGCGCCGGTGAAGATTGGTTTGGGTATGTTGGTGGCTGCGGCGGCTTACTTGCTGATGACCGTTTCTTGTATCGGTTTGCCCGCTTCTGATCACCCCAACCATGTGGCTGATGTCACTCCGAACCTGTTGGTATCTACCTATTTGGTGCTGACTTTCGCAGAGTTGCTGCTCTCACCGATCGGTATCTCTTTGGTGACGAAGGTAGCTCCTCCGAAGTATCAAGGTATGATGATGGGTGCGTGGTTCGTGGCTACGGCATTGGGTAATAAGTTGGTGTCTATCCCGGGTCACATGTGGGATATGGACCTCACGATTGTTTGGGGTACGTTGATGTGCATCTGCGTGGTAGCGGCACTGTTCATCTTCGCCATCATCAAGAAGTTGAACAAGGTTTGTTAATAGGTAAATAGGATAGCTGAAGGATGAACCGACCTACCTCTCTTGCCGAGCATCGCCCTGTGCGATCTGTGCTCCGTTTCCGTAGATGGAGCCGGAAGGGGTATGCGGCGTTCGTCAGCTTGCGACATACGGTGACGATCGGTCAGTTGGCGATTGCCTTGGCCGACCGTTTCCAGCAAAAGCATGGCGCTCTCCATGCGGGGATTCTCCGTTTATGTGAAACCGTAGGGAGAGCGACATACGACACAGAGGTCGGCGAATGGCTGTGGGAGGACGAGAACAAGCCTCTCTTAGGGGCGGCGAACGGCTTGCTGTGTGCGGCTTTGCCAAGCGATGAGGTGGCACATCCGGTGACGGATGCGCCCTATAAGTATAATAGGTATAGAAAGGCGAGAGAGGTCCTCATGGATCTTTCCCGCCTTTTTTAGTGGGAAAAAGAGTAGATTTATAAAATCATGTCCATTCAAGAAATAACAACAAACTTGATGCAAGGCGGTCAGCTCTCTGCGGAGGAGGCCTTGCGGTTGGCGAACGACCCGGATAAGGAGGCGCTTTATGAGGCGGCTCATCAGGTGACTTGCCATTTCATGGGGAATAGGTTCGATACCTGTTCGATTATCAATGCCAAGAGTGGTAATTGTAGTGAGGATTGTAAGTGGTGTGCGCAGTCGGGGCATTATGCGACGAAGGTGCAGCTCTATCCCTTGCTTCCGGCGACGGAGTGTGTGCGCCATGCGGTATATAACCGTAAGCAGGGCATCGGCCGTTTTGCGTTGGTGACCAGTGGTAAGCGTGTATCCGATAAGGAGATGCGTCAGATCACCGACACCGTGCGAACCATCAAGCAGCAGACAGACATCAAATGCTGTGCCTCGATGGGGTTGCTGACGAGGGAGCAGTTGCAGCAGCTGTTTGACAGTGGAGTGGAGAACTATCACTGCAACATCGAGACAGCTCCCTCTTACTTTGGCCAGCTTTGCACCACCCATACCATCGCGCAAAAGATGGAGACGATCCGTATGGCGCGGGAGATTGGTTTCCGCATCTGCTGTGGCGGTATCGTCGGCATGGGGGAAACGATGGCTCAACGCATCGAGATGGCTTGCTTCCTGCGGGAGAACGAGGTCCATTCCATCCCTATCAACCTGCTGCATCCCATTGTGGGCACCCCCTTGCAAGAGACACCTGCGTTGAGCGAGGAGGAGTGGCTGACCACGATCGCCCTCTTCCGCTTGATCAATCCGACAGCTTATTTGCGCTTCTCTGGTGGACGGGCGCAGATCAGCGAGGCGTTGCAGCGCAAGTCGCTCTATGTGGGCATCAATGCGGCGATCATCGGCGACCTGCTGACCACTATCGGTAGCAAGGCGGAGGAGGATAAACGGCTCTTCACCGAGATGGGCTATTCATTAACCGAACAAACAGATTGGGTAGGATGAACACGACGGAATTATTGCAATTTGATCGGGATCACCTGTGGCATCCCTACACCTCGACGATTGATCCGCTGCCGGTTTATCCTGTAGCGAAGGCGGAGGGCGTGACGATTACCTTGGCAGATGGCACAGAGCTGATTGATGGGATGTCTTCCTGGTGGGCAGCGGTGCATGGGTATAATCACCCCGTGCTCAATGCGGCGGCCAAGGCTCAATTGGAGAAGATGAGCCACATCATGTTCGGGGGCTTTACCCATGAACCTGCCGTGGAGCTGGGTGCGAAGCTGCTGCCCCTGTTGCCGCCCTCGATGGATAAGATCTTCTATGCCGATAGCGGCTCTGTGGCGGTAGAGGTAGCGATGAAGATGGCCATTCAGTATTGGCAATCGCAGGGGAAGACGGAGAAACATCGTTTTGCGACGATCCGCAGCGGGTATCATGGCGATACATGGCATGCCATGTCTGTTTGCGATCCTGTCACTGGTATGCACGGCTTGTTTGCGGGAAGTCTGCCGGTGCAATACTTCTTGCCACAACCTGCCGTGAAGTTCGCCGAACCTTGGCAGGAGGAGGCGATCCGTCCGTTGGAGGATCTGCTGAAGCAGGAGGGAGACAAGATCGCCGCGTTGATCTTGGAGCCGATCGTGCAGGGTGCCGGAGGCATGTATTTCTATTCGCCCACCTACTTGGTGCGGGCACGTGCCCTGTGCGAGCAATACCAGGTGCTGCTGATCTTTGATGAGATTGCGACGGGCTTCGGGCGTACCGGCAAGCTCTTCGCTTGGGAACATGCGGGTGTGGAGCCAGACATCATGTGCATCGGTAAGGCATTGACCGGAGGCTATTTGACGCTCTCCGCCACCATCACCACCCAACCCATAGCCGACACGATCTGTGGCGGAGAGGCGGGCTGCTTCATGCATGGCCCTACCTTCATGGGTAATCCGTTGGCTTGTGCCATTGCTTCCGCTTCCGTCTCTCTCTTGTTAGAAAGCGATTGGCAAGCCAATGTGCGGCGCATCGAACAGCAATTAAA
The DNA here is from genome assembly GCA_946055095.1 of uncultured Parabacteroides sp. GTDB lineage: Bacteria > Bacteroidota > Bacteroidia > Bacteroidales > Tannerellaceae > Parabacteroides. The sequence goes on along the minus strand of CAMGEM010000058.1, from coordinate 6,873 downwards.
AGCGGAGTTGGCGCCTGCTGCGGCCTTGCCATCCGTGGCTGAGGTACGTGTCTTGGGGGCGATAGGTGTCTTGGAGATGCGTGAGCCGGTGAACATGGCTCGTCTGCAGAAACGGTTTGTGCAGGAGGGGATCTGGGTGCGGCCTTTCGGTAAGTTGGTTTATCTGATGCCTCCCTTCATCATCCGTCCCGATCAGCTGACGAAATTGACGAGCGGTTTGCTTCGGGTGCTCAGCGATTAGGCAACGAATGTTCGGTCAATAGGCAGGAACTGGTTTCGGAGTAGGCATAGAAAAGGCAAGCATACGTTATGAAATCTTCGTTCGGCTGAGTTGAACGGCCGTTCCACTGTGCTGAACGTACATCCGACTGAGCCGAACGGCCGTTCCGAACAGTGGAACGAACATTTCAATACGAATGCAAGAGATTTTAGAAAAGAGAAGAGGATTGAAACAAGCATAAGAAACGATGAATTATCAAACGATATTGAGTGAGTTGGAGGCTTCGGGCAATCTGAGGCGATTGCCTGAAGTCACGCATGAGGGGCGATGGATCGAGCGAGAAGGGCAGCGGATGCTCAATCTCTCCTCCAACGACTACTTGGGGTTAGCGACCCGTTCTGACCTGCAAGCGGAGTTCTTGGCGAGTGAGGCGGCACAGCGTTGGCCGCTCTCCTCCTCCAGCTCTCGCCTCTTGACGGGCAACTTTACGGTTTATACGGCCTTGGAGCAGCGCATCGCACGGGACTTTGGGCGAGAGGCGGCCCTGCTCTTCAACAGCGGCTACCATGCCAACACCGGCATCTTACCGGCCTTGGCGGATAAACAGACCTTGATCTTGGCGGATAAGTTGGTGCACGCCAGTTTGATTGATGGCATTCGGTTAGGAGAGGCACCCTTCTCCCGCTATCGGCACAACGATTATACGCAGTTGGAGCGTCTGTTGGCCAAAAATGCTTCGACCTACGAGACCATCATCGTGGTGACAGAGAGTGTCTTCAGCATGGATGGCGACGTGGCGGATCTGCCTCGCTTGGTCGCTTTGAAGCGGCAATACCCCAACGTGATGCTCTACGTGGATGAGGCACATGCCATTGGTGTGCGAGGTGAACGTGGTTTGGGTGTGGCAGAGGAGTGTGGCTGCATGGAACAGATCGACCTCCTGGTCGGCACCTTTGGCAAGGCATTGGCCTCGATGGGGGCTTATGTGGTTTGCAGCGAGGTGATTCGTAGCTACTTGATCAACAAGATGCGCCCACTGATTTTCAGCACGGCCTTGCCCCCTTTGCAGATCGCATGGACGCAGTTCCTGTGGGAACGGTTGCCTGACTGGCAAGCCGAACGGGAGCAGCTACGCACGCAAAGTCGTCGGTTGGCTGCGGCATTGCGGGGGAGAGGCGGTGAGATCAGCGACAGTCATATCGTCCCCTTTATCGTGGGGGATAGTCGAGATTGTGTCTTGACGGCGGAGCAGTTGCAGCGCAAAGGCTTCTATTGCTTGCCGGTTCGTCCGCCTACGGTGCCACAAGGCACTTCACGCATCCGTTTCTCCTTGACGGCGGCCATCCAGCCGGAAGAGATAGATCGGTTGATCCAAGTGATCGGGGAGGAGCGCTCATGAAGATACATCAGTTACAGCAAGGAGAGGGGCGCAAGCTCTATCTGATCCTCAATGGCTGGTCGGCCGCTCCCGAACTGTTTGAGGCGTTGCCGTTGCCAGCAGGTGCCGATGTTTGGGTCGGTTATGATTACCGGTCGCTCGCCTTCCCTGAGTCATTGGCACGGTTTGAGGAGCTGCACCTGATCGCTTGGTCATTGGGTGTGTGGGTAGCTACCGCCTTGTGGGGGAGCGCATCTCCTTTCACCACCACCACAGCGATCAATGGCACCCCTTTCCCCATTCATGCGGAGTGGGGCATACCCCCAGCCATCTTCGAGGGTACCTTGGCGCACTTGGATGCGGATGGATTCCGCCGCTTTGATCGCCGTATGTGTGGGGATCGGGCTACCTTGCAGCGCTATCAACAGTTGAGACCGATTCCGGATGCGGATAAGGCCGAAGAGCTTCGGGCGCTCCATCAAGCGATCGGTGCCACGGAGATTGATTCACAACAGGCGGAAGCCTTCTGGGATCGGGCGATCATCAGCTCCGCCGACCGTATCTTCCCCACGGCTAATCAACAGACCTATTGGACGGGGAAGGCCGAGATACGTACGATCGAGGCCTCCCATCTTCCCTTTTATCAACCGGAACTAACGGCGAGTGTATGGAGGTAATCGAAGCAAAAAGAGTCAGTCAACGCTTCACGGCAGCCGCACAGACCTATGATCAACATGCGGCCGCACAGCAGCGTATCTGTGCGCACCTCTTGGCGATGCTGAAGCGGAAGCATCCGCTCTGCTTCCGAAGGGTGTTGGAGATTGGCTGTGGCAGTGGGGGCTTCACCCGTTTGCTGCAAGCGGAGGGCGTGGTCGGCGAATGGTGCTTGAACGATCTGTGCGAGAGTTGGTCTCCAGAATTGACCAAGCGGATGGCGGGCGAACGTTGGCAATGGTTGGCTGGTGATGCGGAGCAGATGGCCTTCCCTGGCTCATTCGACCTGATTGCCTCAGCGAACGCCTTGCAATGGATGAAGGAGCTACCCGCTTTCTTGCATCGTCTATCCAGCGCATTGGCTCCGCAAGGGCTCTTGCTATTCAATCTTTTTACACCCGACAATCTGTTGGAAGTCAAAGCAATCAGTGGGCAAGGGCTGAACTATCCCACACCTGCGGAGGTGCAGTCGTGGCTCGCAAAGGATTATCGCATCTGGCAGATGGAGGAGGAGCGGATAGTCCTCACCTTCTCCGATCCGATGGAGGTGCTGCGCCACCTCAAATATACGGGTGTGACCGCCAATGCGACAGGTGTATGGACCAAAGGCAAGCAGGCCCATTTCTGCGAGGCCTATCGAGAGCGGTTCGCCACCTCGGAGGGAAAAGTCACACTCACTTACACGCCCCTTTATCTATTGGCCAGTAAACAGTAACCTAAAAACAGATAGAAACATGGAAAAAGGAAAAGTATTATTTATCTCCGGCATCGACACCAGCGTGGGTAAGACCGCGGCCACCGGAGCCATCGCCAAGGCATTGGCAAAAGCAGGAAAGCAAGTGATTACGCAAAAGATGATTCAAACGGGCTGTGTGGAGGTGTCGGAAGACATCGAGGAGCATCGGCGCATCCAGGGCATTCCCTTCACCGAGGAGGACAAGGCCGGCTTGACTTGCCCCTACATCTTCACCTATCCCTGTTCGCCTCACATGGCGGCGGCGAAGGATGGGCGAACCATTGACCTGAAGGTGATCACCCAAGCCACGGAAAAGCTGCGTGAACGGTATGAGTTTGTCTTGCTCGAAGGGGCGGGGGGCTTGATGGTGCCCAACGATTTCCAATCGCTCACCATCGACTACATCCGTGAGCAGGGCTATCCCTTGGTGTTGGTCACCTCTGGCAAGTTAGGCAGCATCAACCACACGTTGCTCAGCCTCTATGCGGCACAGCATTATGGCATCCCCGTGCAAGCCATCGTCTATAATCAATATCCGCATATCGATGCGTTGATCGAGGCAAACACGTTGGAGTACCTGCGCATCAAGTTCCCCGAGATCCCCCTCCTGCTGTTGGGCGATTTGGCTGAGGAGCCTGCGATAGATATTACTCCGCTGTTGTAATGTGGACTATGGCATCCTTTGAGTCGCACGGAAGCCTATGATATAAAGTGTTCGAGAGTTATAGCTATAAACAACACGATACTTAGGGTGAGCCAGAAAACTGTAATAGGGCTTTTTGCTCTTATTGCCAGGCTGCTCTTGCACCCCTATTGTAGGGATTTTGGCGAGTAAGCGAGTTGTATCATGAATCGTTTGGACGAATTTAGTAGCGAATATAGATCCGCAATAGGTCTCATACCAACAGGCAATAGCATTTGCCTGTTGGATAGCTCTTCGTTTCCAAACTATCTTAAGACTTTCCATCGGTCTAAAAAGGTATTGACTTCTTGTGGGGTTGCATTGCCGCTGGCTTCGGAGTAGGCTAATTCATGAGTGAACTCTTCATCTGTATAGATGCAAGGCATCGGGGGAATTTCAAGTATATCTAAACAGGCTTGAAGCTTCTCCTGATCATTGGTTGAGTCGATAGTTGATTTAAGTCTATCTCTCAACATTTGTAGCTGACGGTGTTGATAAGCAATAGCTGGCTCTGATGCGTTCATAGCGTACCCAATTATTTCCAGCAAAGGAAATCATATTTCTTGGATTATGCAACAAAAAAGGAAGGGTGTATCAAATAAGCATCATACTCTCTCCGTGTCCTGCCGGGCTTGACCCGGCATCCCATCCTGTCAAACCAGTAGGGACGCAACGTGTTGCGTGAGGAATGGTGAGTATGAGATTGCGGGTCAATGCCCGCAATGACACAAGTGCATTAGGATACACTCTCACTTAATAGGCTTCTCTATTCATCAATAAATCGTTTCAAATCGTAGTACATGGAACGAGTGATATGCTGAGCATCCTTTTCGGAGATGAAATCAAAACCACACTTCTGATAAAAGCCAATCGCATCCTGGTAGGCATCAACAGTGATAAAACGACAGCCCGTTCGATTGCCATGTGTGAACATGTACTTGATCAAACGTATGATGTCTCTGCCTAATCCTTGGCCCGCATACGTCTCTGAGATGGCTAATCTGCCTATTTTGACAGCCGGATAATGCTTTCTGCGTTTAGCATTGGCAATGCGTCGGCTTAATCGGTTCCAAATTGAACGTTGTTCAGGATCGAATGTGATTTTGTCATTCAGCAAACTAAAATAAGCCACGGTCTTTTCATTGGAAACATCTTCCAATAAATACGTGACAGCCATCAAATCAAACAAATATTTCTGAGCATCCTCAAGCAAGAAGTTGTTTAAATCTTCATCCTTACTTTTGAAAGGCTTTAGTTCATAGTTAATGCTCAATGGTAGAAAGCGATAGTTATCAATAGTCATTCTATAACGCAAATGAGGCGATTACTTTAAACTGTTCATAAACTCTCTTGGCGGCCTCCTTTTCTTCTTGGCTTTCAGGCTTTAAGTCAGCCATCTTTGCCGCAAACCGCTTTGCGTCCTTACCTGTAATAATGGGAGTTTCTTTGATCGGTCTTGCCATAGCTGTAAAATTTTGATATAAAATAGGTTATATGCTCATTATGCCGCAAATGTAGTAAAAGAGTGAGTAGCAAGCAAATCTTTTCTGAAAATCTATGGTTGTAAAGGCTAAAAAGGATGGGGAATAGGAGAGGCAACAAAAAACGGGGGTGGGATCTCCCGATCCTTACCCCCGTTCAAAGATAGTTACTCTTTTGAGTCAATCTAAAATAGAGTGTGTGTTAGTAGTTCTTTACCATCAACGGGTTGAAGTCCGTCTCGTTCTTCGGAATCTCAAACATCCAGCCATCCGCATCCGGCTCCTTATCCAAGAAACCGCAGAAAGCGATGTCGAAGTTAGAGCCCGTACGGTGGATCGGCAGACCCAGACGCTTCAGGTCGAACCAACGGAAGCCCTCGCCCCACAACTCGATACGACGGCTGTTCATGATCTCCTCGGCCAACGCATCACCCGTCTTGCCAGAATCCTTGTACTCCGGATCACGCTCTACCATCAAAGCGCTGAAATACTCCTTTGCCTTCGCATCCTGACCCGAGCGTGCGTAACCCTCAGCTGCGATCAAGTAAAGCTCACTGATACGCATGAAGGCGTAGTCACCCACGGCGTTAGCCGTAGAGCGAGCGGTGAACTTACGGTTCTGATAAACACGCTTGTTGTATGACTTACCCGGCACGGCAGCCTCACCCGTCGGATCCCACCACTGACGACGCAGGTCAGTCGGCGACATCAAGTCATAAGTGGATTGACTGATACACTTGATACCCGTACGGATAGAGCTGGAGTTGAAGTTCCAAGACATATAAGCATAGAACGAGTAGAAATAGACCGTCTGGTCATCCTGCGTCATTGCGGCGTAGATCGCCTCCTTGGTCTTCGTGGTGATGTCCGCAAAACCGTTCATCAAGTCGCCCTGCTTCATGATCTCACAACCCATCGCCTTGGCTGCGTCGATAGCTTTCGCTGCCATGTCCGCTGCCTCGGCATACTTCTGCTGGGTCAGCAAGACACGTGCCTTAATGCCTCGTGCCGAAGCCTCTGTATAGTGGTTGATGTCGTTGGCCTCGTAGCCTGTTAACAGCTGGATCGCCTCGTCCAGATCGGCATTGATCTGGCTATACACCTCCTCCACTGTGTTGCGGGCCATAGGATCCGTGTTCGCCTTCAAGCGATAAGGTACACCCAACTGGGTATTACCCTGTCCGTTGCGGTAGGGCTTTGCGTACATCTGCACCAACTGGAAGTGCGACCAAGCACGGATCACCAATGCCTCACCTTTGATGTGTTTAGCCAAAGGTTCTGCGGAATCAGCAAACTTCTCGTCCAACTGATCCAAGATCATGTTGGCATTCAAGATGAACTTATAGTAGGTCTCCCAGAAGTTGTAGTTGTAGGAGGTAGTCGCATTCGTCGGGTAGCTCCAGTTCAGGAAGCCTTTGTGCCAGCTTTGCGTGTCCCAGGTCATATCATCACCTAACGCCTCGCGGCAGATGTTATGGCCCGGTTCGCCACCCATACCTTGATTACCTTGGTCTTGAGAGACCATCTTACGGTGAATACCGTTCAAAGCTACATAAAGGTTATCCAAAGAGGATGTTACAGTCTCCAAAGCTGCACTTTCCGTCGGAACCGTATCCATGTAGTCGCTGGAGCAACCGCTCTGTGTCAATGCACAGGCAGCCA
>CAMGEM010000057.1 GCA_946055095.1 uncultured Parabacteroides sp. | reverse complement strand
CTCGTGATCTACCTCAAATTCACGTTATCTTAAATGGAAGAGCTGTGGAAGAACAGGCTATTTCAGTTTTTGTTGTATCTTTGCCCACCGAAAAAAGCAACACATATTCATGAATAGTTATCTAATCTTGGCCATCATCGCCGCCTATTTCGGGTTGCTCCTACTCATCGCATGGATCACGGGGCGCAACAACAGCAATGAGGCTTTTTTCTTGGGCAACCGTAAGTCTCCCTGGTACATTGTCTCCATTGGTATGGTAGGCACTTCCCTTTCGGGTGTGACCTTCGTCTCCGTACCCGGCATGGTGAGGGCGATTGATATGACTTACATGCAGACGGTCTTCGGCTTCTTTTTCGGCTACATCGTGATCGCGCACGTGTTGCTACCTCTCTATTATAAATTACGGCTGACCTCGATCTATGCCTATCTCGATGAGCGCATCGGGCGACGGGGCTACAAGACGGGAGCCTCCTTCTTCCTTTTATCGAAAATCGTGGGAGCGGCCGCCCGGCTTTACTTGGTGGTGCTGATCTTGCAAACTTACGTGTTCAACGCCTGGCATATCCCCTTTGGCTTGACGGCTGTGATCAGCATCCTATTAGTTTGGCTCTATACCTTCCGCAGTGGCATCAAGACCATTATCTGGACCGACACGTTACAGGCCATCTGTTTGGTGGGCATGTTGGTGGTGATCATCTGGCAGGTGAAGGAACGGATGGGATTGGACTTCGCAGGCATGGCGCAAACCTTGGTGGAGAGCCCCCATTTCCGGATTTTCGAGTTCGGTGATTGGCACAGCACGCAAAACTTCTTCAAGCAGTTCGTAAGCGGCATCTTTATCACCATCGTAATGACCGGACTGGATCAAGACATGATGCAGAAGAATCTCTCCTGCAAGACCTTGCGTGACGCGCAAAAGAACATGTACACCTATGGCTTCGCCTTCACCCCCGTGAACTTCCTTTTCCTGTCGTTGGGTGTGCTGCTGCTGACCTTGGCTAACCAACAAAACATCCCGCTGCCGGAGCTGAGCGACGACATCCTGCCGATGTTCTGTACCTCCGGGCTTTTAGGAAATACCATCTTGGTGTTCTTTACGATCGGTATCATCGCCGCCGCTTTCAGTAGCGCCGACTCTGCCTTGACCGCCTTGACCACCTCGTTCTGCATCGACATCTTGGGCATCGAGAAACAAGAGGCTCGCCAAGCCAAACGGATCCGTTTGAAGGTACATGTGTTGATCTCCATCCTTTTCGTGCTGATCATCTTGGCCTTCAAAGCGGTCAACGACAAGAGCGTGATTGATGCGATCTACCTGATCGCCTCCTACACCTACGGTCCGTTGTTAGGCCTCTTCACATTTGGATTGTTCACGAAGCGTCGCCCGATCGACCGCTTTGTGCCCTATATCTGCATAGCCTCTCCCCTGCTTTGCTTCGCGCTGAACTATCTCGCCAAGCAATACGCAGGTTATACGTTCGGCTATGAAATGCTTATGATCAATGGTGGGCTGACCTTCGCAGGATTGTGGCTCACCACTATTTATCAACCCCTCATTCATTCGAAACATGCACATTAAAAGCGCAAAATTCGTCATTAGCAATACGGACGTACGGAAATGTCCGGAGGGCAACCTGCCCGAATACGCTTTCATCGGACGAAGCAACGTGGGAAAATCATCCCTCATCAATATGCTGACCAACCACAAGGGATTAGCCATGACCTCCTCTACACCAGGTAAGACCTTGCTTATTAACCATTTCTTGATCAACGAGGAGTGGTATTTGGTGGATCTGCCTGGCTATGGCTTCGCTCAACGTGGCATGGCGCAACGGGAACAGTTGCGTCAAATCATTGAGAGCTACATCTTGGGACGTGAGCAATTGGTCTGCCTCTTTGTCTTGATCGACTGCCGCCACCCGGCCCAGAAGATCGACTTGGAGTTCATGGAATGGTTAGGCGAGAACGGTGTGCCCTTCACCATCATCTTCACCAAGACAGACAAGATCGGCCGAGGTCGCCTCAAAGAGAACATCAAGGCCTATCAAGAGGCGATGCTGGGCACTTGGGAGGAGTTGCCCCCCATGATGTGCTCCTCCTCAGAGAACAAAGAGGGACGGGAAGAGATTCTCGATTACATTGAGGAAATCAACAAGAGCTTGTGATTATTTTACATTCGCGAGGTAGGATAGATACCATTATATTTCTACCTTCGCGCATGTTATTCAGAAAAGACAGTCACTATTTAGCATGATAGCGGAAACATTGAGACAAGATCTGACCCTTAGATGGGATCGGATGAGAGAAGGGCTCAAGGAGATGGGCATGGATGCCTGCTTGCTGAGCATCGACGTTAATCTTCTCTATACTACAGGCCACATTTACAGCGGTTACTTCTACCTTCCCGTGGAGGGAGATCCTTGGTTTTTCGTCAAGCGTCCGAATGGCTTGAGCGGTGAGCAGGTGGTGTATATCCGTAAACCGGAGGAAATCCCGGCTCTTTTAGCAGAAGCGGGATTGGCACGCCCCGAACGGTTACTGTTAGAGTTAGATGAATTGAGCTACAACGAGGCACAACGTCTGTTGAAAGCCTGGGAGCCCAAGGAGGTGGGCAATGGTTCACTCTTTATGCGTATGATACGCCGTATCAAAACACCTTTAGAGATCGAGCAATTCCGCATAGCGGCTCGTCAGCATGAATTGACCTACCGAGAGATTCCCGCTTGCTATCGCCCCGGCATGACCGACTTGGAGTTGCAATTCGAGATTGAGCTGCGTATGCGACGCAACGGTTCGATCGGTCTGTTCCGTGCCTATGGGCCGAACATGGATATTTTCATGGGCAGTCTCTTGGCTGGTGACAACGCCGAGACTCCTTCGCCCTTCGATTTTGCGTTAGGTGGTGGAGGCATCAACGAGGCCTGTCCGTTAGGAGCCAATGGCACGTTGCTCAAAGAGGGTATGGCTGTCATGATTGATATGGCCGGAAACTATACCCCCTACATCACGGATATGACACGTGTCTTCTCCGTAGGTCGTCTGCCAGAAGAGGCCTATCGAGCCCATCAAGTGGCATTAGAGATCCAAGCGGCCGTGAAAGAGGAGATTCGCCCGGGCACGCCCTGCGCCGCGCTCTATCGCATCGCCGCCGATCGGGTGGAGAAGGCCGGATTGACGGCTAATTTCATGGGCACACGCCAACAGGCGAAGTTTGTCGGTCATGGCATTGGCCTTCAGATCAACGAGCTGCCGGTACTGACCCCCCGCTCGAAAGACGCGTTGCAAGCCGGTATGGTCTTCGCTTTAGAGCCTAAGTTCGTTTTGCCAGGTATCGGAGCTGTCGGTATCGAAAACAGCTTCTTGGTGACGGCTACGGGTGGCGAGCAGCTGACCTGCGCCCCTGAAGAGATCATTCGACTGGATAAATAGTCTATTTATTAACTAATACACATATAAACATGAAAAAGCAAGTTGTATCCCTTCTTCTGTTGGCAGCCGCTGTGATGCCGATGCAAGCCATTGAGAAGGAGGACGTGAAACCGGTAAAGAATGTGATCGTTATGATTCCGGATGGCACATCGTTGGCGACCGTTTCTATTGCTCGCTGGTTGCAATGGTATCAAGATCCATCTAAACCCAAATTGAATATCGACCCCTATTTGTGCGGTACCGTGCGTACGCACTCCTCTAATGCGCCTATTGGCGACTCCGCTCCGACAACCTCTTGCTATATGACTGGCCAACCCAGCCGCACAGGTTACGTATCGACCTACCCGGAGCAAGATGCCGACAACGATATTTACCCAACCGATCCGGCTCGTGCCTTCCAGCCACTGACCACCGTCTTGGAGGCTGGTAAGCAACTGCAAGGAAAGGCCGCTGGCTTGGTATTCACCTGCGAGTTTCCACACGCCACACCGGCCGACTGCTCCGCACACAGCTACAACCGTGGCAAATATGAGTGGATCGCTCCGCAAATGGCACACAACGATCTGGATGTCGTGATCGGTGGTGGCGCAGGCCTGTTGAGCGAGGCAGACGAAGCCTACCTGAAAGCGAATGGCTACCATGTCTATCGCAACGACTTGAACGGGATGCGTGCCGACAAAGGCGATAAGATGTGGGCACTCTATGGCAACCGAGAGATGGATTATGACATTGATCGTGACCCAGCGCAGCAGCCCTCTATCGAGGAGATGACCCGCAAAGCCATTGAGAAACTCTCCAAAGATCCGGATGGTTTCTTCTTGATGGTAGAGGGTAGCAAAGTGGATTGGGCCGCTCACGGCAATGATCCCGTAGGTATGGCTACCGATTTCTTGGCCTTCGACCGTGCGTGTGGTGCCGCTTTGGAGTTCGCTCGCCAAAATGGAGAGACGGCTGTGGTGGTATTGCCCGACCATGGCAATAGCGGCATCAGCTTAGGACGCAGATCCTGCTCAGGCTACGACAAGCTGACCAAAGATCAACTTTTCCACCAGTTCTCCCTCTATAAGCTGACTGCCGAGGGCTTTGCCAAGAAGGTCAACAGTGTGCCCAACAGCGAGGTGCAGGAGGTGTTCCGTACCTATGCCGGCTTTGAGCTGACCGACGAGGAGCTCAATGCCCTGAACAACTGCAAGGATTATAAGAACAGCCCGATCCCCATGGAGCAACGCAAGCAAAGTGATAACTCCTCCATGTACAGCGGCAACCTGACTGGACTCATGGCGCAGATCATCACCTCTCGTACCTGTTTCGGCTTCACGACCGGTGGACATACGGGCGAGGAGGTCTTCTTGGCCGCTTATCACCCGCAAGGAACCTTGCCGATTGGCATGAACACCAACATCGAGTTGAACGAGTATCTCTGCAACCTCTTCGGTTTGACACACGACAACTTGGAGGAGCTCACCGCCGCCAACTTCGTGCCACACACCCAAGTATTCGAGGGCTATGATTGCCAGATCGTTCCCTCCGCAGAGGAGAAAGGCTCTCCCTCATTGGTGGTCAAGAACAAGAAAAATAAGAAGAAACAGCTGACCATTGCCCCCTTCTCCAACATCGTGAAGGCCGGCAAGAAGGGTGAAGAGGAGATACGCCTTCAATCCGTGGTCGTTTACGTCGATAAGAACAATACCTTTTACGTTCCCAAGCAATTAGCTGATTTCTTAAAATAAATGCAAAGCGGAGGCCTTTCGGTCTCCGCTTTTTTTATACTTTCGCGCATATAAGAAACAATATACAATCTATGAAGAGCAAAAGTTTAGTTTCAATCGATCAATGTTCCAAAGAGGACATTCTTCGGATCTTGGATAATGCCGGGAAGTTTGAGAAAAACCCCAACCGGAAATTGCTCGAAGGCAAAGTGGCCGCTACGCTGTTTTTTGAGCCTTCTACGCGTACCCGATTGAGCTTTGAGACGGCCGTAAACCGTTTGGGAGGCCGGGTGATCGGTTTTTCGGATGCCTCTACAACCAGCTCCTCCAAAGGAGAGACCTTGAAAGATACGATCTTGATGGTCAGCAACTATGTGGATCTGATCATCATGCGCCACCATTTAGAGGGTGCCGCTCGATACGCTTCTGAAGTGACCCAGATTCCCATCATCAATGCGGGAGACGGAGCCAACCAACATCCCTCACAAACGATGCTGGATCTCTATTCCATCCGCAAGACACAAGGGAAATTAGAAAACCTCACGATCACCATGGTAGGTGACTTGAAGTATGGCCGTACGGTGCACTCGCTGATTGTCGGCATGTCGCATTTCAACCCCACCTTCCATTTCGTGGCACCCAATGAGTTGCGTATGCCTGATGAGCAAAAGAACTTCTGCGACCAGCATGGGCTCAAATACGAGGAGCATACCGATTTCACGGAAGAGATCATCAACCAGACCGATATTCTCTACATGACGCGTGTGCAACGTGAGCGCTTCACCGATATGGAGGAGTATGAGCGTGTGAAGAATGTCTATATCCTGCGCAACGATATGCTGAAGAATAGCCGGGAGAACCTGCGTATCCTTCATCCGCTGCCCCGCGTGAACGAGATCGCTTATGATGTAGATGATAATCCCAAAGCCTACTACATCCAGCAGGCACGCAACGGATTGTTCGCTCGTCAAGCCATCATCAGCGAGGTCTTGGGCTTAGAGGTAACGGACTGAGATCTTTTCATTCATAATCCATAATATATAATTGATATAGCCGTGTCAGAAGTCAAGAATAAAGAATTGCAGGTAGCCGCTTTAGAGAACGGAACCGCTATTGATCATATCCCCTCAGACAAGTTATTCAAGGTAGCCGCTTTGCTGGGGCTGGACAAGGAGAAGAACCAGATCACGATCGGCAACAACTTCCCCAGCAGTAAGATGGGGAGCAAAGGCATGATCAAGATCGCCAACAAGTTCTTCGCGGAGGATGAGATCAACCGCATCGCCTTGGTCGCACCGAACGTGATGCTCAACATCATCAAGGATTATCAGGTGGTGGAGAAAAAGACAGTCACACTTCCCGATGAATTGATTGGCTTGGTGAAGTGCAACAACCCGAAGTGCATCACCAACAACGAGCCGATGCTGACTCGTTTCCACGTGATCAACAAAGAGACGGGCACCATCAAATGCCACTATTGCGAGCGAAAGATTAATAAAGAAGACATCGTAATCAAGTGAAGCAAGACTGGAAACCGGGAACCATGATCTATCCGCTCCCGGCCGTCTTGGTCAGTTGCGGATGTGAGCCGTCGGAATACAACCTTATTACCGTCGCTTGGGTTGGTACGATCTGTACCAATCCAGCGATGTGTTATATCTCTGTGCGTCCAGAACGTTTCTCCTACCCCATCTTGAAGAAAAACATGGAGTTTGTCATCAACTTGACAACCCGTGATCTGGCCTACGCAACCGATTGGTGTGGGGTCAACTCAGGCAGAGACCACCATAAGTTTGAGGAGATGAAACTCACTCCGGGCAAGGCGACCGTGGTTCATGCGCCTACCGTGGAGGAGTCGCCACTCTGCATTGAATGCCGGGTGAAAGAGGTCATGGCATTGGGCAGCCATGATATGTTCATCGCCGAGGTAGTCAATGTACAAGCGGATGAGCGCTATATGGATCCTACCACAGGTGCTTTCGATCTTCGTCAAGCCAACCCCTTGGCCTATGCGCATGGTAAGTATTATGAGTTAGGCGAATTGGTCGGCAAGTTTGGTTGGTCCGTACAAAAACGGAAGAAATCCTAACATCAACAAAAGTGGCGATGCGGAAAGGGTTATTTATCGGATTCTTGTTTTGCCTCCTCTGTCATCCATTGGGTGCGCAAAATATCTTGCTGCAAACGGAAAACCTCTTGCGCATACAACAAAAGAAGTTCAACTTCGGTGCCAAAGTGGGATTCAATGCGACGCTTCCGGTGGTCAATTCCATGCGTGTACTGGATTTCGAGGCCAATCAATTCCACACCAATTACCAAGTGGGGTATCTGGCCGCTATTTTCTTTCGTTTCAATATCCAGCGATTCTATATCCAGCCCAGTCCCTCTTGGCATTATGGACGGAGCCATCTGGATTTCGTCCTCACCTTTCCGGAAATCAATGGCGTGATCGATCCCCCTATCAAGGGCAACCTGCGGATGCGTACCCAATCGTTAGAGTTACCGATCCTATTGGGTTATCATTTAGTGAAACAAGGCCCTTACGGATTAAGCCTTATGGTCGGTCCCAAGGTGAAATACAACTACAAATTGGATTATCACATGGCGATAGATGATCGAGAGGTACGCTTCGTGAACGACGACACCCCCTTTGGAGTCAATATCGTCAGCGGTATGGGAGTCAGCATCGGCCGCCTCTTCTTTGATTTTGTCTATGAATTCGGGCTGAATCAGACAGAAGCCAGTTTCAAACAGCTCTATTCCTCATCGCCCGAATCCAGTTTTGAGATCCAGATCAACAAGCGCACCAATGTGATGAGCATGTCAATCGGTATGCTGTTTTAATGAATCAGAATCACATAGGAAGCCTCAAAACTTTCGCCTGCCGCCAGCTGATTCACCCAATCCCGATCCTTGAACTCACCGGTATAGTTCACTCGGTCGCAACGACCATACCAAGGCTCAATGCATACAAAAGGCGCATTCTTCGTAGGAGGCGACCACAACCCCACCACAGGAGCCGTGAAGCGCAGCGAGAGATAGGGATTCTTCTCCTTGTCCAACAGATCCACTTGGTTGATCTGGCTATTCTCCAGGATAAAGGTATCTATATCAAACGTATGTACATCGAGTGGCAACAAGCCCTCCGCATCCAATGGCACGGGGCGTACCTCATCGCCTACACACCCTTTCTCGGCTAAAGCCCGATAGATCAATGACCGCTTCTCCCCAAAACGGAAGTAGCCTCTCTCCGGCTGATCCGCTTCATAATTCGGGTAATAGAAAGCTGGATGCGCACCGATCTGGAAATACATCGGTTTAGTTCCCGCATTGGTCACCTTCCACAGCACCTCCACTTGCCTTCCTTGCAAGCGATAGCCGATCTCCAAAGCAAACGGATAGGGATAGACCTTCAAGGTATCCGCATCACTCTCCAACCGAAAACGAACCTCATGCGGCCCTTGTTGCACCAACACAAAGTCCCGATCCCTTGCAAATCCATGCTGCGAGAGTGTGAACGTCTCTCCTTCCGCCCGATACGTCTGGTTCCAGACACTGCCCACGATGGGGAAAAGCACCGGTGAGTGACGTTTCCAAAAAGCGGGATCGGCTTGCCACAAATACTCCTTCCCCGTCTCCTTCGCTACGATACTGCTCAATTCCGCACCATGTTCCGCCACTTGAACAGTCAATTCGTCATTTGATAAAACAACCATACTTCTATTGATTTAAAATTATTCCAATCCTAACAACTGCGGAGCCGACAATCCTCTGCTCTTCAAGAATCCATTGAGTGTGCCGAAAAGCAAGGGTTGACGAGACCGATCCAGCAAAGTAATCCGCTGTACGCAACTCACCGGTAACTCCACATACATGAAGGGAATCAAATCGCCCGACTCATAGCAGTAAAGCGCCTCCTCATTGGGGCAGGTCGTGACCAAGCGCCACTCCTTCTCCGCTGCTTTCTGAGGTTCGCATCCCTCCAAACAGACCAAACGCAACAAAGTAAAAAAGCGGGAATCCGCTGTAAAACCAGTATGCTCAGCGTCGAAAAAGACTTTGTCATACTCCCGCTCCAGTTGCGGAAGCAAGAAAGCCACAAACGCATCCTTCTCATATTTACAGGAGAGTAAAGAGAGATTCTCAAACAGACAATGTTCCGCCAAAGCCTTATAGTCCAACTCCAACATCACAGCAGGTTCTGAACGCTCATCCGGATAAGGTTCTTCCCGAAACGAAGCGATAAAAGCGCCTTGCTCTGGACCGATCAACATGCGAGTGCCCTCCCGCAGGAAAGGCATATCCCGTTTGCTCTGCGCATCCGGAATCTCATGCGCCGTCTCATAAGCCTGTATCGCCCGCCTCAACAACCAAAGACTATAGTCGATCTCCGCCTCCGGAACTTGATGCATCAGTTCCACAACCTTCAATCGGAAAGTGGATTCCATCCCTTGCACCTCCTCAAAAGCTTCCACAAAGGCCTTCAACGTCATTTTATGATAGAGTTTCATCTTCGTACGCTCTTTAAGTCAGCCAAAAGTAACCAAAAAAAGAAGATTATCTCCAAACTTCTCCAAGAAAAACACTACCTTCGCAACATTAATTCTACGTAGCGGATGAAACGATACATTTTGGCATTTACAGCGGCATTGATCGCCCCTATTGCATTTGCCCAGCAAGACATCAACTGGAACGTGACCCTGCAAACCACGAACAGTGGAGGGGATTTTACGCCCCTATGGTTGAGCGCAAATAAATATGGCCTAAGTAGTTTGGATAAATACAATGGCTATTTATTGGCTGGGCTTAATAAGCCTTTAGCAAAGACGACTGACAAAGCGTTTGATTATGGCTATGGAGCCTCTGTAGCGGTAGGGTATAATTTCACAAGCACATTGATCATTCAAGAAGCCTATGCGGAAGGACGATGGCTGAAGGGTGTCTTGACCATAGGCAGCAAGCAATGGCCTATGGAGTTAAAAAACAACCAGCTTAGCAGTGGCTCGCAGACGTTGGGCATCAATGCTCGACCGGTACCACAAGTGCGTATTGCGTTGCCTGAATACCTGACTTTCGCAAAGGGGTGGATTGGCCTGAAAGGACATATCGCCTATGGCAAGACCACTGACGACAAGTGGCAGAAGGATTTCACCAACAAACAATCCAAATATACCGAAGATGCGCTCTACCACACAAAAGCAGGCTACCTACGTATCGGTAATGTGGATAAGTATCCATTAAGTGTTGAGTTGGGCCTTGAGCACGCCACCCTTTTTGGTGGCACCTCTTACCGGAAATGGGAAAATGGACAATTGATTGGCATCCCTAACAGCCATGATTTAAAGTCTTTCTGGAATGCCTTTAAGGGAGGCGGTAGTGATGTGGGTGAAACGACCTATCAGAATGTGGAAGGGGATATGTTAGGTAGCTGGGTAGCACGCATTAACTACGATGCGCCAACCTGGAATCTGGGTATCTATGCAGATCACTATTTCGAGGATCACTCCTCTATGTTCTTTCTGGACTATGACGGCTACGGTCAAGGGGAGGAATGGAACGTGAAGAAAGACCATCGCTATTTCTTGTATGACTTGAAAGACATCATGTTGGGCGGAGAATTGACGCTCAAGCAAGGTACTTGGATAAAGAGCGTTGTACTGGAATATCTCTACACCAAATACCAAAGTGGCCCGATCTATCATGATCACACAGCAGGCATCCCCGATCACATTGGTGGACGTGATAACTACTATAACCATAGTATTTTCACTGGCTGGCAGCATTGGGGTATGGTGATGGGCAATCCACTCTATCTCTCCCCGCTGTACAATACAGACGGGAGCATTTCAATCAAGAACAACCGATTTGTCGCATGGCATGGAGGCATCTCAGGAGCGATAATAACAGGACTGGACTACCGAATGTTGCTCACCTATCAAAAAGGATATGGCACTTATGGTTCCATGTATCCTCATCCTCGACGCAACGTCAGCTGGTTAGCGGAAGCCACCTACCACCTTCCCAAGGGAGGATGGCACATGACAGCCGCCTTCGCATTCGACAAAGGAGGTCTATTGGGAGACAATTATGGCGTGCAATTGACCGTCACGAAAACAGGAATCATTAAAACCAAACAAGCAAGATGAGAAAATTAGCCTATATCATAGCCACCACTTTGATCGCAGGGCTCACTTCGTGCGACATTGAACATATTGACAATGGCCATCTGGATGGACTTTGGAGGCTACAAGCCATCGACTCGTTGAGTAATCAAACAACAGTAGATATGAACGGTTCCAACATAGCCTATGCAGTTCAAGGAAATCTGCTGCAACTGCAACCGGCAACTGTTTTCTACCGATTTGAACATCAAGGGGACTCCTTGATTCTCCACGATCCTTATATCAATACATTTGACAAAAGCGAGCCCTTGACAGACATCAACAAGGTCCGTCCTTTCGGAATAAACAGTATTCCTCGTGAAGCCTTTCATGTGGACGAGCTTAGCCGCAGCAAAATGGTGTTAAGTTCTGAATACTTGCGGCTACACTTCGAGAAATACTAAGTGAGGAACTCATACATACGACAATGTGCCCAAATAACTACTAACAGAAAGTTATTTGGGCACATTGTTTTGTTACCTTGGGCAGATGACCAAAGTCATCCCATTTACCCCCCCCATATTCAATCCAGTGCCTCATATTTCGAATGTTGACTCTTAAATTCAGGAACCATCTCCTTCATGTGTTTCACAATTTGCATATCTTCCTCTTTCGCGCTGGAAGTCACCATGGCATCTACCTGCTCACAAACATCAGCATAGACATATTCCCTCACTTTCGCCACCTTGATTTTCGGGTGTGCGGATGGCAATGTTGTTTCCTGATCATTCAACACCTCCTCATAGAGTTTCTCGCCATCCCGCAAGCCCGTAAACTTGATCTCCACGTTCTTGGCACCACTCAAGCGAATCATGCGCTCAGCCAAATCGACGATACGTACCGGCTTACCCATGTCAAACACAAAGATCTCGCCTCCATGACCCATCGTACCAGCCTCCAGCACCAATTTACAAGCCTCTGGGATCAGCATAAAGAAACGAATGATATCCTTATGAGTCACTGTGACCGGTCCTCCACGCTTGATTTGCTCCCTGAACAAAGGAATCACCGAACCATTCGATCCCAAGACATTACCGAAACGAGTCGTTACAAATTGGGTAACACCCTTCACCTTGCCATCTTTTATGGCTTTATCCAGACTCTGCACATAGATCTCACAGATACGCTTTGAACAACCCATCACATTTGTTGGATTCACAGCCTTGTCAGTCGATACCATTACGAATTTCTTCGCACCATATTTCACTGCCAAGTCGGCCATAATGCGTGTACCATGCACATTATTCCTGATACTCTCCCCTGGATTATCTTCCATCATAGGCACATGCTTGTAAGCTGCCGCATGGAAAATATATTCCGGACGATAGGTCGCAAAGATTTGCTCCATGCGCTCTTTCATGCAAATATCACTGACGATAGTATGCGCCTCAATGTCCGGCCACCTTCGAGCCATCAACAGTCGGATGTCATGCAAAGGAGTCTCTGCCTGATCAATCAAAATCAATCGCTTGGGATTAAATTGGGCTACTTGGCGAACAATCTCACTACCAATACTACCAGCCGCACCTGTAATTAAAATACAGCGCTCAGCCAACAACTGCTTCACGCTCTCCAAGTCGATCTCGATCTTATCACGAGGCAACAGATCCTCAATATCCAC
>CAMGEM010000056.1 GCA_946055095.1 uncultured Parabacteroides sp. | reverse complement strand
CGATGCTCGGCTTCTTGCCACGGAAGTTGACATACATATCCATCGCATCGTCGATGCCACCCGGTGTCAAGACATACTGACGGAACTTCTGTGCCACCTCCTGATTGAAGATGTCGCCTGTCTCCTTATATGCCTCGAATGCGTCGGCATCCAACACCTCTGCCCACATATAACTATAGTAACCAGCCGTGTAGCCACCCTCCATGGTGTGACCAAAGTAGGTAGTACGATAACGAGGAGGAATCTGGCTGATCAAGCCACGGTCACCCATCACCTTTGCCTCAAACTTCTCGATGTCGAAATCTTGCGGAATCTCTTTCAACACATGGTAATCCATATCCAATAAGGAAGCGGCTACATACTCCGTCGTAGCGAAGCCCTGGCCATACTTGCCAGCCTTGATCATCTTATCGACCAACGCCTGCGGGATCACCTCACCCGTCTGATAGTGCTTCGCATACACCTTCAGCACCTCCGGCTCGAAAGCCCAGTGCTCATCCACCTGTGAAGGCAGCTCGACAAAATCACGAGGCACATTGGCCACTCCATAATAATGTACATCCCCGAAGAGGCTGTGCAACGCATGACCAAACTCGTGGAAGACGGTCTCCGTCTCATCCGCCGTCAACAGCGCCGGTTGTCCCTCAGCCGGCTTGCTGAAGTTGAAGACAGTCGTCACGATCGGCGGCACACGCTTGCCATCCTTATAGGTCTGTGAGCGATAGCCACCACACCAAGCGCCACCACCCTTGCCCGGACGGGTGAAGAAGTCCATATAGAGCACACCCAACGTCGTGCCATCCTTATCCTTGCACTCGAAAGCAAACGCATCGGGATCGGGCTTCGGAATGTCCTTGATCTCCGTGAAGGTGATGCCATACAGCTTATTCGCCGTGTAGAAGATGCCCTCACGCACATGGCCCAACTCGAAATAGGGACGCATCTCATTCTCATCGACGTTATACTTCGCCTTCTTGGCTTTCTCGAAATAGTAGCGCCAGTCCCAACCAGCTGCCTCGAAGTCGCCACCCTCCTTCTTGATCTCGGCATTGATGTCGGCCAACTCCTCTTTCGCCTTCGCTAAAGCCGGAGTCCACACCTGATCCAACAGGTCATAGACGTTCTTCTCATCTTTCGCCATGTTCTCCTCCAGCACGAAAGCGGCATAGTCTTTATAGCCCATCAGCTTCGCCTTCTCCAAACGAGCGGCCACCAACTGCTTCACGATCTCTTTGTTGTCGTTGGCATTGTTGTTATTGCCTCTATGTGTATAAGCCTCGAAGATCTGACGACGCAACTCACGGTTGTCGGCATATTGCAAGAAAGGCATCACGCTCGGGTTGTGCAAGGTGAAGACCCACTTGCCCTCCAAGCCCTTCTCTTTCGCGGTCTCAGCCGCCTTTACCTTCACGTCATCCGACAAGCCGGAAAGATCCGCCTCATTGTCAATCACCAACTGATACGCATTGGTCTCTTTCAGCACGTTCTGGCTGAAGGTCAGCTGCAGCGTAGAGATCTTCGTGTTCAGCTCACGCAACTTCGCTTGATCTGCCTCCGACAGGTTTGCACCACCTCTGGCAAACCCTTTGTAGGTCTCCTCCAACAGCTTCATTTGCTCCTTGTCGAGCCCTAACTGCTCTTTCTTCTCATAGACTGCCTTCACACGAGCAAACAGCTTCGGATTCATCCGAATGTCATCCGAGTGCTTGGAGAGCATCGGGTAAAACTCCTGCTCCAAGGCCTGAATCTCATCATTGGTATTCACGCTCGACTGACCACCGAACGCATACATTACTTTCTCCAACAATTGGCCACATTGATCGAGCGCCACAATCGTATTCTCGAAAGTCGGTTCTTCCGGATTGGACACAATCGCCTCAACCTCCTTGACATGCTCTTCCATGCCCTTCAATAACGCAGGTTTATAGTGCGCTACCTCGATCTGGTCAAAAGGAGGAACGCCAAAAGGTGTTGTGTACTCCGTGAAAAACGGATTGGGTGTAGTCTTGGCTACATCACTTTGCTGTTGAGAGGAACATGCTCCCAAAATAACCGCCAACCCAGCGGCCATTAGCATTTTGTTCATAACCTAAATATAAATGTATTTAAATTTCACGGCGCGAAGATAAGAAAGATTTAGGTAATCTTACTTTCAAATTGTTACTCGCACGCGTTAAAAATAAAAATAATCGCTATCTTAGCGCACCAATTTATTATAAAGAGTTGAAATCATGAACAGAATATGTGAGCTTTTCGATATACAATATCCTATTATACAGGGTGGTATGGTGTGGTGCAGCGGTTGGCGATTAGCAGCCGCAGTGAGCAACGCAGGCGGTTTAGGCCTACTGGGCGCAGGCTCCATGCACCCGGAGGTGTTGCGTGAGCATATCCGTAAATGCCAGGCAGCTACCACAAAACCTTTTGGTGTGAACGTCCCCCTGATGTATCCAGAGATCGAGACCCTCATGCAGATTATCCAGGAAGAGGGCGTGAAGATTGTCTTCACTTCCGCGGGTAATCCCAAGACCTGGACAGCCCGTTTGCAAGCCGCAGGCATCAAGGTGGCCCATGTGGTCAGTAGCGCCAAGTTCGCGGCCAAATGCGAGGAGGCGGGTGTGGACGCCATCGTAGCGGAGGGATTTGAGGCCGGTGGGCATAACGGCCGAGAGGAGACAACTACGCTCTGCCTGATTCCAGCCGTTCGGAAAGCCACCTCTCTTCCCTTAATGGCTGCAGGTGGCATCGCTACTGGTGAAGGCCTGTTAGCTGTTATGGCCTTAGGTGCGGAGGGCGCACAGATCGGCACCCGCTTCGCCTTGACGAAAGAGAGCTCCGCACACGACAATTTCAAACAGCTTTGTCTTAACTTGAAGGAGGGCGACACGAAATTGCTCTTGAAGAAGCTCTCCCCTACCCGTTTGGTGAAAGGCGATTTCACGACAGCGGTCGAGGAGGCCGAGGCACGTGGTGCCTCCGCAGAGGAGCTGCGTGAGCTGTTGGGCAAAGGTCGTGCGAAGAAGGGTATCTTCGAAGGTGACCTGCAAAACGGAGAGTTAGAGATCGGACAAATCGCCTCCCTGTTGCATGAAGAGCAAAGCGTAGCGGAAGTGATGGAGGAGATTGTCAACGCGTTCAAGGCTGCCAGACAGCAAATGCTGGATAAGGCACTCTAAACGAAATCAACATTCAAAATTGTAGCAATCAGAATGGAAGTTTTTCCTTTGGTCAACGAGGCGGGTGAGGTCATTGGCAAAGCCACCCGCCAAGAATGCCACAGTGGCAGTAAGCTGTTGCACCCGGTGGTACACCTACACATTTTCAATCAGCAAGGTGATCTCTTCCTGCAAAAACGCGCCATGAGTAAAGACATACAACCCGGCAAATGGGACACCGCGGTCGGGGGGCATGTCGATTACGGAGAGACCATCGAGGAGGCCCTCCGCCGAGAAGTGCGTGAGGAGTTGGGCGTAACAGCTTTTACCCCACAGTTCGTGCAACGCTACGTGTTCGAGTCAGCCGTAGAGAAGGAGTTGGTAAACACCTACCGTACCTGCTACGAGGGTCCCTTCTCTCCCGATCCCGAAGAGTTAGCCGATGCCCGGTTCTGGACCATCGAAGAGATCAAGGCCAATCTTGGCAAACAATGTTTCACCCCTAATTTCGAACAAGAGTTCAAACGCTGTTTTGACATGGAATCAGAAATACAATTAAATGCACACAACAAGACGGAATATCCGCCGATGCACACCGCGGAGCATATCCTGAATCAAACCATGGTACGCCTTTTTGGCTGTCCTCGTTCACGCAATGCGCACATTGAACGAAAGAAATCGAAGTGTGATTATGAATTAAGCGAGGCTCCTACGCCTGAACAAATGGCGGAGATCGAGCGGAAAGTCAATGAGGTTATCGACCAGCACCTGCCCATCACCATTGAGTTTATGCGTCGTGAGGAGGCAGCGGCGATTGTGGATCTCAGCAAACTCCCCGAAGAGGCCAGCGAGACGTTGCGTATTGTTCGGGTAGGTGATTACGACGCTTGTGCCTGTATCGGCGCGCATGTGAGCAACACCGCGGAGATCGGTCACTTCAAGTTGTTGACTTACGACTATACCGACGGACGTTTGCGGTTACGCTTCAAACTGACCGAGTGATGCCGATCATCGAGATTCACTCGTTGTCCCATCCGGGTGTGGAGTTGTTCAGCCGCCTCACGGAAGCCCAATTACGCCAGCAAAAGGAAGAGGGGGAGGGCATTTTCATTGCCGAAAGCCCCAAAGTGATTCGGGTAGCCTTGGAAGCGGGTTATGAGCCTATTGCCCTCCTATGCGAACGTAAGCATATCGAGGGCGATGCCCAACCCATTCTTGCACGCTGTGGCGACATTCCCATCTATACCGGCGAGCGGGAACTGTTGGCTACCTTGACAGGCTATACGCTCACACGGGGTGTGTTATGCGCCATGCGCCGTCCGCACCTACCGACAGTCGCTCAGGTCTGCCAAAACGCCAAACGCATCGCTATGATTGAAGGGGTGGTGGATACCACCAATATCGGTGCGATTTTCCGTTCGGCTGCCGCCTTGGGCATCGATGCGGTGCTATTGACTCCCAACTCCTGCGATCCACTCAACCGACGGGCGATCCGAGTTTCTATGGGAAGCGTGTTCTTGGTACCGTGGACCTGGTTCGACCAACCCCTCGCGACACTGCACTCCTTGGGATTCCAAACAGTGGCGATGGCCCTCACACCTGATGCGCTTCCGATTGATGATCCGCGCTTCAAACAGATTGAGAAGTTGGTAGTTATTTTAGGTACGGAGGGAGATGGCCTTCCGCAAACGACGATTACCGAAGCGGATTATGTGGCTCGCATCCCGATGGCCCACGGCGTGGACTCGCTCAATGTGGCGGCAGCTTCCGCGGTCGCCTTCTGGGAGATGAGACGCTGAACAAACAAGCACAAAAAAAATGATTTATGGTTTGCGGTAATGGATACCAACAAGCCATAAATCATTTCCTAACTATCTAACAATATCTGCTCAGTCGAAGAAATGCTTGAACTTACTGAAAAGTTTTTCCTTGACCGTCTTATTCGGCTGGAAGTTCTCCGAATCAGCCAAATTGTTCAAAGCCTTACGCTCCGAAGCCGTTAAGTTCTCCGGGATATAGACACTCACATTGACCAAGAGGTCACCTGTGCCATAGCTATTGACAGAGGGCAGACCCTTGTTGCGCAGACGCAAGACCTTACCTGGCTGCGTACCCGGCTCGATCTTCAGTTTCGCCTTACCATCCACTGTCGGCACCTCGACTGTCGCACCCAATGCCGCCTGCGGAACCGTCAGCAACAGGTTATAGAGCAAATCGTTCTCATCACGAATCAACTCAGGATGCGGCTCCTCCTCGATCAAGATCAGCAGATCACCGTTGATGCCACCATGACGAGCGGCATTTCCTTTTCCTGACATGGAGAGCTGCATACCCTCA
The DNA here is from genome assembly GCA_946055095.1 of uncultured Parabacteroides sp. Lineage (GTDB taxonomy): Bacteria > Bacteroidota > Bacteroidia > Bacteroidales > Tannerellaceae > Parabacteroides. Next base: position 7,892 of record CAMGEM010000056.1, on the reverse strand, counting down.
GCCACGCCGGCTGGGATATTCAACGTGATGATCTCATCATCACGCACGATGCCCTCGCCGTTGCAATGCGGACATTTCTTGACCACTACCTTTCCTTCGCCACCACAAGTCGGGCAGGTGCTCTGTGTCTGCATCTGACCCAAGATGGTATTAGCGATGCGGGTAACTACACCCGAACCTTTACAGGTGTCGCACGTCTTGAAACCGTCACTACCCTCAGCGCCCGTTCCGTTACAATGGGAACAGGGCACATATTTCTTCACTTTGATCTTCTTCTCTACGCCTGTGGCAATCTCTTTGAGTGACAACTTCACCTTCACGCGCAGATCGGAGCCTCTGTTCACATGACGACCCCCGCTACGACCTCCACCGAAGCCACCAAAGCCACCGAAACCGAAATGACCACCAAATATGTCTCCGAACTGAGAGAAGATGTCGTCCATAGACATGCCACCGCCGAAGCCACCGCCAGCTTGTGAAGCACCGCCTACCCCCGCATGACCAAACTGATCATAACGTTGCCGCTTCTGCGGATCGCTCAAGACATCATAAGCCTCAGCCGCCTCCTTGAACTTCTCTTCCGCCTCCTTATCACCCGGGTTCTTATCGGGATGATACTGGATCGCCTTCTTACGATAGGCCTTCTTTATCTCGTCTGCCGTAGCGTTTTTCTCCACGCCCAGCACCTCATAATAATCTCTTTTTGCCATCCTCGTTTCTCTTTTACCTGTTCGTCCTTTACTATTAGGCTTACTCACCTACCACCACTCTCGCATGGCGAAGCACCTTGTCATACAAGACATAACCTGTCTGTACGCAATCAATCACCTTGCCTTTCAAGTCTGGCTGCGGAGCAGGAATGGTAGCGATCGCCTCAAACTCCTCCGTGTCGAACGGCTTGCCAACCGCCTCGATGGCCTTTACGCCTTGCTGACCCAAATAGTTGATGAACTTGGTATAGATCAGTTCAACGCCTTCACGAAGCGCCTTCACCTCTTCGGTCGTAGGGATATTCTGCAACGCCCGCTCAAAATCATCAATCACGGGGAGCAAGTTTTTCAAAGCGCCCTCACCACCCATCTTGATCAGGTCGGCCTTCTCACGCATGGTCCGCTTACGGTAGTTGTCAAATTCCGCACGCAAACGCAGATGCGTATCATTCAGCTCCTCATATTTTTGTTGCAAGGCTGCCAAATCGTCCGCCACATTGTCTTGTGCGGCCGTTTCTTCTGCCTTTTCTGCCTGATTATCCTGCAAATTTGTCACCTCCTGCTGCTCCATTTCTTCGGGATTGGCAGTTTTCATTTCTTTTTCGTTCGGATTCTTCGTATCCATAGCTATCTGTTTATTTTTATATTTCTTCTTCATTGTTAGCACGATAGGCGAACAAAACAATCTGTAAACCAAGTACCGATGAGGCTTTATTCGCACGCTCGCTCATTGTTCTCTCTGCAAATATGTTGCCAAGCGCATGTCGCATCGAAAAATATCTTTACCTTTGCTTCAAAATTACGAGGTATGCGGGAGCATGAATCACTTCGGTGACCTCGTAGCTGATATTAAAAATGTAAGTATTCTATTATAGGTTATGATCAAATTCAACGATAAGACAAAACATTTGCTTCTCTCTTCCATTTTATGTCTAACGGCCACTTTGTACGCAACGGCTCAAAACAACACCACGGTTTGCCGATTGGGGTTTGCCTATGAGCTTAGTGAACGGAGCCAATGGGGCTTCGAGAAACCGGTGGTTCGCAGCTTAGTGCCCAACTCCTCTGCCGCGCAATCCGGATTGAAAGTGGACGATGTGATTGAGCTGATTGATGGAGTAGATGTGAGGGAAGTGGTGCCCGAAGAGATCAAGGAGCTGTTCAACGCCAGCGGAAAGAGCTCCGTGACGCTGACGGTCAGCAACCTCTCTGGCATTCCTCGTCAAATTGACATCAAAAAGGAATGCAAGAAGAGCAATGCCATCACGGAGGATCAGTTGGCTTCCGCTTTCGCGATGTATAGCTTGGAAACAACCGCCGAGCAGAAGTTTATCTGCCCCTTCAAGACAACGGTCACGACCGAGGAGGTCGATTTTGCGCACTTCCATACCTTCACATTCGCCCGTATTGATGAGGCTAATCGCAAGTTAGAGACAAACATCAACGAGTGTATCGAGCGCGAACTGATCAAAAAAGGGATGGAGGTCAATAGCGAACAACCGGATTTGCTTGTCCAGACTTTCTATTTCTTCGACAAGAACCCGAACTACAAGGGTGCGAATAGAATCGTCGTAGATAAAGAAGCGACCTACCGCTATGATTTCACCGAGGGTAAAATGGTGAAACTACCCTTCTTGAGTTATGCCGCAGCGGAATCAGAGGCTGAGTATCTGCTGCAATTAGGAATCCGCTTCGTGGATCAAAAAGAGGTGCCGGGTCGCGTGCTTTGGGAATGCGAGGCCAATGAATTGATGGAGCAATCATACCGCTTGGATGAGTACGCACGCATCCACGTGCCGTTGATGCTGATGCAATTCCCCTATCTGAAATATATGCGTAACCCGCAATACACCGTCAACCGACGTAGCTATAACTACACCGGCATTCAATATGACATCGACCGCTTGGAGTATGTGCTGGATGTAGATCGTAAATCACCCGCTTATGCGGCGGGGATCCGGGCACGCGACGTGATCCAGAAGATTGGCAAACACAAATTGAACCATTCCGCGGAGGAGTTCTCTGCCGCTTATAAACGGTTCATCAGCCACACCATGGAGCTGCGTGATCCCAAAACCCGTTTCACGGACGCTCAGGGCTTCCGCTATTGCATGAATTGGGATCTATTCAAATATACGCAGGTAGCTGATGCGGCGGCAGACCCCGATTATCTTTCGGCCTTCACCTACCTCTATTATTTCACACCCTACATCAATCCGTCAGGTAACAACTCGTGTGTATTTCAAGTCAAGCGAGGGAGACAGGTGTTAGACATCACCGTCCGTCCCATTGTACGCACCGAGGTGATTGTAGAGATTCAATAATAAAACAGGAAAGCGTGGTATATCCTACTAATTTCGAGCAAAAAACGGGTTTTGATAAGATCCGTCGATTGGTGTCGGAGCGTTGCCTAAGTCCCTTGGGAGAGGAACGAGTGGCCGACATGTGTTTCTGTACGCAGTTTGAGGAAGTGTGTCGCCGATTAGAAGAGACAGACGAGTTTGTGCGCATCCTGCACGGAGATCAAGAGTTCCCTGGCAACTTCTTTTTTGACGTACGCTATTCCCTCAAACGGATTCGTCCCGAGGGTACTTGGTTGGACGAGCGAGAGCTGTTCGATCTCAAACGTTCGCTCCAAACCATCAATGATATTGTCAATTTCTTAAAGCCTGACGAGGAGGGAGAAATCCCCTACCCGGCTCTGACCGCCTTAGCAGGCGATATTTTTGTCTTTCCACAAGTGGTCCGGCAAATTGATGCCATTATCGACAAGTTTGGCAAAGTCAAAGACAGTGCCTCTCCGACCCTCTCACAGATCCGTCGAGAGATGACAATCACCATGAGTGGGATCTCTCGCAGCTTACAATCCATCCTGCGCGCGGCACAAACGGAGGGTGTGGTCGATAAGGATGTGACACCCACCATGCGAGACGGCAGACTGATGATTCCTGTCGCTCCCGCCTTCAAGCGAAAGATCAAAGGCATTGTGCACGATGAATCAGCCAGCGGAAAGACGGTCTTCATTGAGCCTGAAGTGGTCGTGGAAGCCAATAACCGGATTCGGGAGTTAGAGGGGGAAGAACGCCGAGAGATTGTCAAGATCCTCACGGAGTTCACCAATGTAATCCGGCCGCTCACCCCTGACATGTTGCAAGCCTACGAGTTCTTGGCGGATATTGACTTCATCCAAGCGAAGGCGCAATTCGCTGAGCAAATCAAAGCCATTAAACCCATCGTAGAGGATAAACAACAGGTAGATTGGGCCAGTGCTGTGCATCCCCTGCTCTACCTCTCTTTGCACAAACAGGGCAAGTCGGTTGTCCCGTTAGACATTGAACTGACCGAGGAGAAACGCATCTTGATCATCTCCGGTCCGAACGCCGGTGGTAAATCCGTCTGCTTGAAAACCGTTGGTTTGCTGCAATATATGTTGCAATGCGGATTGCTGATTCCGCTCCATGAGCGATCCAGAGTAGGTATTTTCGAGCAACTCTTCATTGATATTGGCGATGAGCAAAGTATTGAGAACGATCTCAGTACGTATAGTTCACACCTAACACACATGAAGTATTTCGTCAAGCATTGCGACCAACGTACCTTGCTGCTGATCGATGAGTTTGGCAGTGGCACCGAGCCGCAGATTGGTGGGGCAATCGCCGAGGCCCTGCTCGATCGTTTCAATCGTAACGGTAGCTTTGGAGTAATCACCACGCACTACCAAAACTTGAAGCATTTCGCGGAAGATACACCAGGTGTCGTCAATGGAGCGATGCTCTACGATCGCCATTTGATGCAACCACTCTTTAAGCTCTCTATCGGTAATCCGGGAAGTTCCTTTGCGGTGGAGATCGCCCGTAAAATCGGTTTGCCAGAGGAGGTTATCGCAGAGGCCTCTGCCAAAGTGGGTGCCGACTATATCAATATGGATAAATACCTGCAAGATATCGTGCGCGACAAACGGTATTGGGAGAGCAAACGGCAGAATATTCGTCAGCGAGAGAAGAAACTGGAGGAGATTGTCGGGCGTTATGAGCAGGATCTGACCGACGTGAATAAACAGCGGAAAGAGATTATCCGTGAGGCGAAAGCCGAGGCACAACGCATCCTGCAGGAGGCTAACGCTCGGATTGAGAATACCGTGCGTGAGATCAAGGAGGCACAAGCCGAGAAAGAACAGACCAAGTTAGCCCGCAAGGCGCTGGAGGAGTTTAAAGCCTCCGTACAAGAGACAGAGGAGGAAGACGACCGCATCGCACGCAAGATGGCCAAGCTGAAAGCGCGTAACCAGCGGAAGCAGCAAAAGCAGAAGGCTCCCGCTCAACCCCTCTTCGACCGTAACACGATCGAGGTAGGCGACTCCGTACGTCTCAAGGGACAAACCTCCGCAGGAACAGTCCTGGAGTTGCAGGGCAAACAGGCGGTCGTGGCTTTCGGTATGCTCAAGAGTACAGTCAAGGTGGAACAATTAGAGAAGGTCAGCAAAGGGCAGATTAAGCGGGAAATTCAGAAGAGCACCTTCATCAGCACGCAGACCGCCGATGAGATGCACGAGAAGAAGTTGCATTTCAAACAAGAAATTGACGTACGAGGGATGCGAGGCGATGAGGCGTTACAAGCGGTCACCTATTTTATTGATGATGCGATCCAAGTGGGAGCCAATCAGGTGCGTATCTTGCATGGCACAGGAACCGGCATTCTCCGGCAACTCATCCGGGAATACTTAGCCAGCGTCCCCGGCGTGCGTCGTTTCCACGACGAGCACGTACAATTTGGAGGTGCAGGCATCACCGTTGTCGAATTAGCCTAATAGAATCTTATGAAGCGGAAGGATAACGTACATCACAAACGACACCTATCCAATCGTCATTTGGCTGAGCAGTATATCTATGCCGGAGAGTTGCCTACCTCTACCGGTATCCGCCTCACACAATACAACGCACAAGGTTTGCAGCGAAAAGCAGTGAGTCCATCGGAATGCTCTTTCAAGCCATTAATCGATCCAGAGAAAATCAATTGGTTAGAGGTTTGCGGATTGAATGATGCGGAAACCGTGATGCGCATCGTCAAAGAGTTTGGTCTGCATGACGTAGATGCCAAAGATGTATTGACACCTCAACATGTATCAAAAATTGAAAGCGATCGCACACATACCTTTATTATTCTCAAAGACTGTTCTATAGAGACAGGTCATACCCTGCAGACAGAGCACGTAGGTATCTTGGTTTGTGGCAAAACGATCATCACCTTTACTGAGAGTGATGATCCCGTTTTTGACATTGTACACAAAGCCATTGAACACAACAGACTGAACATCCGCCAAAAGGGATCAGGCCTATTATTAGCCTTTTTGCTCAATACACTCTTTGCAGGCATGATTGAGGCAGTATCAAAGATAGAAGATGTTCTGATGGAAATCGAGGAACAACTAATTACTCCCTCAAGCACGAACAGTCGTACGATTGGAGCACTCATCCAGCAACATCGCAAGGAATACATGGCAATGAAGCGAATTGCACAACCACTCAAAGAGCAATTCAATAAGCTGGTTCTCAATCAAAACTTGATAAATCAGGAACTCGCACCTATATACAATGATCTACAAGACCAACTTCTGTTTATAATTCAGACTACGGAAAATTGCAGAGAGATCACCTCCTCATTGGTTGATCTCTACATTTCTAACAATGATCTGCGCATGAATACCATCATGAAACGTTTAACCGTAGTTTCCACACTCTTCATACCACTTACTTTTTTAGTCGGAGTATGGGGTATGAACTTCCACTACATGCCTGAGTTGGAATGGGAATATGGCTATTTGTTTGCTTGGGGAGCCTTACTTCTCATTGGCTGCCTTACTTGGTTCTATATGAAACACAAAGACTGGTATTAAATCAGTCATTCCTCTCTTTGTACTTTGATTAGTTCAATTGATAGTTTTTCAACTTATTGTAAAGTGTCTTTCGATCAATACCCAAAAGCATAGCCGCCCGAGTCTTATTATTTCCACTCTCGGCTAATGCCTTTAAAATAAGTGCGCGTTCATGGGTCTCATCATGCAACGATAAATCAGTTGTTGACGGTTTACTAATCGATTCTAACAATTCCTCCGGCAGCTCCTGGCGAGTGATGTAACGGCCGGAAGCCAAGAGCGTAGCATATTTCACCACATTTTTCATCTGGCGCAAATTACCCGGCCAAGCATAGGATTGGAACAATTGAATGGTTTCCCGGTCAAAGCCGACCACCTCTTTCCGCAACTCACTATTCGCCAAGTCCAGGAAATGGTTCGCAAAGAGCAACAGATCCTCCGATCGCTCCTTCAAACCAGGAATACGGATCGAGAACTCATTGATACGGTGATACAGATCCTCACGAAATTCGCCCTTCTCAATAGCCGCACGCAGATTCTCATTCGTAGCGGAGATCAAACGCACATTGATCGGAATCTCCTGGTTGCTGCCGATCGGACGCACCTTACGTTCTTGCAGCGCCCGCAACAACTGCACCTGCACCGCATACGACAGATTGCCGATCTCATCCAAGAAAATGGTGCCACCATCCGCTGCCACGAAAGCACCTGTCTTATGGTCAATCGCACCGGTAAAAGAGCCCTTCACATGGCCAAAGAACTCAGAAGCAGCCAAATCTTTGGGAATAGCTCCGCAATCTACCGCTATGAAAGGAGCCTTGGAGCGACCGCTCTCCGCATGAATGCGTCGGGCCACATACTCTTTTCCCGTACCACTGGCTCCTGTCACCAACACAGACATATCCGTTGGTGCCACCAAACGCACATGCTCATAAAGCACCCGTGCCGCCGCACTTTGTCCCTCAATATACAGATTCGGCTCCGGCAAGGAAGAGGAAGATGCTTGCGCTACCACGGATTCCGCATTCGAAGCCAACGACTCGTTGATCTTGTTCAACAACTCTTCTGGATTCAAGGGTTTAGCGATGTAATCCGCTGCTCCCGATTTCATGGCCAACACCGCACTCTGAATCTCCGCATACCCGGTCATCAAAATAACAGGTACGGTAGGACATTGGCTTTTCATCCAATGCAGCAACGCAATACCATCACCGTCCGGCAGACGAAGATCAGACAAAACCAGGTCGTAAAACGATCCCTCCATACGCTGCTTCGCCTCCTTGACCGAGGAGACGGACTGCACACGGAAC
>CAMGEM010000055.1 GCA_946055095.1 uncultured Parabacteroides sp. | reverse complement strand
TATATCGTGACGATCGACGGCAGTCCCCGTACCGGTATTCCCGGTGTCTTTGCCGCGGGCGACGTGGCCGATCCGCATTATCGCCAGGCTATTACGGCTGCAGGCAGTGGCTGTAAAGCCGCTATCGAGGCTGAGCGTTATCTGACGGAGATTGGCAAGTAGGCGCAACCTCATAAAGCTGTTGTCCATCGTGTCTGCGTACGTTGGGCAACGAACTGCAGTTCTTCGGGCAACGGATTAGCGTTCGTTGGGCAACGAACTACAATTCTATGGGCAACGAATTTGAAAACGATGGGCAACGGATTTTCGTTCGTTGCCCATCGTTAGTTTAACCCTCGGCAAGGAGTCATCGCTTGTCCAAAATGCCAAACTCCTTCCAACGCTCAGGCTCGTAGCTACGTTTGATGACCCGTTTGGCGGCCAGCGTCTTTTCTCGCACCTCGACTAACTTGCGATTGGCCTCTCGTGTTTTCACGCTCAGTGCGGCTCGCAGTTCATCGACGGCATGGTTTAACACTTCTGCCTCTGCGGCGATTTGGCTCAATTCGGCCACCTGCTCATCGTTGATGCCTACGTGGCGTACAATCGCTTGGTTGGCCGATAATCCCTCCGCCAACATTTTCGTTTTCTCAACTTGGTTTAAATACGTCTTAGACATAATAAATTAGACTGTTTATGATGAATGAATACTTTGTTTTGCAGCGAAATTAGTGAGAAATACGACAACTTGTAACCGCTATAAATGGCTCTATATGCAGCTGCTTGTAGGCTAACCCTTTGAAAATTGGCTTTTTACAAAACGTTAAATATTGCTATCGTAAAGATCATTTCCTATATAATCCTTATATTTGTGCCGACTTAGATATAGAATTTTGTAATGGCTTCGAAGATAACGAAAGGTTTTATTGCCCTCAGCTGGGTGTTGTATGTGGCGATAGTAGGTATTGTAGTTGTGCTGTTTATGTCTATTGCCAATGGTTCAATTGGTTACATGCCTCCTGTGGAGCAGTTAGAGAACCCTATTGACAAATATGCCTCACAGGTGATCTCGGCGGATGGAAAAGCGTTGGGTAGTTATGCGCATAGCAAAGACAATCGTATCTATGTGAATTATGAGGATCTCTCACCGGATTTGGTGCGGGCTTTGATTGCCACGGAGGATGTCCGCTTCGCGGAGCACAGTGGTATTGATGCGCAAGGTCTATTCCGTGCGGTAGTTAAGCGAGGCATCTTGATGCAGAAGAGTGGTGGTGGTGGCAGTACCATCACGCAGCAGCTGGCCAAGTTGCTTTTCTCCCCCAGCGTGGATAACATGATGGAGCGTCTCTTCCAGAAACCCATTGAGTGGGTGATTGCCGTGCAGTTGGAGCGCTACTACACGAAGGAGGAGATCATCAATATGTATCTCAATAAGTTCGACTTCCTCTATAATGCGGTCGGTATTCAGTCGGCAGCGCGGGTTTATTTCGGTAAGACCCCGAAGACGCTTTCCATCGAGGAGGCCGCTACGTTAGTGGGTATGTGTAAGAACCCCTCCTATTTCAACCCGGTGCGTCATAACGAGCGCACGTTGGGTCGTCGGAATACGGTCTTACGCCAGATGGAGAAAGCGGGCTATTTGAGCAAGGCGGATTGTGACTCGCTCTGTGCCCTCCCTTTGACCCTGCATTTCACCCGCATGGATCACAAGGATGGCTTGGCTCCCTATTTCCGTGAATACCTGCGTTTGACATTGACGGCGAAGAAGCCGAACCGGAAGGATTATGCCTCTTGGCAAGCGCAAAAATTTAGCGAAGACTCCCTCTCTTGGGAAACCAATCCGCTCTATGGCTGGTGCAATAAGAACAAGAAGGCGGATGGGGAGTTCTACAATCTTTATACGGATGGCTTGAAGATTTACACCACCATCGACTCCCGTATGCAGCGTTATGCGGAGGAGGCTGTCCGAGAGCACATGAGCAAGGATTTGCAACCGGCTTTCTTCAAGGAGAAGAAGGGCAGAAGTTATGCGCCATTCTCCAAGGATGTGAGTGCCGGTCAGATTGATACGATGTTGATGCGGGCCATGCACCAGACGGATCGTTATCGGGCGATGAAGAAGGAGGGCATGAGCGAGCAGGAGATGCGCAAGGAGTTTGAGAAGCCGGTGGAGATGCGGGTGTTCAGCTGGAATGGCCCGATCGACACGCTGCTCTCTCCGATGGACTCAATCCGCTACCACAAGAGTTTCTTGCGAACCGCTTTCATGTCGATGGAGGCGCGCACCGGGCATGTGAAAGCCTATGTGGGCGGTATAGACTATAACAATTTCCAATATGATATGGTGAATGGCGGTCGCCGTCAGGTGGGCTCTACCATGAAACCCTTCCTCTATTCGTTGGCCATGATCGAGGGGATCAGTCCTTGTGATCAGATGTTGCACGTGCAACAGCAGCTGATGGATGAGAATGGGCGTCTTTGGGTGCCACGCAACGCCAGTGCCAAGCGTGTGGGCGAGATGGTCACGATCAAGTGGGGCTTGCAAAATTCCGATAACTGGGTGACAGCCTACTTGATGAGCCAGCTCTCTCCCTATACCTTTGTGCGTTTGCTTCACTCTTTTGGATTGAAGAATGAGATTGATCCGGTAATCTCGGTGTGTCTCGGTACGCCGGATGTCTCCGTGGGTGAGATGGTGGGTGCCTATACGGTTTTTGCGAACCATGGCATTCGGGTTGAGCCGCAGTATGTCACTCGCATAGAGGATTCGTTTGGCAACACGATCGCCAACTTCACCCCGCAGATGAGCGAGGTCTTGACCGAGGAGGCTGCCTATAAAATGCTACACATGTTGAAAAGCGTGATCGACGGAGGAACCGGTGGACGTGTCCGTTTCCGTTATGGCATCAAGGCAGATATGGGTGGCAAGACGGGTACGACGCAGAACAACTCCGATGGTTGGTTCATGGGCTTCACGCCGAGCTTGGTTTCAGGTTGCTGGGTAGGCGGTGAGGATCGTTCCATCCACTTCGATCGGTTGGCGGAAGGTCAGGGAGCCAGCATGGCGTTGCCGATTTATGCGCTCTATATGCAGAAGGTTTATGCCGATAAGACGTTAGGCTACTCGGAAGCGGAGAGCTTCGAGATACCGGAGCGGTACCTCGATCCTTGCGGAAATGAGGAGGAAGAGGGCGAGGAAAAGCCCGTAATTACCCCCGATACGGGCGGAATTGATAAAATGTTTGAGTAAAAAAGGTTTTTCTTATTTTTATTTTTTATATTTGGGGTCTTAAAAGCTATTTGATTTTTAATTGTTGAATCTAATAGATTGAAAGACATGAATCCGAATAATCAGTACGTATTGGCAATCGACCAGGGAACGACCAGTTCGCGCGCGATCTTGTTTAATCATCAAGGGTCGATCATCACAGTGGCTCAGAAGCCGTTTCAACAGTATTTCCCGAAACCGGGATGGGTAGAACATGACCCCAACGAGATTTGGTACACCCAATCCTCCGTCATCAAGGAGGTGATGGAAAAGGCCGATCTCACCGAGGAGCATTTAGCGGCGATTGGTATCGCCAATCAGCGGGAGACAACCATCATTTGGGATCGTGAGACCGGTTTCCCGGTCTATAATGCGATTGTTTGGCAAGATCGGCGTACAGCCGACTACTGTGAGCAATTGAAAGCCGAGGGCTGGGCCGGTCGCATCCATGAGAAGACAGGCTTGGTGATCGACGCTTATTTCTCTGCTACAAAAATCAAATGGATCCTTGACCATGTGAAAGGCATCCGAGATCGGGCGGAGCGAGGCGAGCTCTGTTTCGGCACGGTAGATTCGTGGTTGGTATGGAAGCTGACCCGTGGCGCCTGCCACATTACGGATGTCACCAATGCGTCGCGTACGATGCTTTTCAATATCAAGACGTTGCAATGGGATCAAGAGTTGTTGGATCTCTTTACCATTCCTGCGTCGATGTTGCCGGAGGTCAAGAGTTGCAGTGAGATCTATTGCGAGACCTCTTCCCCTATCTTTAAGCAGGGCGTGAAGGTGGCCGGTATGGCTGGCGATCAGCAAGCCGCCCTGTTTGGCCAGCTTTGTGTGGATCGAGGCATGATCAAGACAACCTACGGAACAGGCTGTTTCATGATTCTCAATACGGGATCGGAACCGGTGCATTCGCAAAATAACTTGTTGACTACTATCGCCTGGAAAGTGGGCGATCAATTGACCTATGCGTTGGAGGGAAGCGTCTTCGTAGGCGGAGCGGTGGTACAATGGTTGCGCGATGGCATCAACTTGGTGCCCAGTGCGGCGATCACGGAGCAGATGGCGCAGGCGGTGCCGGATAATGGCGGTGTCTATTTTGTACCTGCGTTGACCGGATTGGGCGCACCTTACTGGGATCAGTATGCGCGTGGGGCCATTGTCGGCATCACACGTGGCACGACGGCGCAACACTTGACCCGTGCGGCTTTGGAGGGCATTTGCTATCAAGTGCATGATGTGCTGGAGGCCATGGAGAACGATGTGCATTTCCATGCGAAGGAGATTCGGGTGGATGGAGGTGCGATCGCAAACAACTTCTTGATGCAATTCCAGTCAGATATTTGTCAAAGTCCGGTGATTCGCCCGAAAGTGTTGGAGACAACCGCTTTGGGTGCCGCTTACTTGGCGGGTTTAGCGGTAGGTTATTGGGAGAACCTTGATGAATTGAAGCAACAGTGGAGCCTCGATCGTATCTTTAAGCCGGAGATGGCAGAGAGGGAGGTTACGCAACTATTGGCAGGATGGCGTAAGGCCGTAGGTCGTGCGCAAGGTTGGGCGGAATAAAAAAACAGGATAAGTTATGACTCCATTTATTGCAGAATTTTTGGGTACAATGCTCCTGATCTTGATGGGAGCCGGAGTAGTGGCCAACGTATGTTTGGCGAAAACGAAAGGAAACGGAGCCGGTTGGATGGCTATCACGACCGCATGGGCCTTGGGTGTGTTTATTGGTGTGGTGGTAGCCGGACCCTATAGTGGAGCCCATCTCAATCCTGCGGTGACCATCGGTTTGGCAATCGGTGGCTCTTTTGCGGTCGATCAAATTTTGTCGTATATCGTGGCGCAGTTGCTGGGAGCGGCAGTAGGTGCGACATTGGTGTGGTTGGTGTACAAAGATCATTTTGATGCGACGGCGGATGCGGATACCAAGTTAGGCGTGTTCTGCACGGGCCCAGCCATTCCCAATAAAGGCTTGAACTTCTTGAGTGAGGCCGTGGGAACCTTTGCCTTGATGTTCGTGGTCTTCTATATCACGGATGGTGAGTTGACCTATGGCAGCAACAGTACGATTCCCATCGGATTGGGCTCTGTGGGTGCGATCCCTGTCTCCTTCACGGTATGGGTGATCGGTTTGGCTTTGGGTGGCACGACCGGTTATGCCATCAACCCGGCGAGAGATTTCGCTCCTCGTTTGGTTCATACCTTGCTGCCCATCAAGGGCAAGGGGAGTAGCCGTTGGGATTACGCTTGGATCCCGGTCGTTGGCCCGTTGGTGGGTGCGGCGTTGGCTGGATTGTTGTATGATCTATTGCATGGGTAAGTCATTGCTAACTATGCGTACTATTATTCATTTAAGCATACTGTTGTGTGGCTGGTTGGCATTCAGTTGCCAATCAGCTTCCGATAAGTCGGTACCTGAAAGAACGGTGGTCACCGTGGATCTGTATGAGGGCGAAGACTTGGATCCTTTGGGTGGGGCGGATGCGTATCGTGGCAAGGGAAATAATGCGGATTCTCCCTATTTTCACCACTTGGATTATTATCGTTTGAAGTCCAACGATACCTTATTAATACTGCCTCATTTCCCCACCATGCAACAGACTACGGAATGGTCTTGCGGATGTGTGGCCGCTTTGCTCACGTTACGTTATCTGGGCATGGATCCGGAAGCGACGGAGTATAGTTTAGCCGTGGCGATGGGGTCGCATGTCGATCGGAAAGTGGAGGGTGCTCTCCCTGGATCGGCCACTCAGTATTTAGATTATGGCACGAAGTTGGAGAAGATGTACCACTATTTCGATCACTTGAAAGGGGTTTGTGTGGTGGAGACCAGTTTTCGCGGGCGTTATCGCCAGGAGGAGATCATCAGAGAGGGTGATCCCTTTCCACCGTGTGACCGCGGTAATTTGTTCCCTACCTTCGCCTCCGTGGAGCATTTCGCGGCTTGGTTGGAGAAACATCTACGGGCGAGACGACCGGTCATTGCGGAATGGAGCGACTGGGATGGCCATTGGGTCTGCATCATCGGACTGGATAACAACGGCACACCCGACTTTCGGGGGGATGATGTGCTGATCCTCGCCGATCCGTATGACACCATGGATCATTGGCAAGATGGCTATACCGCCGTCCCGATCGACCGCTTCTTCTATCTCTGGAAGGATCGGGCTATTGCCCCAAAACCTTATCAATTACAGCCGTTTATCGTGGTAGAACGGTGCTGGATGGACAAATAATAATTAAGAACAGTGTATAACATGAGGAATTGTATATTTAGCTTATTCTTTGCGCTGCAAGCTTTTATGCTTTCGGCGCAAATTAGTTTAGCGGGTTATCAGGAGGAGCTCTTGAATCCTGCCTTGCGTACAGGTTATTGGTCTGCACATTGGATTGCCTGTCCGAACGTAGCCCCGAATGCTTATGGGGTGTATCATTTCCGTAAGCAGGTAGTTTTGAAAGAGCAACCGACGCACTACGTGGTGCATGTCTCTGCTGATAATCGGTATAAACTGTATGTCAATGGGCAGCTTGTCTCGTTAGGCCCCGCTCGTTGCGACATCTATAACTGGAATTTTGAGACGGTAGATTTGGCACCCTATCTGCATGAAGGGAAAAACAGCTTGGCCGCTGTTGTCTGGAATTATGCGGAGCAGCGTCCGGTTGCCCAAGTCAGTTTCAATCAAACGGGCTTCTTGGTGCAGGGCAACACGGAGGCTGAGGCAGATGCCAATACCGATGCCTCTTGGCGTTGTTGGCGGGATGAGGCCTATTCGCCGTGGAACGAGTGGCAGGTATTGGGCTATTATGTAGCCGGTCCTGGTGAGCGGTTAGATGCTGCCCGTTATCCCTGGGGATGGGAATTGCCCGACTATGATGACCAGGCTTGGCAACCGGCTGTGGTGGGACTGCGCGCGGCAATGAAAGGTACACGGGATTACCCAGGGAGACTCTTGGTGCCGAGACCCATTCCGCCGATGGAACTTCGGTTGGAGCGGTTAACGCAGGTAAGAGCCGCCGAAGGGGTACAGTGTCCGGAAGGGTTCCCAGCGGTGCGTAAGGCATTGACGATCCCAGCGCATACGGAGGCTCGACTGTTGTTGGATAATGACTCCTTGACAACGGGTTACTTCTCCGTGGCTTTCAGTGGCGGTAAGGCGGCTGAGTTGCGCATCGCCTATGCGGAGGCACTGTATCAAGGTAATCCCGAGCAAACCGTGAAATCCTATCACCTCAATGGCAAGGGAGACCGTAATGAGATTGCAGATAAAGAGTTTATCGGCTATGCGGATAAGCTGATTGCCGATGGGGGAGAGAAACGTTGCTTCACCTCGCTTTGGTGGCGCACGTGGCGTTATGTGGAGTTGCGGGTCAAGACCGCCGATGAGCCGTTGGTGTTGGAGGATATATATGGTACGTTCACGGCCTATCCCTTTACCAACGAGACTACTTTCCAAGCACCGGGCCACGAGGAGTTGAATCGCATGTTGCAGGTCGGGTGGCGCACGGCTCGCCTCTGTGCGAATGAGACCTACATGGATTGTCCCTACTACGAGCAGTTACAATACTTCGGAGATACCCGCATCCAAGCCATGATCTCGCTTTACAATACCGCCGATCGCTATATGGTGAAGAATGCCATTGAGCAGGGACGGCAATCCATGGTGATGGACGGGATCACGATGAGTCGTTATCCTTCCAGCTTGCATCAATTCATCCCCTCCTTCTCGCTTTGGTGGATTTGCATGGGGCATGATTATTGGATGTATCGGGGCGATGAGCCTTTTATGAAGCAGCTGTTGCCTGCCTATCGCCAGGTGTTGGCTTGGTATGAGCGTTGGCTGAAACCAGATCACAGCTTGGATTACATTCCACATTGGTTCTTCCTCGATTGGAGTGCCGGCTTGGAAGGAGGAGAGCCTATCCGAGAGCCACAGGGCAACTCCGCTTTGCAAGATTTGCTCTATCTGCTGGCGCTTGAGCGGGCTGCCGAGATGGAGCGGGTGATGGGATTGCCGATGATGGCCGACCATTATACCACGCTTGCGCAGGCTATCCGATCAGGTTTCCGGGCGAAGTATTGGGATGCGGGCAGAGGGCTCTTTGCGGATACCCATGATCATCGCAACTACTCTCAACATGCCAATGCCTTGGCTATCTTGGCTGGGCTGACCGAGGGAGAGGAGGCACGTGACGTCTTACTACGAACCTTGCAAGACAGTACGTTGACACAATGTACCATCTATTTCCGTTACTACCTGAATCAAGCTATGAAGGTGGCGGGATTGGGTGATCTTTATCTCGATAACCTGCAGATTTGGCGGGATCAGATGGCGTTAGGGCTGACCACATGGGCAGAGATGCCAGAGCCATCCCGTTCCGATTGCCATGCGTGGGGAGCCAGTCCGAACATTGAGCTTTATCGGATTGTCTTAGGCATCGACAGCGACGCTCCGGGCTTCTCTCGTGTGCGCATCGCTCCTTCATTGGGCGAGTTGCGCGAAGTCTCTG
This sequence comes from uncultured Parabacteroides sp., assembly GCA_946055095.1. GTDB lineage: Bacteria > Bacteroidota > Bacteroidia > Bacteroidales > Tannerellaceae > Parabacteroides. The sequence continues at coordinate 4,624 of CAMGEM010000055.1, read as the reverse complement.
GCAGTATGCCGCATCCCAATGGACAGATCCGTGCGGCTTATCAGCTCAATAAAAAGGGACAAGGCAAAGCACGACTGACCCTTCCTGAAGGTACGACGGGCACGTTTATCTGGAAAGGCCAATCCTATCCGTTGCATGCTGGCGAGCAGGAAGTAGAGTTGCGCTAATGCTTTTGCATCTTAAATAGTTGTTTTATCTTTGCGAACCTATCTAAACTAAATAGATTGAATCAGAAATGAAACATGTATTAACCTGTATCGCCCTGAGTTTAGCAGCCTCAGGCTCAGCCGCCACTCCTTTGTGGCTGCGTGATGCGCAGATCTCTCCGTCTGGAGAGGAGATCGCCTTTTGTTATAAAGGTGATATCTATAAGGTAGCCGTGGCTGGTGGGCAAGCCCACCAGTTGACCACGACACCCAGTTATGAATGTACGCCCATTTGGTCGCCCGACGGTAAGCAGATCGCTTTCGCCAGTGACCGGAATGGCAATATGGATCTTTTCGTGATGCCTGCTGAGGGTGGAACGGCCAAACGATTGACCTACAACTCCGCATCGGAGATCCCCTCGGCTTTCACGCCCGATGGCAAGGAGGTGCTTTTCAGTGCGGCGCTGCAAGATCCGGCCAGCAGTGTGCTTTTCCCCACGGCGACGATGACCGAGCTGTATGCGGTGCCCGTGGCGGGTGGACAGGTGCGCCAAGTCTTGGGTACGCCGGCCGAGATGGTCTCGTTCGACAAGAGTGGCAAACGCTTCCTCTATCAAGATCGGAAAGGGTTCGAGGATGAGTGGCGCAAACACCATACCTCCAGCGTGACGCGGGATATTTGGCTCTATGATGTGGCTACGGGTAAGCATACCAACCTGACGGATCGCCCCGGTGAGGATCGAAACGCCGTGTTCGCCCCGGATGGGGAGACCGTCTATTTCCTCAGCGAGCGAGAGACGAAGTCGATCAATGTATATAGTTTCCCGGTGAGCGCCCCGCAGCAGGTGAAGGCGGTGACCAGTTTCAAGACGCATCCGGTGCGCTTCCTCTCACAGGCCTCGAATCAGACCTTGTGCTTCACCTACGATGGCGAGATCTATACGCAGCAACCCAACGGTAAGCCTTCGAAGGTGAAGATTGACTTGGTGCACGACGATAGTGATCAGGTTGTGGATCTGCGCTTCTCCCAGGGAGCAACCTCGGCGATCTCCTCACAGGATGGCAAACAGGTGGCCTTCATTGTGCGGGGAGAGGTGTTTGTGACCTCCACGGATTATGCCACTACGAAGCAGATCACCCATACGGCGGCGGCTGAAAACTCGTTGAGCTTCTCGCCCGATGGACGTACGTTGGCTTATGCCAGCGAGCGCACGGGTAATTGGCAACTCTATTTAGCGAAGATCGCTCGTGAGGAGGAGGCCAATTTCTCCAACGCCACGGTGATCAACGAGGAGGTGCTGTTGCCCAGCACGACGGTGGAGCGCACGATGCCTCAGTTCTCGCCCGATGGGAAGGAGTTGGCCTTTATCGAGGGACGCACGAAGCTGATGGTCGTGAACTTGGAGACGAAGAAGGTGCGCCAAGTGACCGATGGCTCTACGTGGTATAGCACCGCTGGAGGCTTCACCTATAAGTGGTCGCCCGATGGCCGATGGTTCACGCTCTGTTTCATTGGTAATAAGCATGACCCCTATGCCGATATAGGTTTGGTTAGTGCGGAGGGTGGCAAGATCACCAACTTGACCAACAGTGGCTATACCAGTGGTTCGCCCCGTTGGGTGCTCGATGGCAATGCGATCCTCTTTATCACCGAGCGTTACGGTATGCGTGCGCATGCCTCTTGGGGGTCGCTCAACGACGTGATGTTGGTCTTCATGAACCAGGATGCCTACGACAAATACCGCCTCAGCAAGGAGGACTATGAGTTGCTGAAGGAGTTAGAGAAAGAACAAAAGAAGAACAGCGAGCGTGCTGATCAAGAAAAAGAGAACAAGTCGAAAGCCGATGCTAAGGAGAGCAAGGAGGGTAAGCCGATCAACGTGGAGCTGGCAGGTATCGAGGATCGTATCGTCCGCCTGACCCCGAACTCCTCCGACCTGGGTGGTGCGATCTTGACCAAGGATGGCGAGACGCTCTACTATCTCTCTGCCTTTGAGAGCAAGCATGACCTCTGGAAGATGGATTTGCGGAAGCATGAGACGAAGCTGCTCCATAAGACCAATTCGGGTTGGGCGGAGCTTTCGCTCGACAAAGAGGGGAAGACGCTCTTCATCCTGGGTGGCCGCTCGATGCAGAAGATGGAGCTGGCCGGCGAGAAGTTGAAACCGATCACCTATCAGGCGGAGATGCGTATGGACTTGGCGGCTGAGCGGGCCTATATGTTCGATCATGTCTATAAGCAGGAGAAGGTGCGCTTCTATAACCTGAACATGCACGGCGTGGATTGGGAGGCGATGACCGCCGCTTATCGGAAATTCTTGCCGCATATCAGCAACAACTACGATTTCCAGGAGTTGCTTTCCGAGTATTTGGGTGAGCTGAATGTCTCTCATACGGGTGGACGCTATCGCCCGACCGCTTCGGGTGACGCTACGGCCAGCTTAGGTCTGCTCTTTGACTGGCAGTATGTGGGCAAAGAGGGCTTGCGCATCGCTGAGGTTGTGGAGAAGGGCCCGTTCGATCATGCCCGTTCGAAGGTGAAGGCAGGGCACATCGTGGAGAAAATCGACGGGGAGGCGATCTCTGCCTCGATGGATTATGCCGCTTTGCTAAACCAGAAAGCGAAGAAGAAGACGTTGGTTTCGCTCTATGATCCAGCCACGAAGAGTCGTTGGGAAGAGGTCGTAATGCCGATTACCGGTAGTGCGATGACCGATTTGCTCTATGACCGTTGGGTGAAGCAGCGTGCGGCTGACGTAGAGAAGTGGTCGAATGGTCGCTTGGGCTATGTGCACATTCGCTCTATGGCTGATGGCAGTTTCCGTACGGTTTATTCAGACATCTTGGGTAAGTACAACCATTGCGAGGGCATCGTGATCGACACCCGCTTCAATGGTGGAGGCCGTCTGCATGAGGACATTGAGATCCTGTTCAGTGGTGAGAAATACTTGACGCAGGTCATTCGTGGACGGGAGGCGTGCGACATGCCCAGCCGCCGTTGGAACAAGGCTTCCATCATGGTGCAGTGTGAGGCGAACTACAGCAATGCGCACGGTACGCCTTGGGTGTATAAAAATCGAGGCATAGGTAAGTTGGTGGGTATGCCGGTGCCGGGCACGATGACCACTGTTTCCTGGGAGACCTTGCAAGATCCGACCTTGATCTTTGGCATCCCGGTGACTGGTTATCGCATGGCCGATGGCAACTACTTGGAGAATACCCAGCTGGAGCCGGATGTGAAGGTGGCCAACTCGCCGGAGACCGTTGTCAAGGGAGAGGACACCCAGTTGAAGGCCGCTGTGGATACGCTTTTGAAGGATTTGGGACGCTGAAAAAACGTTGCCCGTAGCGTCGGAAAACGTTGCCCGTGATTTTGAAAAACGTTGCCCGTCGTTTTTTTAAGCATTGCCGATGATTTTTTATTTCATTGCCCGTGATTTTTCGGAATCATGGGCAATGTTTTTTTATACTATGGGCGCTTTATTAAAAATAATGTCAGAAATGAGAACTTTTATGTCAAAAATCTATATTTTCTAATTGGAAAAGTACATATATTTGCCCTTGAAATGAATATCATATTATTGAAACGGGTAAGAGTTGGTTGATTAACTAAAAATGTAGTATCAGAAATGTAACACAATAGAAATAGATATGTAGCAAAACTGATCTACTTTTGCTCCCAAGAATTTGGTAATATAACATTCAGTTAGTTTAACTATTTTAAAATTCAATGTTATGAGTCAATGTAAACACTCATTTTCAAGGATTCTGCTCATAGTTCCGCTCGTGGGAATTTCAGGAGTCGCTTTTGCCGCAGGATCGGGTAATGACGCTTTGACGAATAAGTTACCCATCGTGAAAAAAGATGTTGCTGCGTTCTTGAACGCACGGCAGCAAACAAGTAAGGTAACTGGTAAGGTGGTTGACACCAAGGGTGAGCCAGTGATTGGAGCAAACGTGGTTGTGAAAGGAACAACGAATGGTACGGTCACGGATTTTGATGGTAACTTCTCGATAGAGGCTCCCGCCAATGCGGTGTTGTTAGTTTCTTACATCGGTTATTTGCAGCAGGAGGTACCCGTCAATAATCGTACCTCTTTGCAAATCGCGATTAAAGAGGATACACAGAATCTCGAAGAGGTCGTTGTCGTAGGTTATGGTTCGCAGAAGAAGGTGAATTTGACCGGAGCTGTGGAGCAGGTGACGAGTGATGTATTCGAGGGTCGTCCGACGGCAAATGCTACCCAGATGTTGGAGGGTGTCGTTCCGAACTTGAACATCTCTTTAGCCGATGGTAAACCGGGACGTACGGCCGACTTCAACGTGCGTGGTGCTGGATCTATCAACGGGGGTAGCGCTTTGGTGTTGATCGATGGGGTGGAGGGTGATCCCTCTATGTTGAACCCGGATGATATTGAGAGCGTTTCCGTCTTGAAGGATGCCGCTGCTTCCGCTATCTATGGTGCGCGTGCGCCGTT
>CAMGEM010000054.1 GCA_946055095.1 uncultured Parabacteroides sp. | reverse complement strand
TGGCGTTTCTGTTAGCTTCCACAGATTTATTTACTAACAATAAATAAAGTGAGTAATTTGCCCGTTGTGTTTTCTCTTCTGGGTGCGTTTTAGTACCTTCGCAGCAAATACAACCTTAAATAAGCATATCACATGGCAGCACTTACGCATATCGCACTATGGACAACGCAGTTGGAGACGTTGCGGGATTTTTATGTACGTTATTTTAACGGGACGAGCAATGAGAAATATGTGAATCCGAAGAAGGGCTTTGCCTCTTATTTTGTCTATTTTGAGAGTGGCCCGGCGTTGGAGATCATGCAACGGACAGATGTCACCGAGCAGCGGGAGACGGAGTGTATAGGTTTGGCGCATATAGCTTTCCATGTACGTTCGAAAGAGGAGGTGGATCGGCAGGTTGAGCTGTTTCGTCGGGATGGCTATGTCATTGCCGGTGAACCTCGCACCTCAGGTGATGGCTATTATGAAGGGGTGATTCTTGATCCGGATGGCAACCGGGTGGAGTTGGTGGCTTTTGGCGAACCAGAGATTGTCCCGGCCAGTTGCCCTCCCTATGACCTCCTGCTCGATGCGGATCCTGATCAAACAAAGGTAGATGCTTACTGGAAGGAATCGGATGCGTTTGTGGCTATGTGGCGAGGAGAGTGTGTGGGAGTGATTGTGGTGAAGCCTTTGGCTGCGGATGAGGCAGAGATCATGAACTTGGCCGTGGCACCGCTCTTTCGGGGGAGAGGCATCGCTCGCCGATTGCTACGCTTTGTCTCCACGCAGTGGGCAACGGCAAAGGGGATTCATCGGTTGATCATCCGTACGGGAAGCAGTGCGGTCCCTCCGCTCTTGCTCTATCAGCAGGAGGGCTTTGACCTTATCTCCTTGGAACGAGACTATTTCACCCGTCACTATGCGGAACCCATTTGGGAAAATGGGGTGCAGTGTCGCCATCAATTGGTGTTGGAGAAAAGGGTATAGGTTGTAAACTGTTAAAAACATGTTGCTTAACATAGAACGATATGTTTCTTAACATACGAATTTTGGATTCGCCCGTATGAACGTTCTCCGTAATTTTGCGCATTCCGTAGGAGTAACGAACCACGGATCATAACGAACAAAATATATAATCGCAATGAGAACAAAAGAGTACATCGAGCGCGAAGAGAAGTTCGGCGCTCACAATTATCATCCCCTGCCTGTCGTGCTGAATCGAGGCGAAGGCGTATTCGTATGGGATGTAGAAGACAAACGTTATTTTGATTTCTTGTCGGGCTATTCAGCCTTGAACCAGGGGCATCGCCATCCCAAGATCATTGAGGCGTTGAAGCAACAGGCTGATTGCTTGACCCTCACCTCGCGGGCCTTCCATTCGGATCTGTTGGGTGAGTATATGGAATACACCTGCCGTTATTTTGGTTATGACAAGCTGCTGCCGATGAATACTGGAGCGGAGGGTGTGGAGACCGCCCTCAAGCTGTGTCGGCGTTGGGGCTATGTGCGCAAGGGTGTAGCTCCTGAGCAAGCTAAGATCGTGGTGTGTGCGGATAATTTCCATGGGCGTACCATCACGGTGATCTCGATGAGTACCGATCCCAGCTCTTATGGCAATTTCGGACCATTTACCCCTGGCTTCGTGAAGATCCCTTACAACCAAGCGGATGCGCTGCGGGAGGCTTTGGCCGATCCGACGGTGGTTGGCTTCCTGTTGGAGCCGATCCAAGGAGAGGCGGGAGTTGTTGTGCCGGATGAGGGCTACCTGCGGGAGTGCTATGCGCTTTGCAAACAGCACCATGTCTTGTTTATCGCGGATGAGATTCAGACGGGTATCGCACGTACCGGCAAGATGCTGGCGTGTGACTATGAGGAGGTGCGCCCGGATATCTTGATCTTAGGTAAGGCGATCTCAGGAGGTGTGTTACCCGTCTCTGCGGTGTTGGCGGATGATGAGGTTATGCTGACGATCCTGCCCGGCGAACATGGCTCTACATACGGTGGTAATCCATTGGCTGCGAAGGTGTCTATCGCTGCCTTGGAGGTGGTCAAAGAGGAACGGTTGTGGGAGAATGCCTATCGGATGGGGCAACTCTTCCGGGAGGAGATCGCACGGATCGACAACCCGATGATCAAGTTAGTGCGTGGCAAAGGCTTGCTCAATGCCGTAGTGACCGAGCCGACGAACGGCAAGAATGCTTGGGACATTTGCATGGCCTTGATGCGTAATGGCCTTTTGGCGAAGCCGACTCATGATCACATCATTCGTTTTACACCACCGTTGGTGATCACGGAGGAGCAGATGCATGAGGCGATTGCCATTATCCGTCAAACATTGGAGGAGGTATGAAAGTCAATGTCATTGGCGTTCCACTCAATTTAGGTTGCGACCGATTGGGTGTGGAGCGTGCTCCGAACCACTTGCGTGAGCGAGGGTTGATGCAGCTGATTCGTAAGAATGGCCATCGGGCATTTGATCTGGGCAACCTCTATGTCCCTCCCGTTTCGGAGGCGGATAAGTTTGCCCGGGGAAAGAGTATGAAATATTTGGATGCCATCGTGGAGGTAAACAACAACTTGGCTGAGTTGGTGTATGACACTTTGCGTGGTGGAGCTTTCCCGTTAGTCATTGGTGGCGATCATTCTTTGGGATTAGGTAGCGCTTCAGGTGTGGGCAAATGTTTCGACGATTTTGGCATTATCTGGTTGGATGCGCATGGCGACATCAATACCGATGCGACCTCGCCCAGCGGCAATGTGCATGGTATGCCGTTAAGTGCGCTCATGGGCATGGGCAGCGAGGAGTTGGTCAATGTCTATGCACCCGGCAACAAGGTGAATCCTCAGAACGTCTTCTTGGTCGGTACACGTAGTCTGGACGAGGGCGAGAAGGCATTGATCGAGCGGGAGCACCTGAGTGTCTATACGATGGAGACGATCCATCTGAAGGGGATAGGCTTTGTGGCGGACGACATCAAGCGGAAGCTGCGTGAGCGAAAGATCCGCAATGTGCATTTCAGCATTGATGTGGATAGCATAGATCCCCGCTTTGCGCCTGGCACAGGTACGCGGGTCGCTGAGGGCTTGATGCCCGATGAATTTAATGATTTTGTGGATCATATCCTCTCCACGAACTTGGTCAAGTCGTTGGATTTAGTGGAGTTGAACCCGGAGTTAGACAATGGCGAGCAGACCACAAAGCTCTGCTTAGAGATCATTGATCGTATAACGGCCCGGATTTGAGATCACAAATAGATAGCGCAGTGTTCACCTTCTCTGCTCCTTCCAACAGGCATACAGGTGCCTGATGCGTCGAGTGAGGAAAGAGGGTGGACACTTCAGCAAAGAGAGTCGGATGGAAAACTGATGAAATAGGCTCATCCATTCAAGCAGATGAAAGCGATAGGAAAAGGGGTGTTGGCCTAAACGATTGGCCAACTGCTTGTAAAGATGACTACATAGCCAGAGACGGATCACATACAGCCACAAGACAACGAGCGTGTAGGGCCACTGTGTGGGGAGAGACAACACGCAGGTGCTTACCACCAAGATTGGAAACAGACAGAATCCGACCGTCTCCAAACCAAACCAGATCGACATCAGATTCCCGCTTTTTGTGTGTTGCCTACGTTTTTGTAGTAGAGCATCCCAAGAGAGCGCATCCATCGGTTCCATTTCGGTCAGCCCTTCCTGTTCATAGAAAGGGAGGGTATTCCGATGGGTAGCCGTTTGTCGTATGAAGCGATTCTGCTCATTGGTGCCTTGGGCAAATTGGCTCAGCCAGGCTTTGGGTTGCTTCCACAAGAGGGAGCGACGATAGGAGAGGTTACGGTTATCTCCCGCATAGGGATGCCCCGAACAGGCCGCCGCTAAGTAGCGCATCCCTTCACGTAGGTTTTCAAAGGCGATGCGTTGTTGTAGGAGCCCTTTGTGCCCTGTGTAACGACAGAAACCGATTAATACTTCTGTATCTTCTTGGTAATGATTAGCTACGGTGCTCAGCCATTGATCACTTAACGGAGTGCAATCTGCCTCTGTGAAGAGCAGTATGTCGTAGTGAGCGGCCTTTGCACCTAAGAGAAAAGCCAAGCCTCGGTGATGGATGAAGCGGGTGCTTCGGGGAATGAAGGTGTAGTGCAACTGACTAAACTCTTGCTTGGTTTGTATCAGCCATTCCTCGGTGCCATCGGTGGAATCATCGTCGATAACAATCACCTCAAAGCGGGGATAATCTTGTGTCAGGATGACAGACAGGCAATTGCGTAGCTGATCGAGTTGATTATGGGTATAAAGCAGGATAGATATACCGGGTTGTGTAGCCGAACGGAGGTTCTCTTTCCTGGAGGGCTGGCGAAGGAGTGCCGCATAAATCCATCCATAGTGAACCATTAGTCCCACAAAGAGTGCGATGGAACTCCAAAAACACAACAACAAGAGCATCAATCGAATTGGAATTAACAGAAGAATTTATCATTTAGGATGGAAACGCTGAGCGAAAAGCCGTGAATACATCCTAAATGATAAATCAAAAAGCCTTACAGCGTATCTGAGTAATAAGCGGTTGGCAATTTACGGCAGTTGTATTGGGATGCCATGACCTCACCGTAGGCACCTGCAGAGCGGAGGGCGAGGAAGTCGCCTCTATGCGCTTTGTTCAGCTCTACCTCTTTGCCAAAAACATCTGATGATTCACAGATCGGTCCCACCACGTCGTAAAGCTCAACTGGCTCGTCGCTGCTGATGTTCTCGATACGGTGATAGGCATCATACATCGCCGGACGGATCAACTCCGTGAAACCTGCGTCGAGGATGGCGAACTTCTTGGTCTCTCCCTCTTTCACATAGAGTACACGAGCAATTAATGTACCGCATTGTGCGACGATGGAACGCCCCGGCTCGAAGTGTACCTGCTGACCTGGACGTACTTGTAACAAGCTGTGGATCGCTGCGAAGTAGTTGTCGAAAGCGGGGATGGAAAGGTGGTTGGGATGGTAGTAGTCGATGCCCAAGCCACCACCAAAGTTCAGGTTCTCTACGACAATACCCTTAGCCGCCAAATCATCTTGGATCTCGTTGATGCGGATGGTCAAGTTGCGGAAAGCGGACATATCCGTGATCTGTGAGCCGATGTGGCAATGGATACCGATCAACCGTACATGCTTCATGTCGGCCAAGCGGTCTGTTACGCTCGCTAATTGGCTCAGGTTGATGCCAAACTTATTCTCTTTCATGCCCGTCGTGATCTTGGCATGGGTGTGCGCATCTACTTCCGGATTGATACGCAGGGCGATGGAGGCCACCTTTTGCTTGGCCGCTGCCAATTCGTTGATCACCTCCAATTCAGCCAATGACTCGACATTGAAGCAGAAAATATCGTTGTCTAATCCTAAATTGATCTCCCAATCGGCTTTGCCTACACCCGCAAAGACAATCTTGTTGGCGGGGAATCCGGCATCCAGTGCCGCACGTACCTCACCACCGCTTACGCAATCGGCTCCTAATCCGTTCTTTGCGATCAGGCTGAGCAGACGAGGATTGGCATTGGCTTTGATAGCGAAGTGTACATGATAACCATATTTCCCAGACTCAGTCTTGACGACATCCAAGGTCTGCTGCAACAGTTGCATGTCATAATAGTAGAAGGGGGTAGGAAGTTGCTCGAACTTCTCTACAGGGAATGTTCCTTTGAGCATAGTTGTATGTGTATCTGTTTAAAAATAGGGGCAGCCTAACGGTTGCCCCTATCAAGTAAAGTTTATTTATTGTTGAACAAATGATCGCTTAACGCTTGTAAAGCTCTTCTCTTATCAGCTGCTTTAACCAGCAGTGAGACATTGAAGTTGCTGCCACCGTAGGAGATCATGCGAACAGGTACATCTTTCATGGCCTGTACGATACGTGCCTCGAAACCGATGTTGTCCCACTCCAAGTCGCCGACCACACAGACAATGACCATGTCCTTATCCACGGTTACGGTACCATATTTCTTCAGGTCATCGACAATCTCATCCAAATGCTTGCAGTTGTCGATCGTGACACTGACACCCACCTCTGAGGTAGTGACCATGTCGATCGGTGTCTGATAGTTCTCGAAGGTCTCGAACACCTTACGCAGGAACCCGGTTGCCAACAACATACGACCACTCTTGATCTTGATGGAGGTGATGCTGTCTTTGGCGGCTACAGCCTTGATGCGTCCCTTCTCCATAGCGTTGGAGATCAAGGTGCCCGGAGCTTCCGGCTGCATCGTGTTGAGCAAGCGAACAGGGATGTTGTTCAACTTGGCCGGCAAGATGCAGGTAGGATGCAGGATCTTGGCACCGAAATAAGCCAGTTCAGCAGCCTCCTCGAAGTTCAATTGACGTACCGGAGAGGTACCCTCCACGTAGCGCGGGTCGTTGTTGTGCATGCCGTCGATGTCTGTCCAGATCTGGATCTCCTCTGCGTTGATAGCGGCGCCAATCAGTGATGCGCTGTAGTCGCTACCACCCCGCTGCAGGTTGTCGATCTCGCCGTAAGCGTTGCGGCAGATATAGCCCTGCGTGATGAAGAGGTCTGCCTCCTTGTGCTCCTCCAAGAGCTTCAGCAGATGCTCCTTGATATAGACAGGATCCGGCTCTGCGTTCTTATCCGTGCGCATATAATCCAAAGCGGGAATCAACACGGAGTTTACGCCACACTCATTGAGGTAAAGATTCATCATGCCGGTAGAGATCTGTTCGCCCTGTGCCAAGACTACCTTCTCCTCGAAGAGGGTGAAAAGATCCTTCGTGAAGGAACGAATATATTCGAAATGATGCTTGATGAGTTCTTTGGCCTTCTGCTTATACTCCTCTGTGCTATAGAGCTCTTCCACATGACCCATGTATTTCATGGCCAATTTGTTGATGATCTCGTTCGCACCGTCTGGATTCTTTTTGTAGAGGTAGTCAGAGATCTCTACCAACGAGTTGGTTGTCCCTGACATGGCTGACAATACAACGATCTTACGGTCTCCCTTGATGAGTTTCGCTACATCTTTCATTCTCTGTGCAGATCCCACAGAAGTACCGCCAAACTTTAAGACTTTCATTTTTCTTTCTATGCTTCTATAATTAATTGTTCTTGCAATCTCAATATCTTGCGACCGCGAAGGTATAAAAAAATTATTCTCTCACATCACTTAACCCCGCATTCTCGCATTTTACGATGCGGGCAGGATAGTTGTGTACTAAGGTGTAATTATGTGTGGTCATGATCACTGCGGTGCCTTGCTGGCAGATGTCGTGCAGCAATTGCACGATCTGTCCGCTGGTCTCCGGGTCGAGGTTTCCGGTTGGCTCATCGGCTAAGATCAGCCTCGGATGGTTAAGCAGGGCACGGGCGATGGCGATGCGCTGTTGCTCTCCTCCTGATAGCTCGTGGGGCATTTTGTAGCCTTTGTCTGGCATCCCGACTTGACGCAACACCTCCTCGATGCGTGCCCGGATCTCCGCTTGTTTCTTCCAACCTGTCGCTTTGAGCACAAACTCGAGGTTCTTGCTGACCGAACGATCGGTCAACAGTTGGAAATCTTGGAAGACGATGCCTAATTTCCTTCGTAAGAAGGGGATGTGCTTGCGCTTGATCTTGCGCAGGTCGTATTCCAGCAGCTGTGCCTCTCCGGCTTGTATCGGAATCTCGCAATAGAGCGATTTGAGGAGGCTGCTTTTGCCGGATCCCACCTTACCTATTACATAGACAAACTCGCCACTGCGCAAAGTGAACGAGGCCTCATGCAGCACTCGGTTCTCCTCGCGGCGGATCTCTATGTTCGCTAATTGAAGGAGTATCTCTTCTTCCATGTTTTTTCCGTCTGTTACGTTGCGGTTTAACCTTTATGTCTCTTTTTCAGTTCACGCGCCAGGTCGTCGATACGCAAGCCTTTGCTGGTGAGCAATACGATGAGGTGATAGATCAAGTCGGAGGCCTCATAGATCAAGCGATCCTCCGTGCCGTTCGTCGCCTCGATAACGGTCTCGACAGCCTCTTCGCCCACCTTCTGTGCCATACGGTTGATGCCCTTCTGGAACAAGGTCGTGGTGTATGAGCCTTCCGGCATCTCATGACGACGACGCTCGATGAAGTTCTGGAGGTATTTCAAGAACATGATGTCCTCCTCGTTCTTCTCGCCAAAGCAGGTGTCAGTGCCCAAGTGGCAAACCGGACCTGCGGGAATAGCCTTGATCAACAACGTATCGTTGTCGCAATCCGGAGTGATGCTCACTACGCTCAGCGTGTTACCACTGGTCTCGCCTTTCATCCATAAGCGGTTTTTCGTGCGGCTGAAGAAGGTCACTTTGCCGCTGCTCAAGGTCTGCTCCAAGGCTTCCTCATTCATGAAACCTAACATCAATACTTTGTTCGTGTTGTTGTCCTGTACGATGGCCGGAATCAATCCGCCCATTTTCTCAAAATCTAATGTCATAGTTTGTATGTTATATGTTTATAATCTTACATTAATGCCCTCCTGACGAAGGTATTGCTTCAACTCGCTGATGCGTATCTCTCCGAAGTGGAAGACACTGGCCGCCAAGGCGGCATCGGCTTTTCCTAAGGCAAAGGTGTCTCTGAAATGTACCGGCTCGCCTGCGCCTCCTGAAGCGATAACGGGAATATGTAAGGTGTCAGCCAAGGTAGCCAATGCCTCGTTGGCATAGCCCTGCTTCACGCCATCGTGCGTCATACTGGTGAAGAGGATCTCTCCCGCACCTCGGCTTTCAGCCTCGGTGGCCCATTGAAAGAGCGAACGTCCGGTGGGAACTCGTCCGCCATTGAGGTAGCATAGCCAGTCGCCTTGCTCTTGGTTGGCATCAATGGCGACCACACAGACCTGACTGCCAAAATGCTTGGCGATCTGCTCGATCAAGTCGGGGTTACGTAGGGCCGCTGAGTTGATCGACACCTTGTCCGCTCCGGCACTCAACAGCCGATCTACATCTTGCAGCTCATTGATGCCTCCACCTACAGTGAAGGGGATGCTGATGTGAGCCGCCACCTTTTTCACCAATTCGGTGAAGGTCTTCCGTCCCTCATGCGATGCGGTAATGTCCAAATAGACCAGTTCGTCGGCTCCCTCACGACTATAGAGTGCCCCCAATTCAACGGGATCTCCTGCGTCGCGGAAGTTGACGAAGTTGACACCCTTGACCGTCTTGCCGTCTTTGATGTCTAAGCAGGGAATGATGCGCTTGGCTAACATATTGTTGTCGTTTTATAGGAATGGAAGTAAATCTTTCAATTTGATTCGCCCTTCGTAGATCGCCTTACCGAAGATAACGGCTGGAATGCCTGCCTCCTGTAACCGCTCGATGTCAGCCACGGAACTTACACCGCCACTGGCAATCAAGGTTAGGTTGGGCACCGCATCGAGGATCTCCTGATAAAGCGCAATGGAAGGTCCTTGCAACATGCCGTCGCGGGCGATGTCTGTACAGATCACTTGGGTGATCCCTTTATGATAATAGGACTCGATGAAGGGGATCAACTCCTGGTCGGTCGTCTCTTTCCAACCGTTGATCGCGATCTTTTTCTCCTTGGCATCTGCCCCGAGGATGATCCGCTCGCTACCGAATTTAGTGATCCATGCGGAAAAGGTCTCCGGATGCTTCACGGCGATGCTGCCTCCAGTCACCTTTTGTGCGCCACTCTCAAAGGCGATTTCCAGGTCTCCCTCTGCTTTCAGCCCTCCTCCAAAATCAATGAGCAAAGAGGTGCGAGTGGCCAGTCTCTCTAAGGTACGGTAGTTCACGATGTGTCCCTCTCGGGCACCATCTAAATCAACCACATGCAGACGGTGTATGCCATTGTCTTCAAACTGTTTGGCCACCTCTAACGGATCCTCATTGTAGATCTTCTGGGTCGCATAGTCGCCTTGGGTAAGGCGTACACATTTACCCTCTATCAGGTCAATTGCTGGAACTAACTCAATCATAGCTGTAGGAAATTTTTAAGGATTTGCTCGCCTACGCTACCACTCTTCTCGGGGTGGAACTGCGTGGCATAGAAATTATCTTTATGCAGTGAGGCGCTGAATGGCAGGATGTAGTCAGTGGTCGCTGCCGTATAGGTGTTGACCGGCACATAATAACTATGTACGAAATAGACAAACTGCCCCTCTAAACCGCCTTCAAACAGGGCACTCTGTACGTCCGTCAGGGTATTCCATCCCATGTGGGGTACCTTGTCTTCATGTCGGGTTGGTTGGAAGCGTTTCACTTCTGTCGGGAAGATACCTAAACAATCAGCGTTGCCCTCCTCGGAGTGTTGGCACATCAGCTGCATACCTAAGCAAATACCCAGGACAGGTTGCTTCAAGCCCTTGATCACCTGATCCAATTGATGGGCACGCAGGTATTCCATCGTGGTGAAAGCTTCACCCACACCGGGGAAGATCACCTTATCTGCCTTGCGCAAGCGTTCCGGATCGGCTGTGATGACCGGGGTCACACCTAACCGCTTCAGTGCGTAATCTACTGAGTAGATATTTCCGGCATTATATTTGATAATCGCAACATCCATTGTTGTTTTGTTTTTATTTGAGCCGCAAATGTAGCAAATTATCATTACATTGCGGTTGTTTATCAATGAAATTACTATCGACGGCTTTGGAAGAAACGTCGCATTTCGTCTGCGCATTCCGCTTCTAAGATGCCTCGTTTGACCTGTGCTTTCGGGTGGAAAGCCTGTGGAGCGAAACGGGAATAACCTCTTTTCTCGTCGGTTGTGCCATAGACAATCGTGCCTACTTGCGCCCATCCAATCGCTCCGGCACACATCACACAAGGCTCAACGGTGACATAGAGCGTACAGTCTGTAAGGTATTTAGCACCTAATGCGTCCGTGGCAGCCGTAATCGCTAACAGTTCGGCATGGGCCGTCACATCGTGCAGTCGCTCGGTTTGATTATGCGCACGAGCAATGATTCGCCCTTGACAAGTGATGACCGCTCCTACGGGCACCTCTCCCTCTTCAGCGGCGAGGCGTGCCTCACTTAATGCTTGTCGCATGAAATAGGTGTCGTCAAATGGCTGGATCATCGGCGCATCTCATTTTCGTTGAACAGGGTAGGGTAGTCCTCTTCCAATACTTTTAAGATATGCGACAGGATGGTCTCCCTATACCAACGGGATTTGTTGACAATCTTATATTTGGATAAGTAGCGCTTCACCACTTTATGCTCCTCGTCGTTCAACATAAAGGTGACTTTGTGAACCCTGGGATGGTTCGGCTGTGCGGGTGAATATTTGCGTGCTAACTTCATGTGGACAAAAGTAGGCAGGATTATGGAGATATGAAAGAAAATAACACTAATTTCGCGAATAACGATAGAGAATCAAGCGTGAACGGACAGAAGTATGCCAACCTCAGTTGAAATAGGGCGTGAGGGCGAGCGAGTGGCCCGCCAATTCTTAGAGCAGAAGGGCTATCTGATCTTGGAACAGAACTGGCATTGGCATCACTATGAGCTGGATTTGGTGGCTCGCCAAGGCGATGAGTTAGTGATTGTGGAGGTCAAGACCCGTGGCGTGGACTTCTTGGTTGACCCGGAGGAGGCGGTGGATCAAGGGAAGATTCGGCGTACCGTGGCAGCGGCTGATGCCTATGTGCGTTATATGAATAGTGACTTGCCTGTCCGTTTCGACCTGGTTTTCGTGACCCTGACAAAGGAGCATACGGAGGTGGAACATATCGAGGATGCCTTCATGGCTCCTTGTCGTTAAATAGTGAACAAGATGAATATCGAGGATGTACGAACCTATTGCTTGACCTTGCGCAACACGACGGAGTGTCTGCCGTTCGACGATGTGTCATTGGTGTTTAAGGTGGAGAATAAAATGTTTCTGCTTCTTCCCTTGGATGCGGCGGAACCCTATGTGGCTGTGAAATGCAGCACGGATTATACGGAGGAGTTGCGTGATCGTTACCGGGCGGTAGAGCCGGCCTACCACTTTAATAAGAAATATTGGAACATGATCTACCTCAATGAAGATATGGGTGATGAGGAGATTAAGCGTTGGATTCACCATTCCTATCGAGAGGTGATTGCCAAATTACCTAAGAAAATCAGAGAACATTATGTCGATGCTTAATTCAACGATGGAAAAAACACGGATTATCCATGTGGAAGAGACCCATTCCACCAATAGCTTGTTGCGGGAATGGCTGGAGCAAGAGCCGTTGCCAACAGGCAGTGTCATCGTGGCCGATTTCCAAACGGCGGGTCGCGGACAGGTGGGCAACGTTTGGGAGTCAGAAAGAGGAAAGAACTTGACCTTTAGTCTGGTGCTTTATCCGCAGGCGTTGCCGGTCAACCAGCAATTCTTGATCTCACAGATCGCTGCCCTCAGTGTCAAGGAGACTTTGGATGCCTATACGGAGGGTATCTCGATCAAGTGGCCGAATGACATCTATTGGCAGGATAAGAAGATCTGTGGCATGTTGATTGAGAATGATTTGTCGGGACATAACCTGCTCCGTTCTATCATTGGGATCGGAATCAACTTGAACCAAACTATCTTCCGAGGGGACGCGCCCAACCCGGTTTCGTTGTGGCAGATCGTGAAGCAAGAGGTGGATCGGGAGGTGGTGTTGCGTCAGTTCTTAAGCCGTTTTGAGGCTTACAACCAAGCCTTACTGTCGGGCGAGAAAGCCTTGATTCATACCCGTTATATGGAGGCACTCTATTGGCGGGAGGGCTATCATCCCTATGCCGATGCGAAGGGTGCTTTCTCTGCCCGTATCTACGGCATTGAGCCGACAGGTCATCTGTTGCTGCAATCTACAGACGGGGCCATTCGTCGTTATGCCTTCAAGGAGGTGTCCTATCTCATACAAAAAGGAGTTTAGACCTTGGCCTAAACTCCTTTTATAAATAGGTTTTATTTGCTGATTACAACTCGCGGATCCAGATGTTACGGAAGCTGATGGGCTCGCTGGGATCACCATGGCTCTGCAAGATGATCGGGCCTGCGCCGTGTTGCTTAACCTGCGGGAAACCGATCCACTCTGTCGTACCAAGGATCGTGGTGTGGTTCTGCAGGATCACACCATTCTGGATAACAGTGACCGTCGGGTTGGTGCGGTAAGAACCGTCAGCCTTGAATGTCGGAGCGGTGTAGATGATGTCATACACGTTCCACTCACCCGGTTTACGCATTGCGTTGGCCAAGGGGCGAGATTGTTTGTAGATAGAACCGGTCTGACCGTTGGTGTAGGTCGGGTTGTTGTAGCAATCCAATACCTGAACCTCATACATGCCCTGCAAGAAGACACCAGAGTTACCTCTTGATTGGCTCTCGCCGGTGATGTTAGTTGGAATCTGCCACTCAATGTGCAACTGGAAATCGTTGAATTTCTGCTTGGTCTGGATGTCACCCTTCTTCTTGTTCACGGTGAAAACACCATCGTGTACGTCCCACTCTGCGGGACCACCCTTCGGGCTCTCCCAAGCGGAAAGATCCTTACCGTCGAAAAGGATGATGGCATCAGAGGGAGCGGTGAAGCCACCGTCAGGCAATACGGCACCCGGAGTCACTACCGGGGGAACTGGCTCATAAAACTC
>CAMGEM010000053.1 GCA_946055095.1 uncultured Parabacteroides sp. | reverse complement strand
TTCATGAATACTTCGACGCTTATAACAATTATTCGGATCGGATTGTTATATTCGCGAGTACAAATGTGCAGATTATGTTAAAGCAACAGTTACAACAGAAGTTACAGCAGAAACTCTCTCCCCAACAGATCCAGATGATTCGCCTGTTAGAGTTGCCGACGATCGAGTTGGAGGAGCGGGTGAAGCATGAGCTGGAAGATAATCCCGCTTTGGAGGAGGGAAAGGAGCCTTTGGATGATATGGATCGAAACGAAGAGGGAGAAAGTGTTGGAGGAGAGGATGATTACCTGTCTGATGGCACGGAGAATGAGGATCTCTCTTTGGGCGATTACCTGTCGGAAGATGATATTCCTGAATATAAGTTACAGCAGATGAACGAGCGGGCGGAACGCAGGGAGGAGGTTCCGTTCGCCGAGGGTGAGTCTTTGCGTGAGTATCTGTTGGAGCAGTTGGGGCTGCGCAACCTGCCGGAGAAGCAGGTGAAGATTGCCGAATACATCATCGGGAATATCGACGATGATGGTTATTTGCGTCGAGACTTGCCTGCGATCGCGGATGACCTGATCTTCCAGGTTGGACAGGAGGTGCATGAAGCGGAGATCGAAGGGGTGCTGCGGGTCATTCAAGACTTCGAGCCAGCGGGTGTCGGGGCAAGAGACTTGCGAGAGTGCCTGTTGATCCAGTTGAAGAAACGAGAGAAAACCGATGCTACGCAGTTAGCCATGCGGATCTTGACGAGCAACTTTGAGGATTTTACCCGTAAGCGCTATGAGCGGATATTGAAACTGTTGGAGATTACGGAAGAGGAGCTGAAACGGGCGATTCGGGAGATTACCTTGTTAAACCCGAAGCCGGGTAGTAATTGGGGCGATGCGATGGAGACGGCGATGAGCCAGATCGTGCCCGATTTCTTGGTGGAGGCGAATAATGGGGAATTGACCCTGAGCATGAACAACCGGGGCATTCCTGATTTGCGTATCAATCGGGAGTATCAGGAGATGTTTCAAGACTACAGCGGCAATAAGGCCAACCAGACCGCTGAACGGCGAGATGCGGTGCAGTTCGTGAAACAGAAACTGGATGCGGCACAATGGTTTATTGATGCGATCAAGCAACGTAACGAGACCCTGCAACGCACGATGGAGACCATTATCCATTTGCAGCGGGAGTTCTTCTTGACGGGCGACGAGACCACCTTGCGTCCCATGATCATGAAAGATGTGGCGGAGCGTGCGGGGTATGACATCTCCACGATCTCGCGGGTCAGCAACAGCAAATATGTACAGACCAATTTCGGCATCTATCCGCTGAAATATTTCTTCTCGGAGTCGATGCAGACCGATAGCGGAGAGGAGATCTCCAACCGGGAGGTGAAGAAGATCATGAAAGACCATGTGGAGGCGGAGGATAAACGTCATCCTTTGACCGATGAGGAGTTAGCTGCCATCTTGAAGGAGGCCGGCTATGTGATCGCTCGTCGTACGGTGGCGAAATATCGGGAACAATTAGGCATTCCGGTGGCTCGTATGCGAAAGGAGATTTGAGATGAGGCTGTTTTCCAATATTATATCTACGCTGTTCCATCCGCTGTTGATGGTGACCTATGGCGTCACGATTGCGCTGATGTGCACCTTTCTGGCGTTTTATCCTTTGCGGATGAAACTATTGATCTGGGGATCGGCTTTCCTCTCGACAGCCGTCTTGCCGGGATTGTTCATCTACCTGTTGATTCGTACGGGTGCGGCGAGCGATTTGGAGCTGACGAAGCGAAAGGAGCGTGTGTTGCCCTATCTGATCTTTGTCGTCTCGGTGGCGCTCTGTCTCTATTTCCTGTATCGCATGATGATGCCTTTCTGGTTGATCGCGCTCTTGATGGGGGTCTGTATGGCCTTGCTCTTGGCGCTTTGCATCAACTTTTTCTGGAAGATCAGTGCCCACATGATCGGTATCGGCGGGTTGCTGGGAGGCTTGATGGGGGTGTCGCAGATCCACTTGGTCAATCCCTATCCGGCTTTCATGGCCGTGCTGTTGATTGCCGGTTTGTTAGGCACGTCGCGAATTTTTCTAAAAAGACATACGCCATTGCAGGTGTACGCAGGATTTAGTTTAGGATTTATGTGTACATTTGTAGCCTCAATGATGAGTTATATCTATTTATTTATCTAACATAAATTAAAGCATTAGAAGTATGAATTTTCCCGCAGATTTAAAGTACACGAAAGATCACGAGTGGATCCGTGTAGAAGGAGATGTGGCCTATGTGGGCATTACCGATTTCGCGCAGAGCGAGTTGGGTGAGATCGTTTATGTGGACATTACCACTGAGGGCGAGACCGTAGAGAAAGAGGAGGTCTTTGGTACCATCGAGGCTGTAAAGACGGTTTCTGACCTGTTCATGCCGGCAACAGGCGAGGTGTTGGAGGTGAATCCCGAGTTGGAGGATGCTCCTGAGTTGGTCAATGAGGATGCGTATGGCAAAGGCTGGTTGATCAAGGTGACCGTGGCTGATCCCGCTCAGTTGGATGAGTTGCTCTCAGCCGATGAGTATCAGAAATTAATCGCGAAATAAATGACACCCGTTGTAAGTATTATCATGGGTAGTACCTCTGACCTACCCGTTATGGAGAAGGCGGCCAAGTTCTTGGACGAGATGGAGATCCCGTTTGAGATGCATGCGCTTTCCGCACATCGTACACCTGCCGAGGTGGAGGCTTTTGCCAAGGGAGCCAAGGCTCGTGGGATCAAGGTGATTATCGCGGCTGCGGGCATGGCGGCCCACCTGTGTGGTGTCATTGCCTCCATGACGACGGTTCCGGTGATTGGTGTACCTATCAATTCTACCTTGGACGGTATGGATGCGCTGTTGGCCATTGTGCAGATGCCTCCGGGCATTCCAGTAGCTACGGTGGGCATCAATGGTGCGTTGAATGCCGGTATCTTGGCGGTGCAGATGCTTGCGGTGGGTGATGAGGCCCTGCAAGAGAAGTTGGCCGCCTATAAGGAGGACTTGAAGAAAAAGATCGTCAAGGCGAACGAGGAGTTGGCCAAGGTCTCTTTCAAATACAAAACAAACTAATACAGATGCAGCTTGCGGCTCAGGCCGCAAGCTGTTATTATTCATAATTCAATAAGGAAGTGGCTTATTTTAATTATCTGCGTAGGGCTTCTTCGGAGGTACATATCGGACAGACACCGATGGGTGGGGCCAATCCCATCCGCATTCAATCCATGGCCAATGTATCGACACTCGACACGGAGGCGGCTGTGGCACAGGCGATCCGCATGATTGATGCGGGAGCGGAATATGTGCGCTTCACGGCACAGGGAGAGCGAGAGGCTCGTAACTTAGGCTTGATTCGTAAACAGTTGAATGAGCGGGGTTATACAACACCGTTAGTGGCGGATATTCACTTTAACCCGAAAGCGGCTGATGCGGCTGCTGAGGAGGTGGAGAAGGTACGTATCAATCCGGGCAACTATGTAGATAAGGTCAAGACCTTCCACCATTTGGAATACACGGATGAGGAGTATGCGGCCGAGATCGAGAAGATCCGGGCTCGCTTTGTCCCTTTCCTGCGTATTTGTAAAGTACACGGTTGCGCCATCCGTATTGGCGTGAATCATGGCTCGCTCTCCGATCGCATCATGAGCCGGTATGGAGATACCCCGGAGGGTATGGTAGCGAGCTGCATGGAGTTCCTGCGTATCTGTCGGGAGGAGCAATTTCCCGATGTCGTGATCTCCATCAAAGCCTCCAACACAGTCGTTATGGTGCGCACCGTACGTCTGTTGGTGAAGACGATGGAGGCAGAAGATATGCACTATCCCCTCCATTTGGGGGTGACGGAAGCCGGCGATGGCGAGGATGGCCGTATCAAGAGTGCGGTGGGAATCGGTACGCTGTTGGCTGACGGTATAGGTGATACGATCCGGGTTTCCTTGAGCGAGGATCCCGAGGCAGAGCTGCCGGTTGCTCGTAAGTTAGTGCATTATATCCTGGAGCGGGAGGGGCATCATCCCATTACGGCTGAGTTAGCTCCCGGTTTTGATCCGATCGCTCCGCAACGTCGCGTGAGCAGGGCAGTGGCCCAGTTTGGAGGTGGACAACCTCCAGTTGTGATTGCGGATCGGAGCCAAGGAGACTTTCGGTTTGATGAACAGTCCCTGCCGGATTATATTTATATAGGTAAGGATGATCCCGATAATTGGCCGGATCCCTTGCGTCGGATCGTGGATGCTTCGCTTTGGCAACCTCGTCCACATGTCTATCCCTGTTTTACGGCATCAGAGGCTGCGCAGCTATCCCGTTGCGAGAGTAGGGTGAAATTCTTGCGCTTGACGGATGTGGAGTTGACCGATGCGTTGCTGGCGCAGTGTCAAGCGGATCCCGCTGTGGTTTTGCTGTTGAGCAGCCGTCATCGGAATGGAGTAGGGGCTTTGCGGGCAGCGATGCAACGGCTGATGCGTGCTGGATGCGAGGTGCCTGTGGTGTTGGAGCGTGATTATCAAGAGACCGATATAGAGGCTTTGCAATTGAAGTCCGCCGCCGATATGGGTGCTTTGTTGCTCGATGGTTTCCAGGATGGTGTGTTATTGCGGAACGAGGGCTGTGAGGCCGTGGTGGCCGATCGTTGCATGTTTGGCATTTTGCAGGCGGCTCGTGCACGCATCAGCAAGACAGAGTATATCTCTTGCCCCAGCTGTGGACGAACGCTTTATGATCTACAAACAACCATTGCCCGGATCAAGGCGGCGACCTCCCATTTGAAGGGGTTGAAGATCGGTATCATGGGCTGTATCGTGAATGGACCCGGTGAGATGGCCGATGCCGATTATGGCTATGTAGGAGCGGGCAGGCACCAGATCAGCCTGTATAAAGGGAAGACCTGCGTGTTGCGCAACATCCCTGAGGAGGAGGCCGTGGAGCGTTTGGTGCAGTTGATCAAAGAGCATGGCGATTGGGATCGGTAGCCGAAGCGCCCAATGGCCTGCATGAAATAAAAGAGCGAAAACATATATGAAGATAAAGATTATCAATAAATCCCATCATCCGATGCCTGCTTATGCCACTCCGCAATCGGCAGGCATGGATATTCGTGCGAACTTGACGGAACCGGTCGAGTTGAAGCCATTTGAACGTAAGCTGATCCCGACGGGTCTGTATATCGCTTTGCCTGAGGGGTATGAGGCACAGTTACGCCCTCGCAGTGGCTTGGCTCTCAAGCATGGGCTGACCTTGTTGAACACGCCAGGCACCATTGATGCGGATTATCGGGGAGAGATCGGGGTCATCTTGGTGAACCTCTCTACGGAGCCCTTTACCATCGCGGATGGCGAACGCATCTGCCAGATGGTGATCGCGACCCATGCGCATGTGGAGTGGGAGGCTGTAGAGACGTTGGATGAGACCGAGCGCGGAGCCGGAGGCTTTGGACATACGGGTAAGGCATAGGTTAAACGGAAGGAAAACGTAGGTTGAATGAGCAAAAAACGTAGGTTTAACGGTAAGATATGGATCGGGCTATGGCTCTGTAGCTGGGTGTGGACCTTGTCGGCAGCTTCGTGGGAGGCCGACTCCGCACGGCAACAGCGCAAGTTCGATTACTTTTTTTATGAGGGGTTGAAGCTGAAAGAGGCTGGCCAATACGATGCCGCTTTTGATGCGTTCAGCCATTGCTTAGCCATTGACTCTACCGATGCGGCGGTGCGTTATGAGCTGTGTATGTTTTATATGCAGCTGAATAAGCCGGAGAAGGCGATCGAGGTGCTGAAGCCGGCGGTGGAGCATCGGCCGGATCAGTTTGAGTATCGCATGGCGTTCGCCAGCATCTCCCGCAGCTTGGGTATGTTCGGAGAGGCGGCGGAGGCCTATCGGGAGTTGGTGAAGGATTTCCCGCAGAAGAAGGAGCTGAACTATTATTTAGCCGATGCGTTGACACAGGCGGGTGAGATTGGTGAGGCGATTGATGCCTTGAATGTGTTGGAGGAGCGCGTGGGCATGAATGAGGCACTCTCGATGCAGAAATACCGGCTGTATAGCCAGTTGGAGCAACCGGAAAAGGCGTTCAAAGAGATTGAGAAGTTGGCGACCAAGTTCCCGATGGAGGCTCGTTACCCCTTGATTATGGGTGATCTGCATTTGGAGAAGGGCGAATTGGAGCAGGCGTTGGCCTGTTATCAAAAAGCGCATGAGATAGACCCCTCTAATCCCTATTATATCGTCTCCATGGCTAACTACTACGAGGCAAGTGGGGATAAGGAGGCCGCCGAGAAGGAGATCAAGACGGCTTTGGTGAATGAGAAGTTGGATGTCGATACCAAGGTGAGCATCCTCTCCCGATATATCCTGCGTTTGCAGCAATCGAAGCAGGACATTGAGAATGCCAACCACCTGTTTGAGACCCTCTTGGAGCAGCATCCCGAAGATACGGAGTTGAAGCTGATGTATGGTGGGTTGTTATTGGCGCAAGAGAAAGAGGAGGAGGCCCGTTTCCAGTTCCAGTTGGTGACGGAGATGGATCCCAGTCAAGCCGAGGCGTGGAAGCGTTTGCTCAATATGGCGCTGAAAGCGGATGATTACGAGGAGGTCGTGCGTATCTGTACCGCTTGCATGGAACTGTTCCCCGAGGCACCGGAATACTATTTCTACCTGGGCATCGCCTATTTCCAGCAGGAGAACTACCAAGCGTCGCTCAACACCTACTATGCCGGTTTGAATGTCATCCCGAAGGAGAATCCCCGCCTCAAATCAGACTTCTATGGGCAGATCGGGGATATTTATCATCAATTGAATAAGATGGAGCAGGCTTATAGAGCCTATGAAGAGGCGTTGAAATACAACGAGCAGAATGTGGTGGTGCTCAATAACTACAGCTATTTCCTCTCGTTGGAGAAGAAAGACCTGAAGCGGGCGGAACGGATGAGCGCGCAATGCATCCGCTTGGAGCCGGATAACGCCACCTACCTCGATACCTATGCGTGGGTCTTCTTTGTGCAGGGCAATTACACCTTGGCGAAGATCTATATTGAGAATGCCCTTTCCAAAGACACGACGAACAGTTTTGAGCTGGTGGAACATTATGGCGACATTCTCTTCATGAATGGCGAGGCGGAGAAGGCCGTGGAGCAATGGAAGAAGGCCAAGGAGATGGGCAAAGTGAGTAAGGTATTGGATCAGAAGATTGCGGAACAAAAATACATCGAGGAATGAGGCAGCTAAAACGATATGTCAACACGGCAGGAGTTGGACTTGGTTTGCTCCTGTTACTGATCCTGGGGGGATGTAAGTCATCCAAGCAGGTGGGGACGGTGGCTCCTGGAGTGGCCAAGGCGAAGCAGGTCTTCTTGCAAGCCATGGAGGAGCAGGCGTTGCATTACCAGACCTTGACGGCCCGGTTGGGCGTGGAGATCAATCTGCCGAACCTTCAGGTGAACAGTACCCGAGTTGATCTGAAAATGATCAAAGACAGTGCGTTCCAGCTCTCCGTGCAACCGCTGTTGGGGATTGAGCTGTTTCGGATAGAGGTGAGTCGAGACAGCATTAAGGTGCTCGATCGCATGAACAAACGCTATTTGGCGGAGAACTATGAGGCGTTGCGTGCGCAGACCCCGATTACGTTTAACTTTTATAACTTGCAGGCGTTGTTCACCAATCGGCTCTTCTTGCCGGGCGAGCAAACGGTCAGTGAGTCACAATACGATCGTTTCCGATTCGATCAATCGGGCACTACCGTCTTGATCCAAGCGAAGGACCCGATGGGGTTGCGCTATACGTTTGAGGCGGATGGTGAGGAGAAGCTGTTGGCCACGGAGATGACGGATGCCAAGGGGCAGTACCGTCTGCGTTGGGGCTATGCCGATTTTCGGGTGGTGGAGAAGCAGCTCTTCCCGCAACGGATGACGGTTGAGGCCTTTAAGGAGGAGAATGCCGAAGGAAATGTGCAATGGGGGGTCACCCGTATGCGCTTGGATGAGCCGGTGAAGCTGGATTTTGTCATTCCGGCGAAATACACCCGGATTACGTTCGAACAGTTAGTACGAACCCTCAAGCACTTAAATGCGTAGGATGCCATGAGACTGCTTTGTTTGATTCTTCTCTGCTGTGCGCTCTTTGTGGAGGGCGGGTATGCGCAAAAATCGTCGGCTGTGCGTAAGCTGGAGCAGCAACGCAAGGAGGCGTTAGCCGACATTGAGCAGACCAATCAGCTATTGAAGGAGACTTCCCAATCGGCGAAGAGCTCCCTCAACCGACTGAACCTGATCTCGAAGCAGATCCTTTCTCGGAAGAAGGTGATCAGTCTGTTGAATCAGGAGTTGGATGAGATCGAGAAGGAGCTGATGGACATCCAAGGGGAGATCCGTCGGTTGCGGTCGCAGTTAGGGGAGAAGCAGGAGAACTATGGCAAGTCCATCCGTGGCATGTACAAACGGCATACGGCCCAAGACAAGTTGCTTTTTGTGCTTTCTGCGGAGAGCTTTGGCCAGTCGTTGCGTCGCATTCGCTATTTGCGGGAGTATGCCGATTGGCAGAAGCGGCAGGCGAAGGCGATTGTTGCGAAGCAGGAGGAGATCGACCTGAAGCGGCAGGAGATGGAAAAGACCCGTGCTGAGAAGCGTGCGCTGCTGGGCACACGGCAGGAGGAGAGCCAAAAATTGCAGCGTGAGGAGGCGGCACAGAAAGAGGAGGTGCAACAGCTGAATAAGAAGCAGAAAGATCTCAAGGCGGAGTTACGGAAGAAGCAGAAACAGGCAGAGGTGTTGAACCGACAGATCGAGAAGCAGATCGCGGAGGAGATCGCCCGTGCGGAAGCGGAGGCTCGTGCCGCTCGGGAGAAGGCGGAGCGTGCTGCCCAAGAGCAGGCTGCCAAGAACAAGGCGAAAGAGGAGTCTGGCGCAGTGAAGCGGAATGAGCCGATCCGGGAGGAGCGTGTAGCCGCCACCAAGGGGGGCTATGCGATGACAAAGTCAGAGCGACAGCTATCGGATAATTTCGGTAGTAATCGAGGAAAGCTGCCCTATCCGGTGACCGGACGTTATACCGTGGTCGCTACCTTTGGTGAGCAGCAACATGCGGAATTGAAATATGTGCGTACCAGCAACAGTGGTATTGATATTCAAGCCACTCCTGGAGCCGATGCCCGAGCGGTCTTCAACGGGGTAGTGACCCGTGTCTTTGTGGTGCCCGGCTACAATAACTCCGTCATCGTGCGTCATGGCAACTACCTGACGGTCTATAGTAACTTGAGCCAAGTCTATGTCAAGGCCGGCGATACGGTCTCCACTCGACAAGCGTTGGGTAAGATCTATGCGGACCCGGAGGAGGGACAGGCCACCATCCTCCATTTCCAACTTTGGAAAGAGAAGACCAAGCTCAATCCCCTTCCTTGGTTACAATGAGATGGACTTTTTATTCCCTATGGGAAGCTGAGTGGCTATAAAGGCGTAGCACTTGGGTAAGGGTGCGCTCAATGTTTTGTCGAGTGAAAGTGGGATCCATCGCCTTGGCTAATGAGGTAGGATAGGGCAGGATTGGCAAGACCGCTAAGAAACCACATTGGTTGAGCAGCTCGCTCGCTTCGACTGCACCGCCTATGGCTACCACGGGAATGCCTTGCCGTTGGGCACGGCGTAAGATGCCTAAAGGTGTTTTCCCCATACAGGTTTGTGCGTCTAATTTGCCTTCACCCGTGAGGATCAGGTCGGCTCCTGCGATCTGTGTATCAAACTGAAGGGCATCCAACACCATCTCGATGCCTGGTGTCAAACGTGCGTGGAGGAAAGCCACCAATCCACCGCCTAAGCCACCGGCGGCTCCTGCCCCGGGTAGATGGTCGATGGCGATGCCTTGTGTGGTGTGTATCCATTGGGCGAAATGACGCAGTCCTTGATCTAACGCCTCCACCATCTCCGCATCCGCTCCTTTCTGTGGGGCAAACACATAGGCGGCCCCTTCTGGACCATAAAAGGGATTGGTCACGTCGCAGGCTACGGTGAACGCACACTCCGTTAAAGCGGGGAGTGCTCCAGAGGTGTCGATCTGTTCGATCCGTGCGAGTGAGCCTCCACAACCGGGTAGCTCCTCTCCTTCCGCATCCAAGAAGCGGAATCCTAAGGCTTGCAGCAGTCCCATGCCTCCATCATTGGTGGCACTGCCTCCGATGGCGAGCAAGCACTTTCGGCATCCCCGTGCTAAGGCCTCTCGGATCAGCTCGCCTGTGCCATAGGTAGAGGTCAGCCAAGGGTTGCGTTCATCGGGTTGAAGCAAGGGGAGACCGCTGGCTGCGGCCATCTCGATAATCGCTGTTTGTTCGTGGGCGATCCACCCATACTGGGCCGTGATCAAACGTCCTAATGGATCATGCACAACGGTAGCGACCGACTGCCCCCCTAAGGCGGCAGTCAATGTCTCTACAGTTCCTTCACCTCCATCGGCTACGGGTAGTTGCACCACCTCGCAGTCGGGGAGGAGACGATGCACCGCACGCTCGCCACAGGCCGCCACCTCCGCTGAGGAGAGGGAGCCTTTGAACGAGTCGGATGCGATGACTATCTTTCTCATAACAGTGTCTTTTACTTGTTACTCCAGTCTCTCGGTGCGGGCACACCCGGCAACGGTTTACGGTCTTTCAGCTGTTTCATGACCTCCTCGATGGCGCGATCCAACTGTTGGTCCTCACCGTTCCACTCCCGAACCGGGTCGTTGTCGATCAAGATGTCCGGATCCACACCGTGGTTCTCCACGATCCAGTCGCCGGTCTTCACGTCGTAGCTGGTGAAGAAGGGCACACGAATATCCGTACCATCCATATAGGGCAGCGGGCCACTGATACCAATGATACCGCCCCAGGTGCGTGTACCGATCAGCTTGCCTAAGCCCAACGCCTTGAAGCCCCACGGGAAGAGGTCGCCATCCGAGGCGGAATACTTGTTGATCAAGCAGACCTTCGGACCTACCTGTACCGCATCGGGCACCGTACCGATCAAGCTCGATCCACGACGCATCGTCAAGCGATAGGGCTCACGTGAGAGACGCTCCAAGATCATCGGAGAGACATTACCACCACCGTTCGCACGGTCGTCGATGATCAAACCCTCCTTATCCAACTGCGGATAGAAATAGCGAGAGAACTCGTTCAATCCTTCCGGACCCATATCGGGGATGTAGATGTAACCAATCTTACCATTCGATACCTTATCCACATGGGCGATGTTCTTCTGGATCCAGTTGTAGTGATAGAGCGCATACTCATCAGCGATCGGACGGATCACCACCTTATGCGCACCTGCCAATTTCGGCTGGCTGTTGAGTGACAGCTCAGTAGGCACATCGGCCTTGCCCACGAGCAATTGATACATATCCTTCACGCTGTTGGTCGGCACACCGTCGATCGCCACGATGTAGTCGCCTACCTTTGCCTCGATACCCGGCTCAGTCAACGGAGCGCGCAACGACTTATCGTAGGAGGCACCCGAAAGGATCTTCTCCAAACGGAAGAAGCCACTCTTGTCACGTGAGATCTCTGCGCCCAACAGACCCATCGAGACCCGTTTCGGACGATCCATCTCGCCCGGATTGACGTAAGCATGACCTACACCTAACTCAGCGATCAGCTCACCGATCACATAGTTCAGGTCTAAACGAGTCTTGACGTAGGGCAGTAATTGCGCGTATTTCGCTTTCAAGGCTTTCCAATCCTTGCCGTGCATGTTCTCTAAATAGAAACCATCGCGGAAGGCACGCCATGCCTCGTCATAAATCTGTGCCCACTCCTGCGGATAATCGACAGGCACCTGCATGTTGGAGAGGTCAACCGCCTTTTTGAGATCGGTCTTGCCCTTCGGCAGATCAGTCACATAAAGACTATTCCCCTTGATAAAGAGCGCCTTCTTGCTACCGGGATCGATGCCCATACGGCCATCGGCCACCTTCTCCTCCTTCTGCTTCTTCAGGTCGAAACGTTGCGTGCCGCCCTTGCCGAAGTAATACACCGCTTCTCCATCGGAGTAGAGGTTGGCGTAGCGACCCCCTGCCAACGGCAGTTTCACGGTGCGATCGCTCAAGCCTTCGAAGTCGATGCGAACGTTCACCGCGCCCTTAGCCTCCTCTTTCTTAGCCGGCTCAGCGCCACCCTCTTTCAGCTGATCATCTTGCTCCAAGAAGGGAGAGGGGGTATCATTCGCCAACAGTGCCAAGTAGATACCACCCATATTGGTATAAGCATGGTTCCACTCCGTCTGGCTATAGATCGGGTTGAAATCGCGGTTGGAGGTAAACACCAAGTATTTGCCATCGGTACTGAAAACAGGAGAGGAGGAGTCATACCATTTGTCGGTCACGGCATGTTCCTTCTTCCCTGCGATGTCATACACATAGACTCTCGTCACCTGGTTCTCGGAGGTGCGTGAATAGGTCAGCCACTTGCTGTCGGGCGAGAAGGTCACGCCACGGGCTTCGCCCAACGGGTTCTGATCCAGTGTCGTTACCTGCTTAGTCGCCACATCCAACAGGTTGATGCGGTTCTTACGGTCGGTATAGACAATCTTCTGTGCGTCAGGACTCCACTCGAAGCTACGGATGTAGGTGTCGTTGTTCTTTGTCAGCTGTGTAGCCTCGCCACCTTCGGCCGGTTGCAGGTAAAGCTCTGTCTCGCCAGTCTGGTCGGAGATATAGACGATCGACTTGCCGTCAGGCGACCACTGTGCTTCACGCTCGTGTGCGCCCGGTGTGCGGGTGAGGTTCTTGATCACCCCTTTATCCGTGGGTACGTTAAACACCTCGCCTCGTGCCGTGATCACCATTCGCTCACCCTTGGGCGAGAGGCTCGCCGCCGTGATGTAGTCGCTACCCTGCTTCAACTCCGTGCGGGCGAAAATGTTATCGGCAGCCAAGGTCACGTTCACCTTCTCGGCCTTCTTTTGGTTGGCATCTAATTTATAGAGATAACCCCCATTCTCAAACACGATGGTCTTTCCATAGCAGCTGGGGAACTTGCAGTCATATTCCGTGAAGTTCGTCACCTTGCTGGTCTGTTTCGTTTGCGTGTTATAGACGAACAGGTTCATCGTGTGGTCGCGGTCGGAGAGGAAATAGATCTCGTTGCCAATCCACATCGGGAAGATGTCTTGCGCCTCGTTGTTGGTGATGTTCTCCACCTTCTTGGCTGCGGCATCATACACCCAGATGTCGTCCGCCATACCGCCCTTGTAGTATTTCCACGTACGGAACTCACGCATCACACGGTTATAGGCAAACTTTTTGCCATCAGGCGAATAGCTACAGAAGCCACCCTCCGGCAGAGGAATCGCCTCAGAGAGTCCACCCTCTTTATTGACCGTGTAGAGACGGCCATCGAATCCGGTGCTGATACGGTTACGATAGACAATGGATTGCCCATCCGGTGTCCAAGTCATCACGATATTGTTCGGACCCATACGGTCGCCCAGGTCGTCACGGCTATTGGTGGCGGTGTAGGTCACCCGCAACGGCTCTCCACCGGTAGCGGGAATCGTATAAACCTCCGTGTTCCCATCATATTGCCCAGTGAAAGCGATCGTCTGTCCATCCGGAGAGAAACGGGGAAACATCTCATACCCCATGAACGCCGTTAAGCGTTGGGCCTCACCGCCCTGGATCGGTACACGATAGAGATCACCCGCATACGAGAAGACAATCTCCTTTTCATTCGTGGCGGGGAAGCGCAGCAAGCGGGCCTCACCCGCCGCATCGGCCACTGAAGGCAGCGCCATAGCTGCCAACAGCGAAATTAATACCTTCTTGTTACTCATTTGTTTGTTATTTTGATACGAATTACATCGTGGCAAAGATAGTGCAAATCGAACGCAGAAAGCCAAGTTTCCTTGCGCTTTTTGCTGAGAT
>CAMGEM010000052.1 GCA_946055095.1 uncultured Parabacteroides sp. | reverse complement strand
ACTACGGAGGAACTTTAGCGTTACATTAGAGGAAGAGTAGAGGAACGACGGAGGAAAGTCATTTTTAAAGTGGGGGAACTGGGATTTTCCGACCATTGTCTCGCAAAGGTTGAGTGAAAACGTTTTTTCATTCACCAAACCATCTATTCCAACAAAAATAGCTATCTTCGCGCAAATATATAAATCAGATCTTGTAAATAGTAAAATATCTATGGCAATCTATTTAAACGATGTTTCAAGAACTTTCGGTGAGTATCTTCTCATTCCTGGTTTAACAACAAAAGCGTGTATCCCAACCAACGTATCGCTGAAAACACCGCTTGTCAAATTCAAGGCGGGCGAGCAATCAGCCATTGAGTTGAACATCCCGTTTGTCTCCGCGATCATGCAATCTGTATCTGGTCCGGAGCTGGCCATTGAGTTGGCACGCAATGGAGGTCTCTCTTTCATCTTTGGTTCACAGCCTATCGCCAGCCAGGCAGACATGGTACGCAAGGTAAAGAAGTTCAAGGCCGGATTCGTCATCAGCGACTCCAACTTGACACCGGATCACACCTTGGCAGACGTGTTGGCTTTGGTACGTCAGACCGAGCATTCCACGATTGGTGTCACCGACGATGGAACACCTAACGGTAAATTGTTAGGTATGGTCACCAGCCGAGACTACCGCGAGGGTAAAGATCCGATGGATAAAAAGGTGAGTGAGTTCATGACTCCCTACTCTAAATTGATCGTGGGTGAGTTGGGTATCACGCTGAGCGAAGCCAACCAGATTATCTGGGATCATAAGTTGAATACATTACCTATTATAGATAAGGAGCAACATCTGCAATATTTCGTTTTCCGCAAGGACTATGACAGCCACCGAGAGAACCCGATGGAGCTTTCTGGCGCAGATAAGAAATTATTGGTAGGTGCCGGTATCAATACCCGCGACTACAAAGAGCGTGTCCCTGCTTTGGTGGAGGCAGGTGTAGATGTAGTCTGCATCGACTCTTCAGATGGTTATTCTGAATGGCAATATGACACCTTGAAGTGGATCAAGGAGAATTACGGCAACAAGGTACTGGTAGGTGCCGGCAACATCGTGGATCAAGAGGGCTTCAACTACTTGGCAAACGCAGGTGCGGATTTCATCAAGGTCGGTATCGGTGGAGGCTCTATCTGTATCACCCGCGAGCAGAAGGGTATCGGTCGTGGTCAAGCAACCGCATTGATTGATGTAGCGAAGGCTCGTGACGCCTACTTCAAGGAGCATGGTGTTTACATTCCTATCTGTAGTGATGGTGGTTTGGTACACGATTACCACATGGTATTGGCATTGGCGATGGGTGCTGACTTCTTGATGATGGGTCGCTACTTCGCTCGTTTCGATGAGTCTCCGACGAAGAAGCTGAAGATCGGCAACAACTTCGTGAAGGAGTACTGGGGCGAGGGCTCTAACCGTGCGAAGAACTGGCAACGCTACGACATGGGCGGCACAGAAGGCATGAAGTTTGAGGAGGGTGTAGATAGCTACGTACCCTATGCCGGTAAGATGAAAGACAACTTGAAAGTCACCTTAGGCAAGATGATCGCTACGATGTGCAGCTGTGGCTCCACCACGATCCAGCAATTGCAACAGCAGGCGAAGATCACGCTTGTCTCCTCTACCAGTATCGTTGAGGGTGGCGCACATGACGTTATCTTGAAAGAGCAACATTAATATATACCTATCAGAAGAGGGGTGTCTCCAAAAGGATACCCCTCTTTTATCCTAAAAGCTATTATCATGAGACATCTTTTCCTTTCCATATTACTTGGACTTTTCTGTATCGGACAAGCAATTGCCGCTACACGACAAGACATTCGTATCTCAACCAACGAGACAGATCTTATCCTACAAGTAGCGCCGAATGGTCGGCTGTATCAGAGTTATTTCGGGAGTAAACTACGCCATGAGTCAGACATAGCCCACCTCAAGTGGCATGTTCATGCCTCTACCGACGCCAGTGTGACGACCCGCGGTTGGGAGGTCTATCCCGCATCGGGCATGGAAGATTATTTTGAGCCGGCATTCGCCATTCAGCACAATGACGGCAATATGACCAGCCTTTTCACTTTTGTATCCGCTGAGACCCGAGCACTCGATGCCAATGCCACAGAGACCATTATCCAACTGAAAGACGAGGTTTACCCCGTAGAGGCCAAGCTGCATTACATCAGTTATGCCAAAGAGAACGTCATCAAGGCATGGACAGAGCTTCGCCATACGGAGAAACGACCGGTCACCCTCTCTCGCTACGCCTCAAACATGCTCTATTTCGCTCGCAACAAGTATGTATTGACTGAGTTCAGTGGCGACTGGGCCAAGGAGGCACAAATGAGCAGTCAAGAGTTGCAATATGGCAAGAAGATCATCGACACAAAGTTAGGCTCACGTGCCGCCATGCATGTCTCTCCCTTCTTTGAATTGGGCTTAGACGCACCTGTGCAAGAGAACGAAGGCGAGGTATTGCTGGGCACTATTGGATGGACGGGCAACTTCCGCTTCACATTCGAGGTGGACAACGTAGGAAACCTGCGCATCCTCTCCGGCATCAACCCCTACGCTTCCGCTTATGAGTTGAAGCCAGGTGAATGGTTCGTCACGCCAGAGTTTATCTTCACACTGAGCAATCAGGGAGCCGGCAAGGCGAGCCGTAGCTTCCACGACTGGGCACGCAACTATCAGGTGAAAGCAGGCAACGCCGATCGCATGACACTGCTCAACAACTGGGAAAACACCAGCTTCAGTTTCACGGAGCAGCAGTTAGAGAACCTGATGAAAGAGGCGAAACAGTTGGGTGTAGATCTATTCCTTTTGGATGATGGTTGGTTCGCCAACAAATATCCCCGTTCAAACGACAAAGCCGGCTTGGGCGATTGGGAAGTGACCCGTGACAAACTGCCTAACGGCATTCCTCATTTAGTGAAATCCGCCAAAGAGGCGGGGGTGAAATTCGGTATCTGGATCGAGCCAGAGATGGTGAACCCCAAGAGCGAATTGTTTGAGCAGCATCCCGACTGGGCCATCCGACTGCCGAACCGAGAGACCTATTATTATCGGAATCAATTGGTGCTCGACCTCAGCAATCCCGCCGTGCAGGATTATGTGTATAGCGTAGTGGAGAAGATCATGAAGGAGAATCCCGATTTAGCCTTCTTCAAATGGGACTGCAACAGCCCGATCACCAATATCTATTCCCCTTATTTAAAGGAAAAACAGCAGAATCTCTATATCGACCATGTCAGAGGCGTCTATAACGTGTTCCGCCGGGTGGCAGCCAACTATCCGAATCTGCCGATCATGCTTTGCTCAGGCGGTGGCGCACGCTGCGACTACGAAGCCCTGAAATATTTCACGGAGTTCTGGTGCAGCGACGATACCGATCCCGTAGAGCGACTCTACATCCAATGGGGTTTCTCCCAGTTCTTCCCGACAAAGACCATGTGCGCCCATGTCACCAGCTGGAACAAGCAGACCTCTATCAAATTCCGCACAGACGTTGCCATGATGGGCAAGTTAGGTTTCGACATCGGGTTGAAGGAGCTGAGCGCAGACGAGCTGGCCTATTGCCAAACCGCTGTCGCCAACTACAACCGGTTGAAACCTGCCATCTTGGAGGGTGACCTGTTCCGTTTGGTCTCTCCATACGCCGGCAACCACTCTTCGGTGATGTATGTGGATAAGCAGCAAAAGCAAGGTGTGGTATTCGCCTTTGACATCCATCCCCGTTATGGCGAGAAGCTGATCCCCGTGAAACTGCAAGGCTTGAATCCCGATACCTATTACGAGGTGAAAGAGATCAACCTGATGCCAGGCAAGCGCTCTACCTGCGAAGCGAACGGGAAACGCTACAGCGGCGACTACCTGATGAAAGTAGGCCTCCCGCTCTTCACGACCGGGCAGACCCAAAGTCGTATCATTGAACTGAATGCACAGTAACACAAGATTCATTGCCAAACAGAGCATGAGTTGGACTATATCGCATGTGTTTAGAGATTATTGAACGATTTTGACTACTTTCGTAGCCGTAACAGATAAATCTATTGGAAATGAAAAAGACAATTCTTTCGTTAGTGACACTATTAGCCTGTGCCTCCAATCTTTGGGCAGAGATCAAGCTGCCCAACTTAGTAGGCGACAACATGGTGCTGCAACAAGCCACCAAAGTGAGACTTTGGGGCGAATCCGCACCCAACGCACAAGTAACCGCAACGAACTCGTGGGATCAACAAACCTATCAAGTTACCGCCGATGCCAAGGGGCAGTGGGAACTGTGGCTGCAAACGCCTTCCGCTACCTTTGAGCCGCAACAGGTCATCCTGTCTGACGGCTCAGACAAGGTCGTGTTGCATGATCTGTTGATTGGCGAGGTATGGTTTGGTTCCGGTCAATCCAATATGGAGATGCCACTCCGGGGCTTTTGGAACTGTCCGATCGAGGGTGGTAACCAAGCGATAGCCACCGCTGGCAAATATCGTCGTTCGGTGCGCTATGCCACCATTGATCGTCGGGGCGCTATCGAACCGCAAGCCTATCCGCAAGGCGGCGAATGGAAGATTTGTGATCCTACGAATGCACCGGGCTTTGGTGCGACAGCCTATTACTTCGCGACCTTATTAACCGAGGTACTCAATGTGCCGGTCGGCATCATCAATTGCAGTTGGGGTGGTTCTACCGTAGAAGGCTGGTTGCCGAAAGCGATCTTGCAAGGTTATCCCGATGTGGATCTGAGCCTGGCTGGTAACGACGAGAAATGCCACCCGATGCTCCAGCCGATGATCATGTACAACGGCATGTTGAAGCCCTCCTGTAAATACACCATCAAGGGATTCCTTTGGTATCAAGGCTGCTCCAATGTAGGTCGTCCGGATTATGCCAACCGTTTGGCCACCATGGTCAGCCATTGGCGCACGCTGTGGGGTTCGGAGGAACTGCCCTTCTACTTAGTGGAGATCGCACCCTATTATTATGGGAAGGAAGATAACGGAGCCTTGCTGCGCGAGCAACAATACAAGGCCTCGCAGCTGATTCCGCATAGCGGTATGGTCTCTACCAACGACTTGGTAGAACCCTTCGAAAAGCGACAGATCCATCCAAAGAACAAGCGAACCGTAGGAGAGCGATTGGCCTATATGGCGCTCAACAAGACCTATGGCTACCACACCATCGCTTGCGAGGGACCTGTCTATGACCACATGGAGATCGAGAAAGATCAGGTGAAGCTCTATTTCCGTCATGCGGACGATGGTTTTAACCGAGACAATGGCGTGGAGGGATTTGAGATCGCCGGCAAAGACAGACGCTTCGTGAAGGCAAACGTAGTGAAGGTAGAAAGCAAGGTGGTCACGCTCAGCGCACCAGGCATCAAGCAGCCGGTAGCGGTTCGTTACGGTTTCCATGATTTCCAGATCGGCAACCTAAAGAATGTAGCCGAACTGCCTGTCGTACCCTTCCGTACGGATAATTGGTAAACCTCGTGTTACTATTGTAATTTTGGAAGGAACCCACATCGGACGCAGTCCGACCGGGTTCCCTTCTAAACAGACTCAGCCGATCACCTCTTCCACTGCCCCATTTGTCAGACGATAAAGCTGGCTGCTCTCCGGGCAACGGGCAAAGCCAGAGGCATCAAAGGTGAGACGGTGGCCATAGGCACTCACCCACCCTATCTGACGGGAAGGATTACCTACCACCAACGCATAAGGAGGGACATCTTTCGTCACCACCGCACCTGCCCCTACCATGGCGTAACGTCCAATCGTATGCCCACAGACAATGGTGGCGTTTGCACCAATGGAGGCACCTCGTTCCACACGGGTCTTCCGGAACTGCTCTTTGCGCACAATCGCACTGCGCGGATTAATCACATTGGTAAACACACAGCTGGGGCCCAAGAAGACATCATCCTCGCAGGTCACACCCGTATAGATCGAGACATTGTTCTGCACCTTCACGCCATTCCCCAGCACAACACCCGGAGAAACGACCACATTCTGCCCGATGTTGCACCGCTCACCGATGCGACTACCCTGCATGATGTGACTGAAATGCCAAATGCGGGTGCCCTCTCCGATCTCACACCCAGCATCCACCACCGCTGTTTGATCCACTTGATAGGCCATACGCTTATACCTATTTATATATAAGGAAAATCGTTGGACGTTTACTCAGATCGGGCAACTTACCCGCCCACTCCTTGACGGGGCGTGTCCGAATGAACTCATCCGCACAAGTCAGGTTGGAGGCGATGCAGAGCTTGGTTGAGGGGCGACAAGTGCGAATCAACTCCTCCGCCAACTTATTATTGCGATAGGGGGTCTCAATGAAAAGCTGCGTCTGGCTCTCTGTATAGATACGACCCTCTAACTTTTTGATCATCGCTGTTCGGGCACCCGCCTCGATGGGTAAATAACCATGGAAAGCGAAACTCTGCCCATTGAATCCCGATCCCATCACGGAAAGCAAGATGGAGGAAGGCCCCACCAAAGGAACCACCGGATACCCTTTCCGTTGGGCGATAGCCACCACATCCGCACCTGGATCAGCCACAGCCGGACAGCCTGCCTCTGAGATCACCCCTATAGACTCCCCCTTGGCCAAGGGCGCTAAATAGCCCGCCACCTGATCGGGCGAGGTATGCTTGTTCAACTCATAAAAGGTCAGCTCATCAATCACAAGCGAGGGCTCTTCCCGCTTCAAGAAGCGACGAGCCGTCCGCACATTCTCCACGATAAAATGACGGATCGAAAGAATCACCTCCCGGTTATAAGCCGGGAAAACTCGATCATGCGCCGTATCTCCCAGCGTGGTAGGAATCAAGAAAAGAGATGCACTCATATACGCAATGTTTTGCGCGAAAGTAGTATTTTCGCGGCAAACAAACCGAATAATAATGGCACTTCCTACAGATTTTGTGACCCGCACACAGGCTTTATTGGGCGAGGCTTACCCGCTTTTTGAGGCCGCTCTCCAAACGACACCTCCCGTGAGCCTCCGTATCAACAAGGCGAAAGGAACTCCGATCCCGCAAGGAGCAAACCCGGTAGCCTGGTGCGAGACTGGCTTTTACCTGCCCGAACGCCTTACCTTTACGTTCGATCCCCTGTTTCACGCAGGGGCATACTACGTACAGGAGGCCTCCTCGATGTTCTTGGAGCAGGTGATACAGACCTATGTGAAGGAACCTGTCCGGTGTCTGGATCTTTGTGCCGCACCGGGAGGGAAATCCACGCTTTTAGCCGGTTGCCTGCCAGCGGGAAGTCTCTTGGTCTGCAATGAGGTCATTCGCTCACGCAGCTACGTCTTGGCGGAGAACATCGCCAAATGGGGCAATCCCAACTGTGTGGTGCTCAACAACGACCCAGCCGCGATTGGAGAGGCCTTGCCACACTTCTTTGATGTGATCGTAGCCGACGTGCCCTGCTCAGGTGAAGGTATGTTTCGGAAAGATAGCGACAGTGCCGGTGAGTGGAGCGTAGAACATGTGCAACTGTGCGCAGCCCGCAGCCGTCGGATCATTCATGATGTATGGGAAGCACTGAGACCCGGTGGATTACTGGTCTATAGCACTTGCACCTACAACACCGAGGAGGATGAGGAGAATATCCATTATTTAGCGGAAACGTTTGGCGCAGAACCGTTGCTGATCCCGATACCGGAAGATTGGCAGATCGGTGGTCCCTTGCGCTATGCGCATCCCGTCTATCGTTTCTTCCCACACCGCATCCCTGGCGAAGGTTTCTTCTTAGCGGCCTTACGCAAAAAGGAGGAGGAAATCAATCCTCGTAAAGCCAAACGGAAAAAGGAGAAGGGCAAAGCGATGCCCGCCATTCCCACCCAAGCGACACACTACCTGCAAACACCGGATCATTTCCAGTTCACTTGGAGAGGCACTCAACTGATCGCTTATCCCAAAGCCTTGGCTGAGCCGATTCAGCAGCTGATAGATAGTCCATTGCGTCCCCTATCCACGGGTATTCTCCTGGGTGAGCTGAAAGGGAAAGACCTGATTCCTGCCGAAGAATTGGCCCTTAGCACCGCCCTCAACCCCGAGGCATTCCCGAAGGTTGAGTTGACTTGGGAAGCGGCCATTCGCTACCTACGCAAGGAGGCGATCACCCTGCCTTTGGAGATCCCAAGAGGCAATGTGCTCGTGAGCTACCAAGGCTATCCGTTGGGCTTTGTCAAGCATTTAGGCAACCGCTCCAACAACCTCTATCCTGCCGAATGGCGCATCCGCAGCAGTCACCTGCCGGAGGAGGTGAAGCTCTTGGGTGCGGATGAAGCCCAATAGCCTGTTTCTATTTGGGCTGAAAGGCTTGCATATCCCAATTCTTTTCCGTACGTTTGCGGCACTTTAGACTAATTATGATTTTATCATTCACAAAAAAATTTATCTGTTCTATGATGAAGAAGTTAACTTTTTTGGCACTTTTCACATTCCTCAGTGCCACCTCGTTTGCCCAGCAAGCGCTGTTTGGTGGACAAAACATCATCTCTCCGGAGGTACATCCGGATAATACCGTGACATTCCGATTCATGGCTCCCAAGGCTGTGAAAGTACAAGTGACCGGTGATTTCCTGCCGACACAAAAAACCGAGACCCCCTTTGGTATGGCTGACGTGCCGGGAGCCGTTGACCTCAAAGAGGGGAAAGAGGGTATTTGGGAATACACGACCCCCAATCCCCTTCCCTCTGAGTTGTACAGCTACTCATTTATCGTGGACGGTTTGAAAACCACCGACCCGAACAATGTTTATCTGAATCGTGACGTAGCATCCGTAACCAACATTTTCATCACGAAGGGTGGCCAAGGCGACTATTACAGTGTAAACAAGGTGCCGCATGGCACAGTGGCTCGCCGCTGGTACGACAGCCCGACATTGGGCATGAGCCGTCGAGTAACCATCTACACCCCAGCTGGCTATGAGACGAGTGGGAAAAAGTATCCCGTATTCTACCTGCTTCATGGTATGGGTGGTGACGAGGAGGCTTGGATTGCTTTGGGACGTACCGCACAGATCATGGATAACCTGATCGCGCAGGGCAAGGCTGAGCCTATGATCGTGGTGATGACCAACGGCAATGTCGATCAAGAGGCCGCTCCGGGCGAGTCCAGCTTAGGGCTGTACAAACCGAATATGCAGTTGCCCAAGACCATGGAGGGCAGTTTCGAGACCTCATTCCCCGATGTCGTGAAATTTATAGAGAGCAACTACCGGGTAGATAAGAAGAAAGCCAAACGTGCGATCGCCGGTCTGTCTATGGGTGGTTTCCACTCGCTCCACATCTCTAAGCAATACCCGGATATGTTCGACTATGTGGGACTTTTCTCAGCTGCCATCATGCCGAGAGAGGATTCTGAGTCACCCATCTACCAAGACATGGATAACAAGTTGAAGATCCAGTTCAGCAAGAAGCCGAAACTCTATTGGATCGCTATCGGCAAGACAGACTTCTTGTATAAGAACAATGTCGATTACCGCAAGAAGTTGGACGACAACGGCTACAAGTATGAGTATTACGAGAGCGAGGGTGGCCACATCTGGAAGAACTGGCGTATCTATCTGACCGAATTTGCTCCGAAACTCTTTAAATAACCCCTCTGTAGAGACGTAGCGCGCTACGTCTCTACTTATTCCCCGTGCTACGTCTCTACTAATTCCCTGCGCTACGTCTCTACTCTCCACAGACAGTGTGAGTTTTCAACAATTCGAGCAATTTATCAACAAAACCAGCAATGTTTCGGTCTAACCCTGTGCGGTTCGTGTTTTAATGCGTAGTTTTGTCCCGTTTTTTAATAGGTATTGTATGGGAAAGATTATCGCTTTAGCAAATCAAAAGGGCGGAGTCGGAAAGACAACCACAACCATCAACTTAGCCGCCTCCTTGGCTGCCTTAGAGAAAAAAGTGCTGGTCGTAGATGCTGATCCACAGGCAAACGCCTCCTCTGGTTTAGGAGTGGACATCCGAAATGTCACGCTTTCGATTTATGAATGCCTGGTCAATGGAGAGAACGCCAATGGGGCTATTGTGAAGACTGAAGTAGAGGGATTGGACGTGATTCCCTCCCACATTGACTTGGTAGGCGCAGAGATTGAGATGCTGAACTTAGAGAACCGGGAGCGCATCCTCAAGCAGTTGCTCACACCGTTGAAAGAGTCCTATGATTATATCTTGATAGACTGTTCACCCTCATTGGGACTGATTACGGTCAATGCGTTGACCGCAGCCGACTCGGTGATTATCCCGGTACAATGTGAGTATTTCGCCTTGGAAGGGATCAGTAAATTACTGAACACCATTAAGATCATCAAATCAAAGCTGAACCCAAGCTTAGAGATCGAAGGCTTCTTGATGACCATGTACGACTCTCGCCTGCGTTTGGCCAACCAGATCTACGAGGAGGTGAAACGTCCTTTCCGGGAGTTGGTCTTTACCACCGTCATTCAGCGTAACGTGAAACTGAGCGAGGCCTCCAGCTATGGAAAACCGGTCTTGCTGTACGATCCAGACTCGAAAGGCTCGATCAACCACATGCAGTTGGCCAAAGAGATTATCGCAAAAAACAAGTAAACTGAAAGGAAGAGACTATGGCAGCATTGAAAAGACCGGTCTTGGGACGAGGCTTGGATGCCTTGATCGCCATGGATGACCTAAAGACAAGCGGCTCCTCCTCGATCAACGAGATCGAGTTGAGCAAGATACAGCCTAATCCGGAGCAACCTCGTTCTGTTTTTGAGCAGGAGGCACTGGAGGAGTTGGCTGCCTCTATTCGCTCAATGGGTGTGATCCAACCGATTACCCTCAAAGAGATTGGCGAGGAGCAATATCTCATCATTTCTGGTGAACGTCGTTATCGAGCTGCCCTGATGGCCGGTTTGGAACGTATTCCAGCCTACATCAAGACAGCGGCGGATGAGCATGTCGTAGAGATGGCCCTGATCGAGAATATCCAACGTGAGGACCTCAACTCCATTGAGATCGCCTTGGCCTACCATAAATTGATTGAGAATTACGGACTGACCCAAGAGCAACTGAGCGAACGGGTGGGTAAGAAACGTACCACGATCGCCAACTACCTGCGCCTGTTGAAACTGCCCGCGGAGATTCAGGTCGGTTTAAAGAACAAGAAGATTGATATGGGTCATGCCCGTGCCTTAGTACCGGTGGAGGATCCCGAGGTACAATTAGCCCTGTATGAGCAGATTGTTGAGCAAGGCTTGTCGGTACGTAATGTCGAGGAGATGGTGCGTCAGCTTGCTGAAGGAGGACAGCCTGAAGCGATCGCCGCACCGGAAAAGACAGCACGCAAACCGATGTTTCCGGAGGAGTTCCAACTGCTCAAAGATCATCTCTGCCGCTTCTTCAACACCAAGGTGCAACTCTCCTGCAACGAGAAGGGCAAAGGAAGGATCACCATCCCCTTCTCCTCCGAAGAAGAACTGGAAAAATTAATCGGACTTTTGGACACCTTGAAATGAGCCATCGGTTGCTGTTGTTGATAGTTGCGCTCTTCTGCTGTACGTATTTAGTCGCCCAAGAGACTCCTACGAGAGAGACACCTCCCGCCACGTTTGTCGTGGGCGATTCCCTCTTGCAGACCGCGACTGACTCCACCGTACAAAGCGTACTGGCCAAAGCCGATTCCATAGGTGTTCCTGAAGTTAAACTCGATGTTAAGCAAGCCTTTAAGCCCAATCCTACCAAAGCGGTATTACTGGGATTGGTACCGGGATTGGGGCAAATTTACAACCGAAAATACTGGAAACTCCCCATCGTCTATGGTGGATTGATGGGCTGCATGTATGCTATTACTTGGAACAACCGCAACTACAAAGATTACTCGGAGGCTTATAAAGACATCATGAATGACGCAGCAGCCCATCCGAATGATCCAGAAGCCTGGAGCCAAACTTGGCAGGTATTGACCTCCATGGATCCCTCTGCTGCCATCAATGACTCCAACTTCAAAGACCGATTGAAGCGGCAAAAAGACTACTACCGCCGCTATCGAGATCTAAGTATCATCATTACAGCGGGTGTGTATGCCTTGACACTTGTCGATGCATACGTTGATGCCCAGCTATTTGACTTTGACATCACGCCAGACCTATCCATGCGGGTAGAGCCTGTGGTGACCCCTAAAACGAGCGTAACCCCTCGCTCCTATGGTTTAAATTGTTGTTTGAAATTCTAATGTCACATGAAAAAATTCGTATTCCTGCTCTTAGGCTTGGGTAGCTTGTTACATCCACTCCAAGCGGAAGAAATCAAACCGGCAGAAACAGACTCCCTAAAAATACTTGAAGAGGAGATTGGCTTAATACCGGAAAGCTTGGACGCAAACGTCGATAGCCTCCTCCACTCTTGGCATGTGCAATACTTCACCAAACAGGAGGATTATTGCCACGACGATGACGCGAACATCTTCTTTCCCGACTCAGTCTATGCCGACCGCCTTAACCGCCTGCCCAGCCTCATCTCTTTACCTTACAACCACATCGTCAGGGATTGCATCGATCTCTATGCGGAACGCAAGCGTGATTTAGTGCGTTATATGTTAGGCATGGCGGATTTCTATTTCCCCATCATCGAGGAAGTTCTGGATCAGCACGGTCTTCCTATTGAGTTAAAATACTTGGCTGTGGTA
Organism: uncultured Parabacteroides sp.; assembly: GCA_946055095.1. Taxonomy (GTDB): domain Bacteria; phylum Bacteroidota; class Bacteroidia; order Bacteroidales; family Tannerellaceae; genus Parabacteroides. The sequence goes on along the minus strand of CAMGEM010000052.1, from coordinate 1,309 downwards.
GAGAGCGCCTTGAACCCTGTCGCCCTTTCCCGTGTAGGAGCCAGCGGATTGTGGCAGTTCATGCTTCCAACCGGGAAAAGCTATGGACTGGAGATCAACAGCTTGGTAGATGAACGAAGAGATCCCAAGCGTGCGACAGAGGCCGCTTGTGCCTATTTTAAGGATATGTATGCCATCTATGGGGATTGGAACTTGGTGATGGCCGCCTATAACTGTGGGCCTGGAAATGTCAACAAAGCGATCCGTCGGGCCGGAGGCAAACGAGACTTCTGGGCGATCTTCCCTTACCTTCCCCGCGAGACTCGTTCGTACGTGCCCCTATTCATCGCGGCAAACTACATCATGAATTATTATTGCGATCATAACCTCTGCCCCCTGCAGACCAGCCTGCCTTTGGCGACAGACACCGTCATGGTCAACAATGCCCTCCATTTGCAACAGGTATCAGAGGTCTTACAATTGGATCTGGCTACCTTACGTGCCCTCAACCCGCAATACAGACGGGACATCATCCCCGGAAACAGCCGTCCGTCGGTCTTGAAACTGCCGGCTGCCGCCACCTATGCTTTCGTGGGTCAAGCAGATACCATCTATAAACATCGCATGGAGGAGTATTTAGCGAACCTAACCACAAACACAGCGGGAACTCAAAGCAACCAGGCGGCTACTCGCGAGCGAATCACGCATGTCGTGCTGCGCGGAGAGAATCTATACACCATCGCCAATCGGTATGGAGTGACCGCCAAGGATATTCGCAAATGGAATGGACTGGGCTCTAACAGGGTGGCCAAAGGGAAACGGCTGATCCTCTATGTGGATAACGGAGGTGTGGCTTTCGCTGCCACTCAGCCAAAGACGACTACAGCCACCACTAAAAGCGCGGCCACTTCATCGGTGACTAAAGCTACTGTCACCTCACAAGCGGGGACAGCCTCTGCTGCGGCTAATGGGAAAGGCTTCATCGCCTACACCGTGAAATCGGGCGATTCATTGTATTCGATCGCCAAGAAATATCCAGGCGTATCGACAAAAGACTTACAGCAAGTCAATGGGTTAAACGGCTCCAACATCCGTCCGGGACAAGTGCTGAAGATACCTATTGGATAGGCACAATTCGTCATTGCTTCACACTTTTTCGTTTTTGCGTGGCCAGCTCTAAAAGCAGCGCGAAAAATGTGTTTCTTTGCACCAACAAAGAAAGAAAGACTATGGGCGTATTAGATAATGATTACATTCGAATCAAAGAAAAACCGTGGCTGATTAGCTTGGTCTGCACCATTTTCGTGGTTTATCCCAATGTGGCTTGGCT
>CAMGEM010000051.1 GCA_946055095.1 uncultured Parabacteroides sp. | reverse complement strand
TATGTGATGAAGGGTCATCCGGTGTTGTTGAACCGTGCCCCGACGTTGCACCGTTTGGGTATTCAGGCGTTCCAGCCGAAGTTGATCGAGGGTAAGGCTATTCAGTTGCACCCGTTGGCTTGTACGGCCTTCAACGCCGACTTCGATGGTGACCAGATGGCTGTTCACTTGCCGTTAGGTAATGAGGCTGTCTTGGAGGCGCAGATGTTGATGTTGGCTTCCCATAATATCTTGAACCCGGCGAATGGTGCGCCGATTACCGTGCCTTCACAGGATATGGTGCTTGGTTTGTACTACATCACTAAATTACGTAAGGGTACGTTAGGTGAGGGTTTGACTTTCTACGGTAATGAGGAGGCTACGATTGCCTACAATGAGAAGAAGGTAGATATCCATGCTCCGATCCATGTCTATGTGGATGACCTTGATGAGAATGGCCAACCTGTAAGAAAGATGGTCGAGACATCTGTTGGTCGTTTGATGGTCAATGAATATGTGCCGAAAGAGGTAGGTTACGTCAACGAGGTATTGGGCAAGAAGGCCTTGCGTGATATCATCGGTCGTGTGATCAAGGCTTGTGGTGTGGCACGTACCGCACAATTCTTGGATGACATTAAGAACTTAGGTTACTACATGGCCTTCAAGGGTGGTTTGTCATTCAACCTGGCCGACGTATTGATCCCCGAGGAGAAAGAGGCGTTGGTACAGAAGGGTTACAATGCTGTTGAGGAGACGATGAATAACTATAACATGGGTTTCATCACCAACAACGAGCGTTACAACCAGATCATCGATACCTGGACACACGTCAACAGCGAGTTGTCTAACGTTTTGATCAATAAATTGAAGACTGATAACGACGGATTCAACTCTATCTTCATGATGATGGATTCCGGTGCCCGTGGTTCTAAGGCGCAGATTTGTCAGCTTTCAGGTATGCGTGGTTTGATGGCTAAGCCGCAGAAGAGTGGTGCCGAGGGTGCGCAGATCATCGAGAACCCGATCTTGTCTAACTTTAAGGAGGGTCTTTCGGTGTTGGAGTACTTCATCTCTACCCACGGTGCTCGAAAAGGTTTGGCGGATACTGCGTTGAAGACAGCCGATGCCGGTTATTTGACTCGTCGTCTGGTCGATGTCTCTCACGACGTGATTGTCAATGAGGAGGACTGCGGTACGTTGCGTGGTTTGGTTTGCACCGAGTTGAAGAACAACGAGGATGTGATCGCTACCCTCTACGAGCGTATCTTGGGTCGTGTCTCTGTACATGATATTATTCACCCGATTACCGGTGAGATCATCGTTCGTTCAGGCGAGGAGATCCGTGAGGATGCCGCTCAGAAGATCGAGGAGTCTCCGATCGAGAGCGTAGAGATCCGTTCTGTCTTGACTTGTGAGTCGAAGAAGGGTGTCTGTGCGAAGTGTTACGGTCGTAACTTGGCTACGAACCGCATGGTTCAGAAGGGTGAGGTTGTCGGTGTCATCGCTGCACAATCTATCGGTGAGCCGGGTACGCAGTTGACTTTGCGTACGTTCCACGTCGGTGGTATCGCTTCCAATATCGCTACAGAGAATAGCTTGACTTCTAAATATGAGGGTACGTTGGAGATCGATGAGTTGCGTACGGTGGAGGCTATCGATGAGGTTTCTGGTAAGAAGCACTTCGTCGTAGTGAGCCGTCTGGCTGAGTTGCGCATCGTGGATCCGAATACGAAGATTGTCTTGTTGACCCACAACATTCCTTACGGTTCTAAACTGTTCTTCGAGAACGGTGCGACAGTGAAGAAGGGTGACACGATTATCGAGTGGGATCCGTTCAACGCCGTGATCGTATCGGAGGTTTCTGGTAAGATCCAGTATGAGAGCATGGAGGAGAACGTCACCTATAAGGTGGAGAGCGATGAGACGACCGGTTTGACTGAGCGTATCATTATCGAGTCTAAGGATAAGACGAAAGCGCCTGCTGCGCACATCATGGATGAAAACGGAAACTTCTTGAAGAACTATTCTTTGCCGTTGGGCGCACATATCATGAAAGAGGAGGGCGAAATGGTGAAGGCTGGTGAGGTCTTGGTGAAGATTCCGCGTGCGGTTGGTAAGGCTGGTGATATCACCGGTGGTCTGCCTCGTGTAACCGAGTTGTTCGAGGCACGTAACCCGTCTAACCCCGCTGTCGTTGCTGAGATCGACGGTGAGGTAGGCTTCGGTAAGATCAAGCGTGGTAACCGCGAGATCACCGTTACCTCTAAGTTGGGCGAGGTGAAGAAATATATGGTGCCCCTGTCCAAGCAGTTGCTGGTACAGGAGAACGACTATATTCGTGCCGGTATGCCGTTGTCTGACGGTGCGATTACACCTTCTGATATTTTGGCGATCAAGGGTCCGACGGCTGTTCAGGAGTATATCGTGAACGAGGTACAGGATGTCTATCGTCTGCAGGGTGTGAAGATCAACGATAAGCACTTTGAGGTCATCGTTCGTCAGATGATGCGTAAGGTAGAGGTGGTTGATCCGGGAGACACACGCTTCTTGGAGCAACAGGTTGTTGATAAGTTGGAGGTGATGGATGAGAATGACCGTGTATGGGGTAAGAAAGTGGTAACTGATCCGGGAGATTCTCAGACATTGCAGGCTGGTCAGATCGTGACAGCACGTAAGTTGCGCGACGAGAACAGTATGTTGAAGCGCCGTGACTTGAAGTTGGTAGAGGTACGTGATGCGATCCCCGCTACGGCTAATCAGATTCTGCAGGGTATCACGCGTGCGGCCTTGCAGACCAATAGCTTCATGTCAGCAGCCTCCTTCCAGGAGACGACGAAGGTGCTTAACGAGGCGGCTATCAATGGAAAGGTCGATCGCTTGGAGGGCTTGAAGGAGAATGTGATCTGTGGTCACTTGATCCCCGCAGGTACTGGCCAGCGTGAGTTTGATAAGTTGATCGTAGGAGCGAAGGAGGATTTCGATCGGATCTATTCCAATCGCCGTGCCGTTGTTGATTTCAACGCCATGGATCGGGATGACGATTAAGCTATAGAAAGTCTAAATAGAAAAGGAGCTCGGCAGATAGCTGTCGAGCTCTTTTTTTGCACATCTTGATTGCCTATGAATTCGTTGCCCGTAGGCTAATAATTCGTTGCCCATAAAAATGAAAAACGTTGCCCATCGTTTTCAAAAAGCATGGGCAACATTTTCTAAAAGCACGGGCAATATTTTCAAAAAGCATGGGCAATAATCCCTTACTCCTCGTCTTCAAAATCCTCTTCGTCGAAGTCGAAGTCAAGGGCAGTAGGATCAAAAGAGGGCTCGGTGAATTGCTCCAGCTCGCGACGCTCTTTCTTCGTGGGACGACCTAAGCCTTTGGCTCGGTTGACGAAGCCAGAGATACGGTTCATCTCTAAGATCTCGTATTGATCAGGCGTGGTGACATTTTCCATATACTCGGGTACCAGCTTGGCCCCCATCCGGTTTTGTGCCAAGGCCAATACCTTAAACGAGAAGGTGATGGGCGGTTTGCGTACCTGGATGACCTCGCCTACCTTGATGGTACGGGAGGGCTTGACGGTCACACCACCTACCATGACGCGCCCTTTCTTGCAGGCTTCTGCCGCGATGGTGCGTGTCTTGAAGATGCGGGTAGCCCACATCCATTTATCTATGCGAACTTCCATACTCCTTAATTATATTGGTTCATCGTGATCTGGATCCCGGCAAGGCAAAAGCTCTTAATGATCTCGACAGCCCTGTTCAAAATCTCTGGCATCTGTTGCAGCTGCTCTGGAGGAAACTTCCCCAAGACATAGTCTATCTGACCGCCCCGTGGAAAGTCGTTGCCAATGCCGAAACGTAGGCGGGCATAGTTCTGTGTGTTCAACAGTTGAGCGATATTCTTCAATCCATTGTGTCCCGCATCGCTCCCCTGAGGCTTTAAGCGCAGGTGACCGAAAGGCAAGGCCAAATCATCGACCACCACTAATAGGTTTTCCACAGGGATATTCTCTTTCTGTAGCCAATAGCGCACAGCATTACCGCTGAGGTTCATGAAGGTATTGGGCTTCAAGACAATCAGTTCCGCACTCTTCACCCGAATACGGGCGATGGCTCCATAACGCTCATCTGTGAACTGGCCGTTTACGCTCTCTACTAACTGGTTGACAACCCGAAAGCCGATGTTATGGCGTGTACCTAAATATTCCGCTCCGATGTTGCCCAGTCCGGTAATCAAATATTTCATTTTGTTCGGTTATCTTGGTTATGCAAACGGGGGAGAACATTCCAAGAATATCCTCCCCCGATCTTTGTGTGCTGTTACTCTCTCTCAACGATTAAGCCTTAGCCTGTGCACCACGAGCGGCACGAGTCAACTGAACGGCACAAACGACAGCGTTCTTTGCGTTCATAACCTCTAAGCCCTCAAAGTGCAATGCGCCAACCTGCATGGTCTTGCCTAAGCCTAAGTTGTCCACATTGATCACCAACTTCTCGGGGATCTGATCGTAAATAGCCTTTACTCTCAGCTTTCTCATCTGCAGTGTCAACTTACCACCGGCTTTCACACCTTCTGCGTGACCCTCCAAAGCAACGGGAACCTCCATCTCAACCGGTTTCTCCTTGCTAACTGCCAAGAAATCCATGTGCAGGATCTTGTCGCTTACCGGGTGGAATTGGATCTCCTTCATGATTGCCATTGTTGTCTCGCCGTCGATTGTCAACTCAACTACGAAGATCTCCGGGGTGTAAACCAACTTACGAACGGCATCGTTTGTCACTGCAAAGTGAACCACTTTCTCGCCACCATAAAGCACAGCGGGGATCTCATCGTTCTTACGCATAGCCTTCAAAGCTCTCTTCTGATCAGCAGAGCGTGCGATGATCTCTCTGCTTTTGCCTTCCAATTTGAATGTCTTCATTTTTTTACTTGTTTGTGTTACTCAAAATTAGTTTGTTGTTGTGCTCTCTAATTTCCCATCACACGGTACGGGCTAAAAAGCGGGTGCAAAGATAGTTATTATTTAGGAATTAGGCATGAGGAGTGAGGAATTTTTCGTCATTAGTTGGATGATAAGGCAAAATACCTGTATGACGCATGATGAAAATGACCACGCATTGCGGCAAAGCCATCACGATGGGCGTGAAGATCTTGTTGAGCAAACCAGGCAAGATACTGTAACGCTTCTTGAACATGGCATTGATGGCCTTCTTCGCTAATTGCTCTGGGCGCATCATCACACCTAAGTGAATGGCTAATTCCTTCAAGTTGTCCTTCAAATTATAGAGGTTGGTCGCAACCGCACCGGGACAAACCACGGTGACGTTTACCCCGTATGCCTTCATCTCTGTGCGCAGTCCTTGCGCCATGCTTTTCAGGTAGCGCTTCGTGGAGGCATAGAGCGAGATGCCAGGGAAGGGGAACCAGCAAGAGAGGGAAGACATGATGAGGATATGCCCATGTTCGCGCCGTTTCATCTCTTTGCCGAAATAGTAGCATAATTGGGTGGGAGTCGTCATGTGCAGGTAGAGCATCTTCTCCACCTTGACCTCTTTCTCATCCACAATCTCATTGAGGAAGAACATGCCGGCGTTGTTCACCAATATATCCACGATAATCTCTTCCTCTTGGCAGATGTCAAAAAGCGCTTTCGCTGCCCCGGGCACGGCCAAGTCTTGATAAAGGGCAAGGACATCCACCCCATAGGTCTTGCGGATCCATTCTCCTTTCTCTTGGATGGCCTGTTCCTCGTTGCTGACCATCACAACGGGATAGCCCCGACTGGCCAACTCCTTTGCATAAGCAAAACCGATGCCAGAGCTGGCACCGGTCACTAACGCCCATTGTTTCTCCATTTTTTCTCCTCCCTTTATTTATATTCCAGTCGTTTGATCTCGTTCGCTAAGCAAGCGGGAAGGCCCTCCACGGTCTTGTGACAAACCATATCGCGGGTATAGATACGGGCTACGCAATAGTTGCTATGGCCGCAATCCACCCGTGCATGGGCATCTGTCTTCATCCGATTGACAAAGCCAGGATCATTCACCAAGGCACGCGCCATGGCGACAAACTGGAAGCCGTCGTTCAAGACCTCCTCGATCTTATCCCGTGCGATTAAGCCACCTACATAAATCAACGGCATGTGCAACGCTTTCCGGAACTTCAGGGCGTCTTCTAAGAAATAGGCCTCTTTGAAGGGAACGGAAGGAATCATGTATTTTCCCACCATACGTACGCCGATAGGTAGATAACCCCAAGGCATATAATGGGTCAGTGTGCGGATCGGCATGGTACCACGCATCACATACATGGGTGCACGGCTCACGAAACCACCGCTCAACACCAACGCATGTACTCCACATTCATCTTGCAGGGTGCGTGCCACCTCCAAGCACTCGTCAATCTCCATGCCTCCCTTGAACCCATCACGCATGTTCATTTTGACCGTAACGGCCATATCGCTACCCGCAGCCTTCATCACCTCTGCCATACACATCTTCATGAAACGCATACGGTTGGCGAGGCTACCGCCATACTCGTCTGAGCGATGGTTGGTGTAAGGAGAGAGGAATTGGCTGATCAGGTAGCCATGTCCGGCATGAATCTCAACGGCATCCATCCCTGCTTCACGAGCCAAGTTCACGGCCTCCCCATAGGCTCTGGCCATCGCTGGAAGCTCAGAGGGGTTCAACCCACGCACGAGGGTTGGGGAGTAGAGATTGAATCCGCTGGATGCACCAACAGGGGTACACCCACAGATGCGTTTGTGCGACATGTTTCCACAGTGCCCCAATTGGATGGAAGCAGCGGCTCCCTCTTTGTGGATCGCATCGGTCAGCTTACGCAGCCCAGGGATAATCTCCTTGCGCATCCATAATTGGCGTTCAAAAGAGAGCCCGCTTTGCGTAACCGCCGCATAGGCGATGTTGGTCATGCCGATTCCACCGGCAGCCACCGCTGTATGATAGTTGAACAATTGCTCCGAAGGGGCATTACCTGGGCACATACCTTCGTAGGCCGCAGCCCGGATCGTACGGTTTCGCAGTGTGAGCGGACCGATCTTACCCGGCGTAAACAAAATGGAGTTGTCCATAATTTATTACTCTTACTTTTCTATTCTATATGGTTTGTTCAATGTTCCAGACAAACGCTCGCAGTCCCTGCGCCTCGGTCGCTTTATCCATCTGATGCAGCTGCGAGAGAAAGTGTTCCACCTTCTCGTCGGGCACCATCGTTAGGATGGCTGCGTTCAAGGTCGGCCAAGCATGGTTGCCATAGTGAGGTTCTCCCGTGTGGCTGCCTCGGCCTTGCACCTCGTTCCAATAGGTGAAGCCTCGCAGGTTGATGCGGTCCATCAAATTTACAATCGACTCATAATAAGCCTGATTGAATGATATAAAGATTGCTTTCATCGCTTACTTATTCTTATTCAATTTATGCAACTTACGCCGTTTACGTTTCACGCCGTTCGCGGCAAATACAGCATAGACAGTCGGCACGATCACCAAGGTGATCAATGTGGAGACTGCCAAACCCCAAGCAACGGTCATACCCATGGACTGCCACATCTCCGATCCCTCACCTGTGCCAATCGCCATCGGGATCATACCCAAGACGGTGGTCAAGGTGGTCATCAATACAGGGCGCAGACGGGACTTACCGGCGGTAACTACCGCTGTCAAGATACCCATGCCTCTCTCGCGGCAAAGGATGGTGTAATCAATCAACACGATACCGTTCTTCACCACGATACCCATCAACATGATCAGACCGATCAAAGCCATGACACCCAAGGGGGTACCGGTTACAGCCAAACCAATTGCGATACCTGTAAAGGCGAAGGGGATGGAGAACATGATCACAAAGGGATCGACCAATGACTCAAACTGAGCCGCCATCACGATGAACACTAAGATAATGATCAAGACCATCAATACGCCCAAGTCAAAGAAGGTATCTTGCATGTCCTCAAAGGCTCCGGCCAACTGCCAGCTGACCTCCGAGGGAATCTCCATCTGGGCCAATTCCCTACGGGCACCCTCGACCAAGTCGCTCAAGGCGGCATCCGGTGCGGCGATGGCCGTCACGGTGATGATACGCTCACGGTCTTTACGCTCAATGGTCGGTGGTGTCATTCGCTCCACTACCTTGCCGATGTCACGCAGACGGACACTTTGTCCTTGATTGTTGAAGATCAAAATGTTCTCAATATCATCAATGGTCTGTCTGAACTCGGGTGCGTAACGTACCTTAATGTCATACTCCTCGCCATCTTCACGATATTGTGAAGCGGTTGAACCGTTGATTCGGTTGCGCAAATATAGCGAAACTGTTGTCATGTTCAAACCATGCATCGCCAATTTTTCCCGATCGAAGTCGATCTGATACTCTGGGATGTAGTCGTTTCGGCTGATATTGGCTTGCGAACAACCCTTCACGTTGCGCATACGTTGCGCAATCTCGGCAGCCACTTGGTCGGTTTGGGCGAAGTCGAAACCATAAATCTCGATATCCACGGAGGTGTCACCACCCATAGAGCCCTCCTGTCCACCCGCCAATACGGAGAACTTTTTGATCTCGCTGTATTCAGCCAAGTCTTGACGCATCAACTCACAAATCTCCGTCAAGCCACGTTCACGATCCCCCACGCTGACCAAGCTGATGTTGAACTCGATGATGTGTGAACCGTTGTCGCTCAACTGGGCGAACGTATTGTCTGTATCAGCCGTTCCCTCGGTGAAGTTGCTGATCTTGATCTCCGGATATTTCTCACGGAAGCTCTGGTCGATGCGCAAGGCTAACTCACGAGAGATCTCCTGACGAGTACCGATAGGCAACTCGATCGTGATGCCGATGCGGGCATTATCCTGCGTGGGGAAGAACTCTGTCTTGATAATCGGAATCAAGCACATGCTGGCTGCAAACACCATGAAAGCGGAAACGATGACCGTCTTGCGGTGGCGAACGGCCCAATTCAAGAAACGGGCATAGCCATGATCCAACCGATCCAAAGCGTGCTCGATCGGGGTGAAGATCAGCTTATAGAGCTTTCCCTTCTCCGGACGAAGACGAAGCAGTTGCGAGCAGAGCATCGGGGTCAAGCTCAACGCACCTACTGTGGAGACGATCATGATGATGCTGACAATCCACCCCAACTGTTTAAACAGGATACCCGCCATACCGCTCACCATCGTCAAAGGCAGGAACACCGCCAACATGGTTAGAGTAGAGGCGACCACGGAAATAGCCACCTCATTGGTCGCATGGACAGCCGCTTGTTTAGGCATACTGCCTCGTTCGATGTGGGTCGTGACATTCTCCAACACCACGATCGCATCGTCCACCACCATACCGATGGCAATAGAGAGTGAACTCAGTGAGATGATGTTCAGTGTATTGCCTGAAGCCAACAGGTAGGCGAAAGAGGCAATCAAGGAGATTGGGATAGTCAAACAGATGATGAAGGTCGCACGCCAACGTCCCAAAAAGACAAACACCACGAGGATAACCACCAAGAAGGTGATCATGATGGTCTCCTTCAAGCTGTCGATGGTGTTGAGGATGTTGGTGGAGGTATCCATGATCACGTCCAACTTCACGTCAGAAGGGAGGCTGGCTTGGATGGCGGGCAGCTGCTCATAGACCTTCTTGGCAATGTTGACCGAGTTGGCTCCTGATTGTTTCTGAATGACAATCATACCACCCTTCTCACCGTTGTTGTAGGTCTCTTGCGCTCGCTCCTGGACGCTGTCTTCCACCCGGGCAACGTCTCGCAGATAGACGTTTTTCCCATTTTGGCTACCGATCACCAAGTCGAGCATCTGCTTGGCATCCGTGAACTCGCCCTGCACACGCAGCGAATAGGTGTTGGAGCCGAAATCGACGCTACCACCCGGTGTGTTGCGGTTCTCTTGGGCAATCAGGCTGGAGATGCTCTCGATAGTTTGTCCGTAAGCCTCCAATTTATAGGGATCGCAATAGACTTGCAGCTCACGGATCGGCGTACCGGAGATAGAGACCGCACCCACGCCACTGATACGTGCCAAAGGATTGGACACCTTATCGTCCAAGATCTTATAGAGTGCGTTCGTACTCTCGTTGGCTGTCACCGAAAGGATCAAAATAGGAATATCATCCGTGCCGAACTTGAAGATGATCGGGTTCTGCACGTCGTCGGGGAGAGAGGTCTCCACCATATCCAATTTATCGCGCACATCGTTGGTCGCCACGTCGATATCAATGCCATAGTCAAACTCCAAGGTGACAATGGAGATGTTCTCTCGGGATTGCGAAGTGATGTGTTTGAGGTCGCTGACACTGTTCAGCACGTTCTCCAACGGTTTGGAGACGTTCATCTCGATGTCCGCCGCGCTGGCACCCGGATAGGAGGTCATCACCATGATGGTGTTGGTCTCAATCTCCGGAAACAGATCGACGGATAGTTTGCTTAATGAAAAAAGGCCAAAGATCACGATCGCCACAAACACAAGGGCTGTGGTGACCGGCTTACGGACCGCTGTTGCATATAAACTCATAAGCCGTATTATTTATCGATTTCCACTTCCATACCATTATTCAGACGGCTCTGACCGGTGATGACCACCTCGTTGCCATCCGCTACACCGGAAATCACCTCATAGGTATTGCCTATGAGACGTCCTAACTCTACCTTCTGGTAGGAGACTTGGCCGTTTTGATAGACATAGACATAACGGTCGCCTGATCCGGCCTGCTTTACGATAGCCCGATCGGGGATCACTACATGCTGCTTTGTCCCGAAGTTGAGGGTGACACGGGCGAACATACCCGGACGAACCCGCTCGTCGTTGTTGAGGAGGCGTATCTCCACCGGGAAGGTGCGTGTGGTGGCATCAATGGTCGGGTAAACCAAGCTGACTTTTCCCTTGAATACCTCATCGCCATAGACATCCAAACGGACATCCACCTCGTTGCCCTTCTTGACCTGCGTGAAGAAGCTCTCCGACACATTGATCAAGAGCTTGACGGGGCGAATCTGTTCCACGGTATAGATGGGTGTGCCACCGCTATACATATCGCCACTGTCGTAGTTGCGGGCGGTGACGATACCGCTGATCGGGCTGATCAAGCGGGTGTTCTCTACTAAGTTGGCGTAGGACTCACGAGCCACCTCTACGGTGGTCTTTTGTGCATCCCAAGCCGACTTGGAGGCACCGCCTACCTTATATAATTCGTCGATACGTTTAAATTCCGCCTCTTGGTTGTCGAGCTGGATCTTCGCCTGTTTCAGGTTGCTGGCATCCATCTCGGCCAACGTTTGTCCGGCTTTCACATGATCACCAATCTCCGCATAGATCTTACGGATGCGGAAAGGGGTTTGCGGGGCAATGTTGTTTTTAACATTCGCCTCTACGGTGGCGGTGAACTCACTCAGCTGATCGACCGCCTGTGCATGTACGGTCTCTGTCTTCACCTTTACTTTCTCAGCGGGGGTAGTGCTCTCTGTCTCACCTCCTGCGCAGGCACAAAGTCCAATGAGTGAGGCGATCGTTGTCATCTTAATGTACTGTAATGTATGCATGATTTGAATGGATTTCTGATTCCTAATTTCTTAATTACTTATTCCTCGTTGCCTAACGTCTTCTCTAAGTCAGTCTTGGCCACCATGTAATCATAGATAGCCTGATTGAAATTGAGGCGGGCTTGCGTCAAGGCCAACTCTGCGTCGTTCATCTCCAACCAGGTGCCAGCACCGGTGTCATAACGTTTTTGAGCGATGCGATAACCACGTTCCGCTTGGTCAATGCCTTTGCTGGCCGCATCGAAGCGTTTGACGCAGGTGCTCATGTTGTCTAACTGCTGCTTCACCGCCAACCGCAGGTTACGCTGGGTGTCATCCCGTTGCCAATCCAATTGCTTCAACGAGATCTCTGTCTGTTTCAGCTTCATGTAGCGGCTTCCGCCCGTGAAGATAGGGATGGAGAGCGAGAGCCCAATCATCGAATAGGGATTCCAACGGTAGTTCTTGAACTTGAAGTCATTGTTCATGGCGCTCCACTGATACAGCCCGCTCAGAGAGAGGGTAGGCAGGAAGTCTAATTTTTGCATCGTCAGGGTGTGACGCAACTGTTGTTTCTGCAGGTCGAGCTGACGCAGGTCGGTGTTAGCCGCCAAGGTGGTGTCTGTCGCCATATAATCGGCAAACAGCAGCTCACGGTAGTCGCCCAAGGCTCCCTCGCAGTCGATCGGCATTTCCAAGTCCATGCCCAGCAGGGCTTTGAGTTGCCACTTTGCCAACACCAATGCGTTCTCTGCTTGCAGCAGGTTGGGTTCCGTATTCTTGACAGTTACGTCAGCGCGTATCAAATCGTATTCCGCCACGGTGCCCTGCTCATACTTCCGCTTGATGTCGAGGTAGTTTTCCATGGCGTTGTCATAGCTCTGCTTGAAGACTACGTAGGAGTCGTGCGCCAACAGCACCGCATAGAAGCCCTTCTTCACCTGATTGATCATGGAGAGCTTGGAGGAACGGGCCTGCTCAACGGCTAATTCTACATCGGTAGCGGAGATACGCAGACTTTTCCATAGGGAGGCATTGATCAACGGCATAGAGGCGTTAATACCTGTGCTCCAGTTATTGCTACGACCTACTTCGAAGCCTTTATCCATGTCGGCTTGGCTGATGCCTTCTGTGGCTTCGCCTCCCATGCCACCCATGTCTCCCATATCGAAGTCCATGTACATCACCTGCTTTTTCAGGGTGCGGCTGTAATCTGCGCTGTAACTGATTTGCGGGAAGAGGGAAGCCAATGTCCCTTTATGGGCGTAACGTTTCTTCTCGATCTCTTGATTGGCCACTTTGATGGTCGGATTCTCACTGAGGGCGATCTCTAAGGCTTGTGCCAAATCAATCCGTAGCGTGTCTTGCGCTTGGATAGACAATGGGATAAAGAATGATGCGGCGATGAATACCTGCCTCATCTTCTTGATGAAAGCCCGCTGCCGTATGCACAGCCGGTTCATAGATTGTGTAACCATTCGTTCGTTGAATTATTAGTGATTTCGCAAAATTAATTATTCTTGCAAAAGTGTTCTTTTTCTTGGAGAAAAAATGTTCCAAATTCACATAAGGTTTGTCTAAATAGGAAAGGATGAGTCCAATCAACCTCAGAAGAAGTTTTCAGGAATCTCCTCCTTTCCATTGGAGACAAAGTGTTTTTAAGATTGTAGATGCTCAAAGAAGAAGAAATCGGTCCATCCCGTGTTTGCTGCGTAGAGGTGCTGCTTGCCCCGATAAACAAAGCCTAATCGTTCATAGAGCTTATGGGCGGGAAGGTTGGAGGCAAGGGCATCAAGGCGGATGGCTTTCATCCCGTTGGCTTTTGCCAGGGAGATCGCTTCGCATACCAGTTGGGCACCGATGCCTCGACCCTGATAGTCGGGATTGACCGCTAAGATATGAATCACGGCCACCTCGTCATCGGCCAGCTCTTGACTCCAGGCGATGGCATGGTAGTCCTCGCCTTGGAACATCGTCACAGCCATAGCTCCCACAATCGTCTCTCCCTCTTTATAGAGGAACAGGCTGTTCCCTTGGATATACTTGTTGAAATCCTCCTCAGTGGGATAGAGCCCCTGTTTCCAGCGTCCGTAGATCGGCATGTCGGGCGTATGGCTTACGACATGTGCGTAAAACGTTTGGATTGCTGCCAAATCGGCCGATGTAGCTTGAATCAGTCGCATGGCTTCTCGATTAAAGGAATCATCACACCACAGGCATAGTCCGGGGACTGGATGTCTGTCCCGCTATACCATTCCATCGAAGAGGCATTGCCGGCCACCTTAAATTCTGGGTGCTGCGGCAACCATTCGTGATAAACCTGTTGGAATTGTTGCTGGAACGCCGCCATGCCTCCCTCGAAATGCACCTTCAACCAAGCTCCGTTGTGCAGCGGATAGAGCTGCATACCCTCAGGCACTGCTCCCCCTTGATAGGTGCCGGCTATCACATAGGTGAAGCACTTCGTGTTGCAGGCGGTGAAATTGTCGGTGCCACACGTCGCACAGTTGTGGTTAAGTAGTTCACAGGTGCAAAGCGCATATTCCCCGATGTGGTTATCGATCGCCGCTTGCTGCTGTGCGTTCGGTGCCTTTCCCTCCATCATGACAGGCTTGATCAAAGTCTCGAAATATTCGCCCCAGAACTTCGGGCAATCCGTGGCTCCTTGGTTGAATGGAATCTGTTTGGCTATGCC
>CAMGEM010000050.1 GCA_946055095.1 uncultured Parabacteroides sp. | reverse complement strand
CCTCGTCACGCCGATGGTACTGCGTAACAGTGGGAGAGTAGGTAGCCGCCGTTTTTAAGTCAAGAAGCCCCGAGGTAGAAATACCTTAGGGCTTTTTTGTTGTCTATATGATAGGATACAACGGTTAAATCCCTATTTTTGCGGTGTTAATGGATACAAATTGATATTATTAGGGTTATGGATACAATTATTCCTTTTGCATTGTTGTGCTTCACATCATTCTTTACATTGACAAATCCGTTAGGTACTATGCCTGTGTTTCTCACCATGACCAATGGTTTGGAAGAGCGAGAGCGTCGTCACATTGTTAAGCGAGCGACTGTCATTTCGTTCGTTATTCTGATGGCTTTTACGTTTTGTGGTCAATTCTTGTTTAAATTCTTTGGTATTTCCACCAATGGATTTCGTATCGCAGCTGGTATCATTATCTTAAAGATTGGCTATGATATGTTGCAAGCTCGATATACGAATACCAAGTTGAAAGATGAGGAGATCAAGACTTATGCGGATGATATTTCTATTACTCCGCTCTCTATCCCGATGTTGTGTGGACCGGGAGCTATCGCAAATGGTATTATTTTGATGGATGACGCTCACACTTGGTCCTTGAAAGTGACATTAGTCGTGGTGATTGCATGTGTCTATCTGCTGACCTATATTATTTTGCGACTATCAACACGCTTGGTGAAAGTGATAGGAGAGACTGGAAATAATGTGATGATGCGTCTGATGGGCTTGATCTTGATGGTGATAGCGGTTGAATGCTTTGTTGGCGGTGTGAAGCCCATTTTGATCGAGATCTTGAATCATTGATGATTCACTGTGTGCTGGTTACAAAGAAAGTCCGTATGTCCTTTCCCATGGAAGAAAGCGCATACGGACTTTTTTCGGTTTATTGATAACGTACAGCTGTTCCTGCTGCCGTTACCATCAGCATACTACCATTGGCTCCGACCGTCTCAAAATCGAGATCAATACCAATGACCGCATTCGCACCCATACGTGCGGCTTGGTCGCTCATCTCTTGCAGCGCGCTCTCTTTCGCTTCACGGAGAACACTTTCGTAAGAGCTGGCACGACCGCCTACAATGTCGCGGATGCCTGCGAAAAAATCCTTGAATAGGTTGGCTCCGATGATGGTCTCTCCAGAGACGATGCCAAAGTACTGCGTGATTTCTCTACCTTGGATATTCGGTGTTGTTGTCAGTAACATATTCCTGTTTGTTTATTATTGATGTGTATCATTCATTGTGAACTCTAATTGACCACCTTGGATCAGCTCCTCATGTGTGATAAAAGGCTTGTCGAGGGTTTTCCCGTTCCATTTCACCTCTTTCACATATTTGTTAGCTGCAGTATTGTTATGCACCAGAATCTCCAAGGTGCCCTTTTGCATAGGAAGCGTGGCCTTATTCACTATCGGACGTCCCAATGCGTAAACCGGAATACCTGGGCAGACCTGATAGAGGCCGATCGCGCTTAGTACATACCAAGCAGACATCTGTCCACAATCCTCGTTGCCAATGATACCGTCCGGCAAATTGGTGTAGAAATTGCGCATGATGAAATCCAAGTACTCCTGTCCCTTCCAGGGGGAGTCAGTCCAGTTGTAGAGGTAAGCCATGTGATGACTGGGCTCGTTGCCATGCGCATACTGGCCGATCAAGCCTGTAATATCACCAGAAGCCTCTGCTCCGTCAATTTGAGAGGAGGTGGTGAACAGGGTGTCCAACCGCGTCTCTAACTCCTGTTTGCCTCCAATTGCGGCGATAAAGTTATCCATGTCGTGCGGGACAAAGAAACTCCATTGGAAGGCATTCCCCTCGGTATAGTCACTCTTCATGTGGGCTGAATAGCGGGGATTGAACGGGGTACGGAATGAGCCATCTGCCATGATGGGGCGCATCATCTTCGTCTCGGGATCCAAGTAACGTTTGTAGTACTCGCCCTTCTTTTGATAGGTCTCTGCCAACTCCTGATTGCCAGCCTTACGGGCAATCTCTGAGATACACCAATCGTAATAGGCCATCTCTACGCCCCAAGAGACAGATTCCGGGACTGAATCCGCAGGTACATATCCCAATGTCTCTTTAAAATGGGGATGGCGAGTGATCAAATCCAGCTCACGGGTACCTTTGAATTTCGCCGCTAAATCGTCTCGATAGACAGAAGATCGAGCACCCGCCTCTGCCCAGACATTCAGATCGTCAGTGACCAGATTCTTTGCGACCAGATCCGCCATGACGGAAACCGCGGGATAGCCCACCATGCAACCGGTGTAGCTGGAAGCCAACGGCCATTTGGGAAGAATACCTCCCTCCCGATAACCTTGCACCAAAACCTCGCCCCAATCGGCGGCCAACTCCGGTTGGATCAACGTCATCAACGGATGCAAAGCCCGGAAAGTGTCCCACAAGGAGAAGACGGAATAGTTGACATAACCAGCCGGAGCCGTGTGCACTTTCTTGTCCATACCCAGGTAACGTCCATCTACATCTTGATAGACAAAGGGGGCAATATGAGCATGGTAGAGTGCTGTGTAGTAATTCTTCATTACTTCTGGCTCCGCTTCGATCTGGATGCGGTTCAAAGCTTTATTCCAGACCTCTTTAGAGGCCTCACAAGTAGCCTCGAAGTCCCATCCGGGAAGCTCTGCCGCTAAATTCTTCTCTGCGCCATCCGTATCCACCACAGAGAGTGCCACTTTGGCATACAGCGGTTGGGTGCTTTCCGCAAACTTGTAGTGGAATTTCAGGTCTTCCGCTGTGTTAAGTCGGAGGAAGAGTGAATCACTGCGTAATTTCCCTCCGATATACTGATAAACGGTTTCGATCGGCTCTGAGAAGGCGATGCGGTAGGAAACAGTGTGGAAATGAGCCCATCCCTGCGTTTGGATAGTTCCCTCCACGATCGAGTCGTTCACGAAGAGATACTCGTTATTGACCAAGCGGTGTCCCCAGTTGGGTTGCAGGATATGGCCTAAGTCGAGCATGACCCGTCGTTCTTTCGGATTGTCATAGCTGTATTTGTGGAAACCTACCCGATCGGTAGAGGTCAGCTCGACATTGATACCGAAATTGTCTAAGCGCACGGCGTAATAACCGGGTGTGGCCTTTTCGGTCTCCTTCTTGAACGTGGCGATTGGCTTGATCGAATCCTCTCCGGAGTAGGGCAGGAGAGCCACGTCTCCTAAGTCTCCAATGCCTGTACCAGACAGGTGCGTATGGCTAAACCCATAAATCTGGTTGTCGTCGTAGTGATAGCCACTGCTGGCATCCCATCCCATGATGTGTGTGTCCGGGCTGAGCTGCACCATGGCGTGTGGCCGTGTGGCACCCGGGAAGGTATGCCCATGAAAACCTGTCCCAATAAAGGGATCAACATGTTGAGCCTCATCCAACAAAACGGGAGAGGTCGAGGGCTGCTGGCATCCTGTCCAAAGGGCTAAGCAGGCCGCTGGCAAAAGAAAAAACGTTTTTTTCACTGTTCTGGATGATATTAGTTTATGATAGACTTATTTGTCATGCTCTGTCAAGCATTTGTCGCAAAGTTAGCATGATTGCCTAAATTAGCCCTATCTTTGCGGCTAAATTTAGAAATATATGTTCACAGTTATTGGAATCATGTTCGCTGGCATCGCTGTCGGCTATCTGCTGCGGAGGGTGACGTTGTTGCAACAGATCGGTCGCCCTATTTCTTACACCATTCTCTTGTTGCTTTTCCTGTTGGGCACGGTGGTTGGCGCCAACCGGGAGATCGTGGATAACCTGACCTCGTTAGGAGGACAGGCCCTGTTGATCGCTGTGGCTGGCACGTTGGGCAGCCTTGTGGCGGCGTGGGTGGTATATCGTTGTTTTTTTCAAGAGCGTAGTGGCAATGAAAGGTAGTCTGTTGGTCGTAGCCTGTTTTGCGTTGGGATGCTTGTTGGGTTGGGCTGGATGGCTGCCCACTTTCTTGCGAGAGCATGATCTCTCTGTGTATGTGCTTTACCTGTTGATGTTTCAAGTGGGGCTGGGCATCGGTAGCGATAGCAAGTTGAAGCAGATTCTGAAAAGTCTGCGTCCGAAGTTGCTTTTGGTTCCGTTGGCTACGATTGTGGGCACATTGACGTTTACGGCGATGGTCAGCTTCTTGCTCAGCCGTTGGGGGTTGTTCGATTGCTTGGCGGTAGGCAGTGGTTTTGCCTATTACTCACTCTCTTCGATCCTGATCACCCAGCTGAAAGAGCCTTTGATTGGTGCGCAGTTGGCGGCTGAATTGGGAACGATTGCTTTGATGGCGAATATTTTGCGAGAGCTGTTCGCCCTGTTGGGCGCTCCACTTTTTGTGCGCTATTTCGGTCGGTTAGCCCCTATCTGTGCCGGAGGAGCTACCACGATGGATACGACCTTGCCCATCATCACCCGCTGTTGCGGCAATGAACTGGTGTTCGTATCCATCTTCCACGGGATCTTGGTGGATTTCTCCGTCCCGTTCTTGGTCTCCTTCTTTTGCTCGTTGAGTTAATCCGCCACGCGGCCGACAGATTTGATGTTGGGTATCTTCGACAAGGAGACACACATCTTTTGGATGTCCTCCACGTCGTGTACCTTCATCTTGATCTTACCCTCGAAGAAGCCATCTTTCGCTTCGATCAGCAGGCGGATGATATTGACGTTGAATACCTCAGAGATGGTCTTGGTGATGGCATTGAGCATACCCAATGAGTCGATGCCCTTCACCTCCAACGTCGCCTCGAAAGAGGAGGTGCTATGTCCGCTCCAGACCGTGTTCAAGATGCGCTCGCCAAAACTACTCTTCAGACGCATGGCGATGGGGCAGGAGCGTTTATGCACCACGACATTGCCATCATCGTTGATAAAGCCCAAGGTCTCGTCGCCCGGGATCGGTTTGCAGCAATCGGCGATCACGTAGTTGCGCTCGAATGCCTCTTCTTTCAACAGATAGGGCTTTTTCTTGTCATATTTCGGTTTCCCGGTCGCTGTTTCCTGCTCCTCCTCTGGCTGCGCCTTATCCTTTTTGGGACCTACACCAAGCGCCTGCTTTACATATTTAAAAAAGACATTGTCGGTCTTCTCGCGCAGCAACTTCTTGATGTTGTCAGGTAAGACTGCGTCACCTTTCTCGACGGAGCAATAGAAATCCTCTCGTTTGGAGAAGCCGAAATAGTTGGTCAGTTTATCGAGGTTGGAGGTCGAAGGCTCGCAAGCGGAGGCACGGAAAGCCTCCATCACCTTCATTTCACCTAACTTGGCCTGCTCCTTGCGACTCCGTTTCAAGGCACTGTCGATCTTCGCCCGGGCACGAGCGGTGGTCACGAAGTTCAGCCATTCGGCCTGTGGCTCTTGCGAGCGGGAGGTCAAGACCTCCACCTGATCTCCACTGGAGAGCGAGTGGCTCAACGGGACAAGGCGGTGATTGACCTTGGCTCCGATACACTTATTACCGATATCCGAGTGCAGCGCATAAGCGAAGTCCAAGGCCGTCGCCCCTTGGGGCAGGGTCTTGATGTCGCCTTTCGGGGTGAAAACGAATATCTCCGAGGAGAACAGGTTTAATTTGATGGTGTCGAGGAAGTCGAGCGCATTGGGATTCGGGCTCTCCAGAATCTCGGTGATGGTTTGCAGCCATTTGTCTAACTCCGTGTCCTCTTCCACGTTTGATTCCTTGTATTTCCAATGGGCGGCGAACCCCTTCTCAGCGATGTCATCCATGCGGCGGCTGCGGATCTGGATCTCCACCCATTGCCCGTCAGGTCCCATCACCGTCAGGTGCAGTGCTTGATACCCGTTCGCTTTCGGACGGCTCACCCAGTCACGGATCCGATCTGGACGAATGCGGTAGATATCGGTAATCACCGAGTAGATGTCCCAGCATTGGTTCTTCTCATCCACACCCGGTAGCGGATCGAAGATGATGCGCACGGCGTAAATATCATAGACATCCTCAAAGGCGATACCCTTGGTCTCCATCTTGTTCCAGATGGAATAGACGGATTTCACACGGGCACGCATCTCATAGTGCAGCCCCATCGCTTTCAGCTTCTCGTGAACGGGAGCCGCGAAATGCTCGAAAAGTTGGTTACGCAATTCCTCCGTGGCTTGCAGCTTGGAGCTGATGGCCTCGTATTCTTGAGGGTGCTCATATTTAAAACTCAGATCCTCCAACTCGGTCTTGATCGTGAAGAGCCCGAGACGGTGGGCAAGGGGAGCATATAGGTAAAGCGTTTCGCCCGCTATCTTGAATTGCTTGGCGGGAAGCATGGAGCCAAGGGTGCGCATATTGTGCAGCCGGTCGGCGATCTTGATGAGGATCACGCGGATGTCATCGCTCATCGTGAGCAGTAACTTGCGGAAATTCTCTGCCTGTGCGGAGGCCTTCTCGCCGAATACCCCACCGGAAATCTTGGTCAGTCCATCCACGATCTGTGCGATCTTGTCGCCAAACATGTTCCGCATGTCCTCTACCGTATATTCCGTGTCTTCCACCACATCGTGGAGCAGTGCGGAACAGATGGAGGTAGAGCCTAACCCCATTTCCCGGCAGACAATGCGTGCCACAGCGATAGGGTGCATGATATAAGGCTCACCCGAACGCCGCTTGACACCTGCGTGTGCCTGTTTCGCAAACTCAAAAGCCTTGGTGATGCGATCCACCTTGCGTCGGTGGTTAGACTTCATGTAGTCCTCTAATAAAGCGTTGAACGCATCTTGAACCATCTGGTCATCGGCCGAAAGAGCCGGTGCCTGGTTGGGTTGCTGAGCCGGTGCTTCACTTGTGTGCTGTTGCCTATCTATTGTGTCATTCGTATCGCTCATGGTACAACTTGTTTAAAAATTCGTTGTTGAAATGGCACAAATTTATGGAATAATTCGAATAGGAGACCGCCTAATGCGAAAAAAATGTGTGGAGGGTCTGTTGGTGGCTGAAAATAAAAAAGGATATGCCTTTGTGACATATCCTTCATCTTTCTGAGCCTCTTGTCGGATTCGAACCAACGACCCCGAGATTACAAATCACGTGCTCTGGCCAACTGAGCTAAAGAGGCAGATGGGTAAGCGATCTACATCGCGCCGCTACAACCAAGTACCCTTGCTGCGGTCAAGCCCTGGGGGATTCCGAGGGAGCATGCCGTGTAGGACTTACCCGGGTGCAAAGGTAGCTGTTTTTTCTTTCCTTCCAAACAATTTGGGGATCGTGTGCGGAATTTTAAGGATAAGCGATTGGCATTCATTGGATTTTATGCATGTTAAAGAGTGTTTATCGTTCGGCTCTTTGCTCCGCAAATAGGCAAAGTGTCTCTTTTTTGGAATCTTGACGGTCAAAACGTATGATTATTCCTAATTTTTCTTTTTCTTTGCGCGGAATTTTGTTCAAGCGATATAAACGTGAATCTGATCATCGAACAAGGAAATACGCTGACTAAGATCGCACTCTTTGAGGAGGGCCGGTTGGTGGACACCTATGCCTATAAGAATACGGTGTTCGCGCCATCCTTGGTAGAGGCGTTGTTGGAGCGATGTCCGTGTGCGAACGGCATCCTCTCGACCGTTATCGAACTGGATGAGGAGTTGTTAGCTTTGTTGCGGTCGAAGTTGGCTACTTTTTTCGTGTTGGATGAGCGGATGGCGTTGCCGATACAGATTGGCTATGAGACACCCCATACCTTAGGTAAGGATCGGATTGCGGCGGTGGTGGGGGCGCAGTGTTTGCGGCCCGGACAGGATGTGCTGGTGATTGATGCGGGCACAGCCATCACGTATGAGTTGCTGGAGGCCTCGGGGCTTTATGTGGGTGGCAACATCTCACCGGGCATGACGACCCGTTTCCGTGCTTTGCATCACTTCACGCAGAAACTGCCGTTGGTGAGTGAGCCGGAGGTGGTACCTTGGGTGGGAGTGAGTACGGAGAGCGCCATACAAGCGGGTGTCGTGAATGGAATCGTGCTGGAGATGGATGGGTATATCGACCGGTTGCGTCTGAAATATCCCGGTCTTTTGGTTTTTTTAACGGGCGGTCATTCGTTTTATTTTGAAAGACGGCTAAAAAACCGCATCTTTGCAGACATTAATTTAGTGTTGATAGGATTAAATAGAATCTTAGAGTATAATGTTGAGAATAAGTAAGGTAGTAATTATAAGTGTACTCATCTTTACGCAGTTGGCCGTGTGGGCTCAGAATAACACGAACTCTCCTTATACCCGCTTTGGCTTTGGAGAATTGGCTGATCGTTCGTTTGGAGCCGGTCGTGCGATGGGAGGCGTGGGGATTGGGTTACGCTCCTCTAAACAGATAAACCCCTTGAATCCTGCCTCATACAGTTGCATGGACTCATTGACATTCCTGTTTGATTTTGGTGTGTCGGGGCAGGTCTCTTGGTTTGATGATGGCAATACGAAACAGCATCAAATGAATGGCAATGTAGAGTATATCGCCATGCAGTTCCCGCTCACACGCCGTTTGGCGGTCAGCATAGGCCTGTTACCTTTTTCGCATGTAGGCTATGAGTTTGGTGGCACGAAGTCGGAAGCGGGATTGACTTGGGCGGAGACCTTTACCGGAAGTGGTAGCTTGTCGGAGATGTATGGGGGTATCTCTTTTGATATTTGGAAGAAGCGATTGGCCGTGGGTGCTAACTTCGGCTTTTTATTTGGTAATTTCTCGCATGAGCGAAACTTGATCTTTGCGTCGGCGAATGCGGACGACGTGCAGAAATATCGTCGGTACGACGTGCGTGACCTGTTGATGGATTTTGGCGTACAATATACCCATCCCTTGAGTAGGGAGGAGCGGGTGACGGTTGGTGTGACCTATTCGCCAGGGCAGCGCCTCAACACGAAGTTGTACGATATTCAATTGGTAGGAAGCGGTACCTCTTCCAGCTATACGGTGAATGACACAATTACGAATTATCGGTATGATTTGCCTCATGCCTTTGGCTTCGGTCTTTCTTATGTGAAGGACAACAAGCTGACGGTTGCGGCGGACCTCAAGTATGAGAATTGGGAGGATTGCTACTTCGACAACGAGAAGGGGCTGTTCAAGAATCGGATGCGCATTGCGCTGGGTGGTGAGTATATCCCCGCCTATCGTAACCGCAACTATTTCGGTCGCATCAATTATCGGGCCGGTTTTCATTATAGCAACTCCTACTTGCGTGTGGGTCGTTCGGAGGAGAACGGCTATAAGGGGCATGGATATAACGAGTACGGGGCGAGCGTCGGCTTGGGCTTACCGCTGATTGATAACCGTTCGTATGTGAATCTTTCCTTCGAGTATGTGAAGATTCATCCTGAGATGCAGACAATGATCGACGAGCAATATTTCCGGTTCACCGTGAACTATTCTTTTAACGAATTATGGTTCTTTAAGCGTAAGGTGAATTAAACGAGAGGCGTTAGTCGATGTCTAAACATGAAAGAGCAGAATTATAG
This sequence comes from uncultured Parabacteroides sp., assembly GCA_946055095.1. Taxonomy (GTDB): domain Bacteria; phylum Bacteroidota; class Bacteroidia; order Bacteroidales; family Tannerellaceae; genus Parabacteroides. The sequence goes on along the minus strand of CAMGEM010000050.1, from coordinate 4,980 downwards.
CTAACTTTAATAAAAAGAGATATGAAGATCAAGGTATTATTACTGGCACTGGGTTGTACGATGGGTACATTCGGCGCTTACGCACAGAAAGGAGTTGATAATGGTACAAAGTTCGGGTCTGGTGAGGACAGCGTACGTTGCATTACCAATATCAGTTTGTTTGTTCCTTATGCAAAGGCGGGAAATTTCAAAGACGCTTATGAATTCTGGAAAATTGTCTATGACGAGTGTCCGGCCTCTACGAAAGATGTCTATCAGTATGGTGTGAGAATCATGGGCTGGAAGATCGCTCAGGAGAAGGATGCCGCTAAGAAGAAAGCACTGATTGATGATTTGATGGCTGTTTATGACAAGCGTGTGAAGTATTTCGGCAATGACAAACGCTATGGCAAGGATTGGATCGTGTCTCGCAAGGTGCAAGATTATTTCGCGCAGACAGGTGAGAACGCTGACTACAACTTGGCATACGGCTGGTTGAAGGAGATCGTGAATGAGAAGGGTGAGAATTGCGAGGCTTTAGGTCTCTCTTTGTTCGCTTTCTCTTCCATGAAGAAGATGGTTGCTGATCCGAACTTCAAGGAGCAGTATATCCAGGACTACTTGGTAGCTTCTAACGGTTTGGATGCACAGATCAAGGCTGCTCAGGCTGCTAACAATAAGAAAGAGGAGGATAACTTAACCGCTTATAAGTCTGGTGTTGATGGTCAGTTCGCCAACAGTGGTGCCGCTGATTGCGAGACCTTGCAGAATCTGTATGCCGCTAAGATCGAGGAGAACAAGGATAACTTGGATTACTTGAAGGAGACGGTTTCTTTGTTGAGAAGAATGCGTTGCCAGGAGATCGATGCCTATTTCGCTGCTTCCAGCTATGCTTATAAGTTGGAGCCGAGTGCCGAGGCGGCTGTCGGTATGGCAAAGCAGGCCGTTAAGCAGAAAGACTTCGAAACCGCTTTGAAGTATTTCGAGGAGGCTGCTAACTTAGAGACAGATGAGGCAACGAAGGCTGATGACTACTATTCGATGGCATTGCTCTCTTTCGAGCAGAATGGTTATTCGAAGGCCAGACAATACTGCCAGAAGGCGATCGAGATCAACCCGAACTATGGAGCTGCTTACCTGTTGATCGGTAAGATGTATGCTTCTACGGCGAAGTCGGTTTATCCGGGCGACGGCGTGTTGGCAAGAGCGGTCTATTATGCAGCGCTCGACAAGTTTGAGAAGGGTAAGCAGGTAGATCCGAGCGTGGCAGAGGAGGCTAACTCTTTGATCTCTTCTTATCGTGCGCACCTTCCCTCAACAGAGGAGATCTTCATGCACCCGGATTTGGAGAAGGGTAAGGCTTTCACCATCGGTGGTTGGATCGGCGAGCGTACAACGGTTCGGTAATCATGATTCGTCATACATCGAACGATGAGATAACACATATAGGCATAACAGCTACTCCCTGGGTAGCTGTTATGCTTCTTTTCTTCATGCTGGCCTGTAGTGGCGAGCCTAACGAGGTGGTGGAGGTGACTTTCGATCCCGAGACCACCTATACGATGAAAACAACAGGGGTAGTCTCCCTGATTTCTGACTCGGGCGTGACACGCTACCGAGCGAACGCTAAGGAGTGGTTGGTCTATGGTAAGGCCCAAGAACCTTATTGGTATTTTCCCAAAGGAATTTATGTAGAGAAATTTGACTCGCTGTTCCACACGGAGGCGAGCATTGAGGCCGATACGGCCTACTATTATGATAAGCAGGGACTCTTTCAGTTCGTAGGTCAAGTGGAGGTGAAGAGCCTGCAAGGAGAACGTTTCGAGACCGAGGAGCTGTTTTGGAACCAGAAAGAAGATAAGGTCTATTCGGATCGTTTCATCCGGATAGAGCAGGAGGACAAGATCATCACGGGAGTCGGGTTTGAGTCCAACCAGAACATGACCCGTTACACGATCCGGGAGTCGCGCGGTGTTTTCCCCGTCGATACCTCTGCTCCTGTCGATACGACAAAACAAGAATAAAGTGGGTACATTTATTTATATATTGATTTCATTGGCGTTTTCCGCCTTTTTCTCGGGCATGGAAATCGCGTTCATCTCTTCGAATAAACTGCTTTTTGAGATGGATAGGGATGAGCGGAGTTTATCGAGCAAGGTGCTGAGCCTGTTTTACCGCAATCCCAATCTGTTTATCTCGACCATGCTGGTCGGCAACAACATCGCCTTGGTCGTCTATGGTTTGCAGATGGCCATCGTTTTGGAGCCGCTGATCGCGCGTGTCGTCACTAACGAGGCGTTGATTGTCTTGGTCCAATCGATCCTCTCCACGCTCTTGATCCTGTTCGCGGGCGAGTTCATCCCCAAGACCATCTTCAAGATTAATCCGAACTTTTCGTTGCGGCTGTTCGCCTTGCCGCTATTCCTTATTTATATTGTCTTATTCCCCATCTCCAAGTTGTCGTCGTTGCTCTCGTTCGTGATCTTGAAGTTGGGCGGCGTGAAGGATTTGAGCGCATCCCCCCAGGCTTTGGGAAAGGTGGATTTGGATTATTTCATCCAGCAACGTATGGAAGAGGCCCCGCAACATTCGGAGTTGGACACGGAGGTGAAGATTTTCCAGAATGCGTTGGACTTCTCCAGTGTCCGTCTGCGTGATTGCATCGTGCCCCGTACGGAGATTGTCGCGTGCGATACAGCCACCTCTGTCGAGGATCTGCGTGCCCGCTTTGTCGAGACCGGTCTATCGAAAATAGTGGTCTATAAGGAGAATATTGATGATATCATTGGTTATATCCACTCCTCGGAGCTCTTTTCCAACCCCGACGATTGGACCAAACGGATCCGAAAAGTGCCGATTGTCCCCGAGACGATGGCGGCCAACAAGTTGATGAAGCTCTTGATGCAAGAGAAGAAGAGCTTGGCGGTGGTGGTCGATGAGTTCGGTGGCACGTCGGGCATCGTCACCTTGGAGGACTTAGTGGAGGAGATCTTTGGCGAGATCGAGGATGAGCACGATGTGAAATCGCATGTGGCTAAGCGGGTGGGCGAGCATGAGTACCTGCTCTCTGGCCGTATGGAGATCGACACGCTGAACGAGAAATTCAATCTGGATCTGCCGGAGTCGGATGACTACGTGACGATCGCCGGCTTCATCCTCCATTTCTACCAGAAATTCCCGAAGGTCAACGAGACCATTCAGATCGAGAATTATACGTTTAAGGTCATTCGAGTGACGGCCACTAAGATCGAATTGGTTCGTATGACCGTGGATAAATGATAAAAATAAGAGGCAAATGATGGGGACAAACCTTTTTTTCCTATCTTTGTGCCCTTAAATTGAGCAACAATAAATTTAAATAACTATACGGATAAATGGCTACGCTGGAAAAAATCAGAAGCAAAGCGGGACTGCTGGTACTCGTAGTGGGTCTGGCCTTGTTCGCTTTTATCATCGGAGACTTTTTGAACTCCGGATCTACCTATTTTAGACAATCACAAGAACGCATCGCCGAGATTGATGGCGAGGTAATTAAAATCCAAGATTATCAGGCTCGTGTGGACGAGATGACTGAGATTTACAAGATGCAGTCAGGTTCGGCCAGCCTCCCCGAGGAATACATGACGCAGATTCGTCAGTCCGTATTCGATGGGATGGTGCAGGAGATCGTATTGGATGAGGCTACGCAGAAATTGGGCATGGTAGTCGGCCCGGAGGAGCTGTTCGATATGGTGCAGGGTGAGAATATCTCTCCGTTGATCCAACAGATGCAGATGTTCGTGAATCCGCAGACCGGCGCTTTCGACAAGAGTGCGTTGTTGACTTTCTTGAAACAGATTGATGTGGACAACATCGCTACTTACCCCGCTGAGCAACAGGCTCAGCTGCAGCAGGCACAGCGTTTTTGGATGTTCTGGGAGAAGAACATCAAGCGTCAGCGTTTGGAGTCTAAATACACGACATTGCTGAGCAAGGCAATCGCTGCCAATGCCTTAGACGCTAAGGCCGCTTTCGATGAGTCTGTGGAGAACTCAGATATCGTGTATGCGATGCAGTCTTATGCGACGATTCCCGATTCAACGATCGCCGTTAGCGATAGTGAGATCAAGCAGCTTTACGAGCAGCGCAAGGAGTCTTACAAGCAGAAGGCTTCCAAGATCATTGATTATATCGCCGTGGATATTCGTCCGAGCAAGGAGGATTATGATAAGGTGCAGGCAGACATCGAGAGTGTCAAGAGTGAGCTGGAGACCACTGATCGGGTGGCTGACTTGGTGAACGAGAACTCCGAGGTGCCCTATGTGGATGCCTTCTTTACGGAGAATGCGTTGGATGCGGAGATGAAGCAATTCGCTACGACCGCTGAGGTGGGTGCCATCTATGGCCCGGTGTTCGATAACGACAAGTATCGCCTCTTCAAGTTGATTGACAAGACAAACGCTCCAGACTCTGTGAAGGTGAGCCATATCATGCTGGCCGGCAAAGGCGAGGCTGAGACCAAGGCGTTGGCGGATAGCTTGCTGACGGTGCTGAAGGGGGGTGCCTCTTTTGAGGAGTTGGCCAAGCAGTTCTCTGCCGATCAAGCCGCTGAGAATGGTGGTGAGTTAGGTTGGTTCACGGAGGCTACCGCTTTGCGTGGTGTCAATGCTGAGTTCAAGGATGCCGTGTTCGGTACGCCGCTCAACCAGATCGCTGTGGTGAAGTCTATGTATGGCACACACTTGGTGAAGGTGACAGAGAAGACCGCCAATGTAGCGAAGTACAAGGTGGCTGATATTGACATGACAGTTTCTCCCAGCTCTAAGACCTACAGCAATATCTACAATGAGCTGAATCAGTTTATCTCCAACAACCACTCTTTAGAGAAGCTGACCGCCAATGCGAAGGAGGCTGGTTACAATTTGGTCAGCGATGCGACGGTTACGAAAGACGATCAGTTGTTAGGCTCTGTGCAGAACTCTCGTCAGGTGATCCGTTGGGCTTTCCAGAATGACAAGGGTG
>CAMGEM010000049.1 GCA_946055095.1 uncultured Parabacteroides sp. | reverse complement strand
GGTAGTATTTCTTTCTGATTCACCCCTTGAAATCATTTAGAGTTTCTATCTTTGCGGTAGTTCAACCCATTAAGAAGCTATATATGTCAACATTGGAACTTCAACAATCGGTATTGCAAGACGTTGCTTCATTATTAGGAGATAATCGAGCAATGGAGATGCTACATCGTTTTCTGCAAGAGCTAAAAGCTGAGCAAATAGCAACTTGTAGTCCACCCTCACCTATACCAGGCTTAGCGTACAGTCCACAAGAGAGGAAGCAGGCTATTGAGCAAGCCGAAGCAGATATAGCGGCTAACCGCATTTATAGCATAGAAGAGGCGATAAAATACGTCCACAATAGATAACGATATGGAAGTTTATATCTCGGACAGAGCTCTCCATTCCATGCAATGTATCTATGACCATTTCTATCAATGGGCTGGATATCGCAGCGCTGAACATATTTTGAACGTAATCGAGAAAGGCTATAAACAATTAGCCCTTTTCCCCTATATGGGGCCTGTGGAATCTACACTTCAAGAGGAAAACAAGCATTATCGTTCGTTTGTTATCCATCCGCATTATAAAATTATATATGTGATAACAAAAGACCATATATATATTCTGGATATATGGGACTGCCGTCAAGATAATCAGCGAATAAAGAAAATAATGGACAATAGTATAGACTAAATAGAATGAAACGAATTAACTATCTCCAGATAATGGCGACCACCTGTGCAGTGGCCCTATTGTGTAACGGTTGCGCCTCCATGCATCCAGCTACCCGGGCGCAAGTAGCCACGCAGAGCGGATTGATGTTAGGGAGTGGCTTTGGTGCAGCACTCGGCGACCAGATAGACAGCCGACATGGCTCTTTCTGGGGTTCCCTCTTAGGAGGTGTAGCAGGTATGGCCATTGGTGCGGCAGCGGCCTCCTCTTATGAGCAACAGCAAAAAAACGAAGCACAGAAAGGAGATACCCATTCGGATAGCAATCCTCGTCGCCTCTCTCGGGTCAACTACGAGCAAGGCCCGGAACTGACCATCCGCGACATCATGTTGCGTGATCGGAATGGCAACCAGAGCATCGACGCAGGTGAGGATTGCCAGATTTCCTTTATCATCCACAACGTAGGCAATCGTCCTGCTTATGACGTGCGCCCCACGCTCAAGGCGAAAGGCAATGGCAAGCGCATCCTACTCTCCCCTCCCAAAAGCATCGAGCAGATCGCACAAGGGCAAAAAATCAGCTATACGGTACAGGCTCGTGCCACGGAGAAGCTCAAGACGGGAACAGCCGAGTTTGTCATTCAGCTGGAAGATAGCAGGGATCTGGTACTCTGCGAGGAGCCCTTCTCCGTCAATACCCACGGCAAACGTTAAACAAGCTGACTCACAAAACCAATCGAGCCGGCTCAACAGGTTCGATGAGTCGGCTCGATGGATCGGTTGAGCCAGCTCGAAAGCGCACTTGAGCTGGCCCGTTATTTCAAGGTTTCATCACCACCTCGATGTGATTGCCTTGTCGCAACAATTCCTTCACGAAAGATTGGATCATAGCGGGTGTCATACCTTTGACCAACGACTCGTAGTCACTTTGCAGATCAAAGCCTTTGTAATAGTAATCGTCCAAGACATTCAGCCAATAACTATTCTCTTGAACCACCTCGGCATAACGCTTCAAGAGGTTATCTCGTGTCTTGGTGAAGTCTTCCGCTTTGGGACCCTCCTCCGCTAATTGCTTCAGAGCCGTCTGGATGATCTGCCCCATCCGCTCCCACTTGGCAGGATCCGTATCGAAATAGATCTGCAAAGAGGTACGTCCTTCCGGGAAAGCGGAGATGCTGGTCGATACACCGACACCGTAGGTACCGCCCTCCGCCTCACGAACCTGCTCATAATAGATCAAATCCAAAATCTGCTTGGTCATCGTGGCCATCAGTTTATGTTCCAAATCGTAGGGCATCTGACCCCGATAGAGATGCAGCACCGTCACCTTCGGAATCTCCATCGGCTGACTGAACACGTTGCTGATTTCTCCCTTACGGACATCGGGCACTTCCGCTGGATTGGCCTGCTCTACCCGATGAGAGGAGGGAAGCGTGGCCAAGTATTGCTCAATCAACGGGCGAATGCTATCCATCGGGATATTGCCCACAAAGGAGAACACGAAATCGGAGGCATCCGCGAAACGCTCGTTGCGCAGCTCCATGATGCGTTCGTAGCTAATCCGATCGAAGTCAGCCGCACGCAAACGAAGCGCACGAGGATGATTGGCATAGGCTGTCGAAGTAAGTGAATCACTGAAAATCACCATCGGATTCAACTCGCTGTTCTGCAATTGCGCCCGCATACGGTTCGCATAAGAGGCGTAGGCCTCCTCGTCAATCCGAGGTGCGGTAAACGCTAAATAGATCAATTCAAACAGGGTCTTTAAATCAGCGGGAGCCGCCATACCATTGACATGCTCCGCATCCAATCCCAAGGAGATCGCACAAGAGACCTTCTTGCCCGCCAACCGTTTGCTCAGATCCGTGGCTGAGAAATTACCCAATCCGCCCAATTCAATCACATCATTGAATACCTTGAGGTTCAAGATCTCCTCTACGCCATAGCATGTGCTGCCGCCCGGACTGGTAGCGGTCATCAAGATCTCGTCTTTCTTGAAGGTGGTTGGTTTCAAGACCACCTTTACCCCATTGCTCAAGGTCATCACCGTTGCGTCGAAACGATCTCCCTGTTGGGTCTCTATGATCTTTCCCGGAGTCGGTAGGTTCGGGACCAAAGGCTCATTGGAGAGGGTCTCCTTATAGGGCTCTACCGGCAATCGCTGGGCCGTTTCGAAGGCTTGCAACAGTTCCGCTTCGGTAGGATAGCGCAAATCCGCCTTATCAGGTCCGGTTAAGCCAATCACGATGTTGTTATCTCCAATCACCTGCTGCACGTATTGATTGACCTGCTCCACCGTGATCTGCTCTGCCACCTGATTGACTAAGGCATACTCCATCTCTATGCCGGGGATATAACCTCCCTCCGTGAAATGGCTCACATACTCACTCACATAGCTGCTGTTCTTTTGGTTCTCTCGCTCGTTGAAAGCCGATTCATACTGCTTCAAGACGTTGATGCGGGCACGCTCATATTCTGAGGGAGTGAATCCGAATTGCTTCACCCGTTGCGTCTCTGTCACCAACGTATGCATGGCCGCATCTATCTCTCCCTCTTTCACCAAAGCGGCTGCGGTCCATGCACCTTTGGTCTTGGCGATCATGAAATTGTCGCTGTCATAAGCCTCCGCATAGATAAAAGGAGGGTTCGCTTGATGCAACAAATCATCAAACCGCTCGCTCATAACAGCTGCCGCAATCTGCTGGAAGTAGTTCACCACAAAACCTTCGATCGTACCCTTTTGCTCGGGTGAAAGGATGTCATGCTTATAAAAGAGGTAGAGAGTTGTATTGGCCGCCTCTTTATCCGTAGCGATGGAGACCAAAGGTTTATCATTGTCGGGCACGGGCATCGGCTCCCGCTTAGCCGGATTGACCGGGGCAGAGACATCGGCGAAAGTTCGCTTCAAAGTAGCCTCCACCTGATCCACGTCGATATCTCCCACGACAATGATTGCCTGCTGATCCGGGCGATACCATTTCTTGTAATAGGCTCGCAACTCCTCTGGCTTGAAGTTTTCAATCACCTCTATCGTGCCGATTGGCATACGATTGGCATAACGACTGCCGGGATACATCTTGGGTAATTGCTGTTCCCACAGGCGCGTTTGCGCATCTTGTCGGGTACGCCACTCCTCCCGGATCACACCCCTTTCTTTTTGAATTGCCGAATCGGTCAGCGAGAGGAAGCCTGACCAGTCATGCAAAATGAGTAAACAGGAATCGACAACGCCCGCTTTATGCACTGGAGCATTGGTCACCATATAGACAGTCTCATCAAACGAGGTATAGGCATTGAAGTTCTCGCCATTACGCATCCCGACACGTTCGATGTACTTGTCCATGCCATTATTAGGGAAATGTTCGCTCCCATCAAAAGCCATGTGCTCCAAGAAATGCGCTAATCCCCGTTGGTTCTCCTCCTCCAGAATGGAACCCACGTTCTGAGCAATATAAAAATCCGCTCGTTCCTTGGGCAACGCATTGTGGCGGATATAATAGGTCAATCCATTGTCTAACTTCCCGTAACGCACTTTCGGGTCAACAGGAAGTTGCTCTGGCTGTTGAGCAAAGAGGGGGATCACACAGATCCACACCCACAGCCATGTCAAAAATAAAGTCCGTTCTTTACGCATCGTATTTCAATTATTGATGCGCCAAAGATACGGACTTATTCATTATCCTTGTCAATTTACTTGAAGAGTAACGGAACGAAGTTGTTCAAATAGTAACGCCAGTTGGTCCATGTATGGCCACCGCCACTGATGAACATCGTGTGCTCCATACCTTGCTTCGTCAGCATTTTGTCGAGCACTTGTGTACCTGGATAGGCGAAATCGGCATCACCGCATCCTACCCAATAGAGTTTATAGCCTGTCTTCTTGATGTTCGCCAATAGCGCATTATTCTCTGGTGTATCTTGTGAACCACAGCTTAACGGACAGATATAATCAAACATCTCCGGATAGTTACCCGAAAGAGCCAACGTATGACCACCACCCATCGAGAGGCCGGCTACCGCCCGGTGTGCCTTGTCGGTCAAGGTGCGGAAATGGCTGTCGATATAGGGGATCACATCTTTCGCTACGGAATGGATGTAGCTGTTGCGGGTAGCGGGATCGTTCCATACGAAAGGTTTCTCCGGCAATTGCAACGTCTTGGCTGCCTGTTGTCCGGGGTTACCGTTCGGCATCACCACGATCATCGGTTCGGCCTTCCCCTTCTCGATCAGGTTATCGAGGATCTGACAAGCACGTCCCATATTGCTCCAAGCGTCCTCATCGCCACCGGCTCCGTGGAAGAGGTAAAGCACCGGATAGCGTTTGCCGGCATTCTTCGGATCGTCATAGCCATACGGGGTATAGACATACATCCGACGATTCAATTGCAATGTGGGAGAGTCATACCACACCTTTCGCAGATTGCCCCGTTGATTAGCCTCGAAATAGTTGGCCGTGAACTCGCCCGGAATAATCACGATGCTCAGATAGCGCACGCCATCGCGCTGCTGCAGGACGTTCAGTGGGTCATTCACCGACACCCCATCCAAGATAAAATTATAGGTGTAAAGATCCGGTTGAGGCAGATCCATCGTCAATTCCCACACACCTTGGCCGTTTTTCGTCATGTCTGCGGGAACAGGCACATCCATCTCTCGGTTGTTGTAGGTCACCTTTTTCGTCGGCATGAATCCACCGGTCAGCTGCACCGTTTTAGCCTCCGGCGCTACTAACCGGAAGGTAATCTTTCCCTCTTTGATCTCGGGAGACACAACTTGTTCACGATTGGCGAAATTGCTTAACTCTTGTGCGTAAAGCGGCCACGTCAAGCAGATGGCAAATAAAATAGCAAGTAATCGTTTCATGTTACATGGTATTTAATAATTAAACATGGATGAATTGAGAAAACACTGCAATATTCGGCAGAATTTCCGACAAAACCAAAGCAAACAGGCTGTTCTATAACAGCTTTTTGGCGAAAAGGTAGGCCCGACTATTCCGGAGCAAGCCCTCATACTTGGCTCGCTTCACGGCCGAATGGGCGAAGAGCCGTTGATAATCAGCTTGCGAGAAATCGTTGAGTTGTGTGTCATCAAGGGAGAGGAAAGCCGCGGAGGGCTGGAAATCGGCCACCGCCGTGGGTCGAGCAAAACGATTCCAAGGGCAAACCAACTGGCAAGTATCACAACCATAAAGCCGATTACCTAAGCGATCAGCTTGCTCGGCTGGGAGTTCACCTCGGTGCTCAATCGTGAGGTAGGAGAGGCATTTGTTGGCATTCAAGCATCTCGCCTCTTCTAAAGCTCCCGTCGGACAGGCATCGAGGCAACGTCGGCATGTGCCACAACGGTTGCGTTGCGGTTGGTCGTAATGATCCGCTTCCTCCGTAGTCACGATCTCTCCCAAGAAAAAGAAAGAGCCTTGGTGAGGCAGGATCAAGCAGCCGTTCTTCCCAATCCAACCCAAGCCTGCTTTCCAAGCCCAATACCGTTCGAAAAGTGGGGCAGAATCGGTAAAGCAACGCATCTCAGCGGGTTCGCCCAATGCTTGCCAAAGCTGACGCAACCGCTCTTTCACCACGACATGATAGTCCTTTCCGTAAGCATAGTAGGCAATCTGCGGTGCCTCATCCGGCAGCTTTTGCGCAGGATAGTAGTTGAGGGCAACCGAAATAATCGTTTTAGCGCCCGCTAAGAGTCCTTCGGGATGCCTTCGGATTTCTCGATGATTGGCCATATAGTGCATCCCGGCTTGATAGCCCTTAGCGATCCACCGATCATAATGGCCGATCTCGCTGTCTGTCGCCTCCACCTTGGCCACTCCGCAAGCGGAGAAGCCTAATTCCAAAGCGGTTCGCTTGATTTCATTCGCAACTAACATAATTATAGATTTATTCTCTCACGTGTCTTTGCGGGCTTGACCCGCAATCCCATACTATCCTGAGAATCCAGATAGGATGAGATGCCGGGTCAAGCCCGGCAGGACACGGAAAAAGGACATGCTCCATTTTAATACACCCTGCAGGACATAGAAAAACTCATTAGATAGGATGAGTTTGCGGGTCAAAGCCCGCAATGACACGGTGAAGGTCATTCCCAATCTGCTGCCAAGTCTTTCCATTGAGGGTTCATTTGAGAAACCAACGCATTCTTCCATTCCCTTTTCCAATTCTTCAACTGTTTTTCCCTTGCGATAGCATCTCCAATTTTCTTATACTCCTCATAATAAACTAACTTTGAACAATGATATGTTTGGGTAAAACCAGGAATGGATCCACTCCTATGCTCTTGAACTCGACGTTCTAAATTATTGGTGACACCAATGTACAACACATTGCCATAGGCATTCGTTACCATATAAACCCAATACTGATGAATGTTCTTTATCATCATTGTTAAAACACCTTGAAAGTATAGCCTTGCGCCAACAACCACTCGACGGCTTGGGGCATCGCCACACGCATGTTGCGTTCGGATTTCAAGGAATCGTGGAAGACAATGACAGAGCCATTGCGGGTATAACGCTTGACCACCTGAAGGACTCCTTCTGGCGTCATGTGCGGGCTGTAATCACGCGTCACCACATCCCACATGATCACCCGATACTTTCGTTGAAGGAGAAGGGTTTGCGGAATACGCATGTGTCCATGAGGTGGGCGAAACAGGTCGCTGGGGATGTACTCCGCTGCCTTCGCCACGTTCGCCAAATAGTTCTTGGTCCAATAACGCCATCCTTGGATATGGTTGAAGGTATGATTACCAATGCGGTGCCCCCGATCAACGACCATCTGATAGATGTCCGGATGCTTCCGCACATTGTCGCCTACCATAAAGAAGGTGGCTTTCACGCCAAACCGATCCAGCGTATCTAAAACCCAAGGGGTAACCTCGGGAATGGGGCCATCGTCGAAGGTGAGATAGACACACTTCGGCTCAGCCGGCATTCTCCAGGTTACCCCAGGGAACAGTGCCCTGTAAAACCAGGGCGGTTGTTCTATGAACATCGCTTATTCTTTCGCTACCGATCCGTATGCCATGCGGTAGTTATCAAACTCCTCTTGATACTTCTCGCAGAAGGTCGGATTGTATTGTTTATTTACACGCAATACCTCTTGTACCACCGCCAAGTTATGACCCAAGTCGCTCTCTACGGAAGATAACTGTCCTGGTTTCAAGCGGAAGTACCAGTTCACGTTACGCATCGCATTGTCCGCGATACCGGTGTAGATGGCCTCAGCCTTTTCCTTCTCGCCCAACTGATAGTACAGCTCACCCATCGACAACGCACTGTAATCTAACGGCACGTTCACGGGCGGCAACACCTCCATACCTTTATCCAAGACCTCTACCGCCTGCTCGTTCTTGCCTTCCGCAATCAGGGCAGCCGCCAACTTGCTGAACAAAGCGATACGATAGCTCTTACACATACGCATCACGTTCTCATCCAAATAGATACCCGGCGTATTCACACCACCCCACTTGAACTTATGCATCACATTGTCGTACATCCGCTCCGTGTTGATGGCCCGAACAGTTCCTTGTGTAGCCATCGGCACAATCTGATAAGCCATACCGGTCTGCTGGAAGTAGGGATCCAACTTCACGAACTGATCCGGGCTAACCGTGATCGCATAGTAAATCGGGCGATTCCAGTTGTTGGTTTGCAACATATCGAGAATGATCAACTCCTGTTTGCCCAGCACATCCTTGCCCTTCAAGTCGATGGTCAGTTCCGGTTGCATAAAGGGCAGGTAAGCGGGATCCAACGCTCCTTGAGCCACTACCGCCGCGGAATCAACCGCATAGGTAATCGTCTGTGAGGGGATGTAATCCAATGCTTGACTGATACCCGGGATCTTCTTGAACTTCGGATCGTTGCTACGCACGAAGTCAAGAGCGGTCTTCAAGTCGATCGACTTCTCTGTCAACGGGAAGATGTAAGCGGCATCACGTGTACCCTGCACATAATCTTCCGGTTGCCAAGAGATAGGCAGCGGAGCCGATTCATACGCCTGCTTCTTCATCTGGTTGATATACCAATCGGTCTGCAAATAGCTGGTGTTACAAACACGCACATCGGTTCGGATGCCCTCCACCTCTTGCGCATACCACAAGGGGAAGGTGTCGTTATCACCATTCGTGAAGATCACCGCATTGGGCTCGCAAGACTCCAAATAGTTGGCACCAAAATCACGGCAGACATAACGGCCGGAGCGATCGTGGTCATCCCAGTTTTGCGCACCCATCTGAATGGGGACAAACAGCGAAAGCAACGTAGCTACTGAGCCAGCGATGACCGGAGAGAGCTTGCCATATTGCCGCAAGGCCTTCGCTAAAGCTGCCACACCAAAACCGATCCAGATACAGAAGGCATAGAACGAACCGGCATACGCATAGTCTCGCTCACGCGGCTGGTAAGGTGTCTGGTTCAAGTAAAGCACAATCGCGATACCTGTCATGAAGAAGAGGAAGAAGGTAATCCAAAAACCTTGAATACCCTTCTGACCAGCATAAGCCTGATAGAACAGACCTAAGATACCTAATAACAGGGGTAACATATAATAGACATTGTGTCCCTTATTGTCTGCAATATCCAACGGCATATCCTCTTGCGGACCTACCAAAGCCTCATCAATGAAGGAAATACCGGTGATCCAGTTACCATTCGATACCTCGCCATGCCCCTGAATGTCATTCTGGCGACCGGAGAAGTTCCACATAAAGTAACGCCAGTACATGAAATTCAGCTGATAGGAGAAGAAGAAACGCAGGTTCTCCGCGAAGGTAGGCTTCATCACGGTGGTCATCTCCCCACAACGATTGAACTTCACCGGCGTACCTTTCACCTGCGCCCACTCTTTGTAGGCTTCCACGTGAGTGCCACTGGTGCTGTGCATACGGGGGAAAAGCATATTCAACTCATCCACATACTCATACTCCGTCTCATAACGAGAGATGTAGTAGCGATCCTTCTCTTGCTTGTCCTTCTTGATGATACGACTCCAAGTCGGTTCGCCCTGCTTAGAAACCGGGACGCACGTACCTCCCTGATTCTCACGCTTCACCTCCGACACGTAGGTCTGTCCGTAGAGCAACGGAGTCTTACCATATTGCTCACGTGCCAAATAGGTACGCAATGTGAAGATGTCCTGCGGAGCGTTCTGGTTCATCGGCGTATCGGCTGTCGCACGTACCAAGGTCAAGGCATACGAAGAGTAACCCACCACAATCACCAAAAGGCTCACCAAGATCGTATTCAGCATCTTGATATTAACCTCTTTGCTGGTAAACAAAAGGGCAGCCAGCGCGACCGTCAAGATCACTGCGATGACATAACCACTACCAATGAAAGGAATACCCAATAAAACAACCGAGAGGATGAAGGCAACCTTCATACGAACGGGATGAATCTCATCACGCATCGTCTCCCAGATCGCCCAGATCAACGTAGCCGCCAACACAACCACAAACGCATACACGCCTGAGTTGTACGGCATACCCAATACATTGACAAAGAGCAACTCGAAATAGCCACACACCTCAACCAAGCCCTGAACGACACCGAACATCATCAAGCCAATGATCGCGAACGAGATCAACAAGGCCGCTATGGTTCCCTTCATGTTGGGATAGGGCACCTTCTTATAATAGTAAACCAACACGATCGCCGGAATACAGAGCAAGTTCAGCAAGTGGACACCGATACTCAAGCCCATCAAATAGGCAATCAAGACAATCCATCGGTCGGCATGAGGCTGATCGGCCACCTCTTCCCATTTGAGAATCAGCCAGAAAACCACAGCCGTAAACAAAGAGGAATAGGCATACACCTCGCCCTCTACCGCACTGAACCAGAAGGTGTCACTAAATGTATAGGCCAAGGCGCCTACCACACCACTACCCATGATCGTGATCAGCTGCCCCAAAGAGATTTCCGCACCTTCGTCCACGATGATCTTCCGAGCCATGTGTGTGATGCTCCAGAAGAGGAACAGGATCGTCAATCCACTGAACAGGGCAGACATACCATTGACCATGATCGCCACCTTCGACGGATCAGAGGCGAACTGCGTAAAGAGGTTCGCTGTCAACATAAAGAAAGGTGCTCCAGGCGGGTGTCCTACCTCCAACTTGTAGGCCGACGAAATGAACTCACCGCAATCCCAGAAACTTGCGGTAGGCTCCATTGTCATCAAATAAACTGCCGAAGCGATCGCAAAGACAATCCACCCCAGCACGTTGTCGATCAATTTATAATTTCTCATACGCTATGTTATAGATATTGTTTCTTTTCTTCCGATTGAGACAATTGGCGGCAAAGGTAATCATTTGCCATCTAATACCCAACGTTCTATTTCCTGATATATTGCCTTTCTGCCAAGAATGAGCACAGGACACTCAGGTATGACGCAGGGGAACCTCCACCACAAAACGGGTAAAGCGGCCCTCTTCCGATTCAAAAGAGATGCGTCCTTGGTGCTTCTGCTCGATAATGCTGCGCGTGATCGACAATCCCAAGCCTGTGCCCTCCCCCACGGGTTTCGTCGTGAAGAAAGCCTCAAACAGTTTCTTTTTTACCTCATCCGACATACCAATGCCGTTATCTTCAATGGTCACACATACCCGATCCGCAGAGAGAGCGGTTTGGACCGTGACAGTTGGCACATAATCAGATGGAGGATTGTCCTGTTGCTTTTTCCATACCGCATAACAAGCGTTGTTCATCAAGTTGATAATCGCCCGGCTGAAATCTTGCGGAATCAGATCCACGGTGGTTATTTGGGGATCATACACCTCATGAATCGTCACATTGAAATCGGCTAAGTTGGCTCGCATCGCATGGAAAGAAAGCCACACATACTTTTTCAATAAACTGGGCAGATCGGTCGGCATGAACTGATCCGCTTTTCCTCTCGAATAGAGCAAAATTCCTTGGATAATGTCGGTTGCCCGATGGCCATGCTCAGCAATCTTGGCTAAATAGGAACGTAAGGTGTGCAGGGTATCCGCAATCTCCGCATTCTCCTCGCTATCAAGATCTATACCTCGCTCATCAAACAGGTCTTCCAAATCATCCACCATATCATTGGACATTTGGCTAAAGTTGATGACAAAGTTCAAGGGGTTCTGTATCTCATGGGCGATGCCTGCGCTCAAAACGCCCAAAGATGCCAATTTATCGGATTGTTGGAGCTGGCCTTGCAACTCCTCAATACGCATTTGCAATTTCTCTTCGTTACTCATCGCTGTGTTATTTAGTAGGGGATTGATGAATCGGGATTGTTAATACAAACTGGGTAAACTCATTCTTGGCGGATTGCACCTCGATCTGTCCTTTATGACCTAAAATCACCTCTCGACAGAGATATAGGCCCACACCTGCCGCCTCTGCGGTCGTCTTCGTTGTGAAGAAGGGATCAAAGATTTTCTCACGGATATTGAGTTCTATACCAATACCGTTATCACGCAAGTAGATCAACAGCTTATCCGCCTGCTGCTCCAATCGGATCTGCAACTTAGCCTCGAAAGGATTCTGCGCATACTTCTTCGCCAAGGCATAGACCCCATTGTGCAGCATGCTGACAATCGTCTTTCCCAACTGCACGGGATCGACCTCCACCTCCAGCGGGGTAGCCAACGGGGTAAACTCGATCTCCATTTGATGCTCCGCAATCACTTTTTGATCATACTCCCGAAGTAATGCGATATTACGTGCGATCAGCTGATTGATATTGACCATTTGGAAATGGAGGGCTTGATCAGATAGCATCTCTTCCATCGCCTTCAAGATACGCGAGGTGCTTTTCCCATGTTCCTCTATCTTGGTCAAATGTACGTCCAGCATACCCAAGATCTCTTGCATATCCTCGTAATTATCCTCACTGATCTGCTCCTGCTCATCCTCGATATCCTCCCGCATATCCTTCACCAAGGAGTTGGACAGATGGGAGAAATTGATGATGTAGTTGAGCGGGTTCAAGATACGGTCAATCAAACCCTGTGTCAATTTGCCCACAGTAGCCACCTTCTCTTGCCGAATCAACTGCTCCTGCGCCTCTTTCAACTCATGGAGGGTCTGCTCCAATTGGGTAGATTTCTCAGCGATCTCGTCACGCTGCGCCACAACCTCCTGCGTACGTTCCGCTACCACTGCCTCTAATCGCAGTTTCTCTTGCCACAATTTATGCGTACGATAGCGTAAAAAAGCAACGATCAAAGCGACAAAGAGCAAGAGATAAACCACCAAGCAATACCATTTCAAATAGAAAGGTATCAAGATAGTAAAGGTGAAGGTCTCCTCCTCGCTCTCCCGTCCAAAGGCATCACGTGCCTTCACATGGAAGGTATAGGTGCCATACGAGAGGTTGGTATATTCCTTCTGCTGCTCTTTCGACCAAGGACGCCAATCGGTCTCATACCCTTCCAGGTAGAAACTATACTCCGCAGGGTTGATGACCTCATTCGCATCTGAGGAGAAGGAGAAGGCCAACTCTTTCGTATCGCTCGCGAAAACGGCCTGATCCAAGTCAAACGAAGCCAAGTCGGTATGTGTTCCATCAAAATAGAGTTGCTCTTTATTCAGCTGTATCTGGCGGATATGCATATTCGGTTGATGCAAATAGGCCAAATCCAACTGCTTAGGATCAAAATGGATCAACCCGAAGTCTCCTCCTATCCAAGCCGTTCCTTCCGGCTCTATATAGAGTGCCCGAATCGTGTATTGGTTCAAGGGTTGTAGCTTGCGCATACTTTCCTGATCACGTACACCATTTTTCGTGATTTGCAACTCCTTTCCTTCTCCATTGGCCACCCAATAGCAGGATTCATCGGGCGTTTGCGCTAAAAGCCCAGGCCACCAAACGCCTTCGGCAATCAATGAATCCAAGGCTGTGTGGTGTGTCACAAAGCGACGAGTCATCCCGTCCCAATAGTGCATGCCCTTAGACGAGAGTGCCTCTGCCCTTCCTTCCGCCTCATACAATTTATTTCCGATGGCAGAAGGCAACCCTTGCAGCGTATCTAAGAGCAACACTTCTCCCAACTGCTCACCGATCTGATAAAGCTCCCCATACAGGGTCTCTGCCCACAGCTTGCCCTGGATAAACTCCAGTTTCATGGCTCGCTCCACATCTGCGACCTTCGTATGCGTTTTTCCTTGCAGACGATACACGCCATCCAACTCGCCCGTGTAGAAAACCTGCTTATCGTCTGGATCAAAAGCGAAGCTGAAGGTGGTATAATCGGAAAGTTGCTCCACCTTACGAGGTGTTATGCGGAAAAGACCATTGGTAGTCGCCGCATACAATTCTTCAGAAATGCTTTCCTGCAATCGCCAACAGGCTTGTCGGATTTCCGGTATCGCTTGAAAAGCACGGGCAGTGGCATCCAAACGGAACAATCCATGCAGGGTTCCCACATAGAGTCGCCCCCGGTGCCGCAGGATCGTCGTAACCTCTCCTTTCAACCCTTCAGCAGACGTGAAACGGGAGAAGAAAGAGGGTAGGCTCAGTTGGAAGATACCTTGATCGGTAGCCCCCCAAACCGTACCATTCCCATCCGTGGCTAAGGCGTTGACCTGATCGCTACAGAGACCGTTGGCCTCGTTCAAGACATAAGAAACCGTATGTGCTCCCTCGGTCAAACGTATGCCTCCTCCGGCTTGTATCTGGATCTCCGCATGATTCGGGAAGGTCAACCGTTGCACGGTTCCACCCATTGACTGCGGATATGTCTCCGACTGGATCGCCAAGAGGCTGTCCCTGTATAGGGTCACTCGATACTGTGCCGTGTAGAAACTGAGCGAATCGCCCTGCTCCACGATGCGATTCACCTCACCAATCCGTGGCGAGTCAGCCGTACCCTCCAC
>CAMGEM010000048.1 GCA_946055095.1 uncultured Parabacteroides sp. | reverse complement strand
CAAGCCTATCAGCCATGCTTTTTTTCAAGCCATGCAAGACCTTTATTTAATAGGAAAAGGTGTAGTTGAAACCTGCCTTGAACCAGAAACCGGGTTGCGGAATGTTGCCTAAGTCATAATAGGTTGCATCAAACAGATTGTTCAACTCGGCATAGAGATTGAGCGCCTTATGCTGCCAATTGAGTTTCAAATCGACGACGCAATAGGGAGCGTAGGGCTCCTCATAGGCCGGCTTTTGTGCCTCATACTTCGTGTAGCTACCTGCCCGATCCTGCCAACGCAGATACCACGATGCGGAGAAACCTCGCCAGATGGCGTGATTCAGATGTGCCGTGAACTTATGCTTCAAGTAATCTAAGGCATAATTGGAAATGTAATCCGCACTCTCCTTCTTCTGATGGATATAAGCATAGCCCAACTCCACCTTCCGCACGAAACAGTTTCCACCCATGAGCTCCGCAGGAAGGAAGCTGACGTTCGTCTCCACACCCATGTTATCCACCTCGGTCAGGTTACGGCTCTCCCACAGATCATCGGGATTCTGTTTCACCCAGTCGATCATGTTCTTACCTTTTCGGTAGAATCCAGCCACATGCGCACGGAGGAAATAGGTGCCATACTTCACGCCCAACTCAAACGCCTCACTCTCCTCCGGCTTCAAATCGGGATTGCCGATATTGGTCTTGCTGGAATAGAAGAGATCCGTGAAGGTAGGCATACGCAACGCTCGGTTCCAGCTGCCATACAACCGGAAGTTATCCGCAAAACGCCAACTGGCATCCACACCGGGATAGAAGCGCACCCCTTGATTTAACGCAGAGTTATAATTGGCCAACACGCCGAGAGAAAGCGTAAATTGATTGAGCAACACATTGTGTTCCAAGAAATAGCTGATATTGCTCCGGCTATAACTCTTGGTGTATTGCCCCTCTTTCTCGAAAGGCACATCCTGCGGCTCCTTCATTTCATTACCCAAGACATTGCTTCGCACACCCTCGCTGCGAAACTCCACGCCCATGCTGGTGGTACCTAAGCTCCAAGTGGTAGCCGCATTGAGGTTGGTGCCAAACACCTGCGTCTCGTGGTAGTTATGCCCGGTGTACCATGAGGCGGGATCACTACGGAACAGCTCAAACCGATCGGTATGGCGTGTCCAATATACTTTAGGAGTGAAACGGATCTTGCCCTTGGTCTCCCCTCCCGCTGAGAGGAAGAAGCGACGGGTCTTGTCGTACTGGTTAGGATAAGCAGCCGAGTAGAAACTGTTTGCGCCATATCCCTTGTCGTTATAACCCGCTTGGAATTGAAAATCAGCCTCCCTACTCTTTACCTGCGATTGCCAAAAGAGATTCAGCTGTTTGTAGTCGGTGTTTTCGGTATAACCCCCTGAATGGGCATAACCCGCGGAAAAGCGTTGGCCAAACTGACCAGCCACATGGTCGATACCCGCCTCCAACTTCCAAAGCTGGTGCATACCGGCATAGTTGTCGGTCGAGATCCTGTTGGATTGGCCACTCTTCGTGATGATATTGATCGCTCCCGCAAAGGCACTGGCGCCAAACACACGGGAGGAGGGTCCTGAGATGACCTCGATGCGTTCAATGTCTGAAAGATTGACGGGAATGTCGAAACTGTAATGCCCCGTCTGGGGATTAGAAAGGTTGATGCCATTGAGAAGGACCGCGATCTGGTCGAACGTACCGCCACGGATCGAGATATCCGCCTGTGTACCTCCCTCACCTCGCTGACGGACATCGACGCCAGCGGCATACTCTAAGAGATCCTGGATACTGGTGACGGGGGCCGCCGCAATCTCTTGGGCGGGAATGACCGTCACGATCTTTGTCGCTTGGTTGAGCGCGATAGGCGCACGAGAGGCCGTAACCTCCACCTCTTCCAAATCGACCTGTGTGGATGCGCCCTGCTGTGTCTGCTCCACGGGCTTTTGCGCTTGCGCATTCGCAGGCAAAGCGAAAAGCAGGGTGGATGCGCTCACCACACCGATGTTAATGACTTTGTGCATGCTTCGGAAAGCCGAATAGTTCCGACGTTCAAAACGACGAAACCGAACCGTCTCCTTAGCTGCGTGTTTCCAATTGTTCATTTATTTTTTCTTTGAATTTGATTGCGTGGGATAATCTGGATATAAAAGGTATTTTTTCCGCATTTTCTTGTATTGCTCCAACTCCGGCTGCCAGCTGGCCCGGATCTCCTCCTCCGTCAGGCCGCGCACGATCTGGAAACGGAGCTGTTTAGTGCCAGCCAAGAGGTCGAACCATTGCGGTCGGGAAAAGAAGAAGGCTTTCTGATCGCCTGACTTCTCATAGAACTCCAAGAAGAAACGCAACGTCAATCCTCCCTCAAAGGGCAACTCCCGCAAGTCCACGCCATAGCACAGTTTGTCTTTCTGCAACGGATTGGTGT
Source organism: uncultured Parabacteroides sp. (assembly GCA_946055095.1). Taxonomy (GTDB): domain Bacteria; phylum Bacteroidota; class Bacteroidia; order Bacteroidales; family Tannerellaceae; genus Parabacteroides. The sequence goes on along the minus strand of CAMGEM010000048.1, from coordinate 12,355 downwards.
CAAAGCCCGGCAATGAGGTGGGCGTGAAGGTGAAATCTCCATATTTCGGATCGGGATAACCTAACACCTGGAAAGGGAAATAGGTGCCTCGCCCCACACTGACATTCGTGGCCTCAAAAAAGCAGAGCGACGGATAGAGCCGGATGGCTTGGTCGTTCGAGAGGTTGGGCGACGGCTTCACCGGCAACCAGTAGGGATCGCCATGCTTCCAATTCTCCATCTTGACAATCTTCAGCTGGCAGGTGTCGGGCGTGCTTTTCAGCCACCCCTCCTTATTGATCATCCAAGCCAACTCGCCCACTGTCAAGCCATGCAAGATAGGAAGCGGATCCACCCCCACAAAGCTCTCGAAACCCGGTTGGCGAATGGGGCCATCCACAAAGTCGTTCGGATTGGGACGATCGAGCACGATAAACGGCTTATGATGCTCGGCACAAGCCTCCATCACATAGTGCATCGTACTGATATAGGTATAGAAACGAGCACCCACATCTTGAATATCGAACACGACGACATCCACATCGGCCAACTGCTCGCCCGTCGGTTTCTTGTTTTTCCCATAGATAGAGATAATAGGCACGCCTGTCTTGGCATCGCGGCTGTCTTTGATTTCCGCACCGGCATCGCTTGTGCCCCTGAATCCATGTTCCGGGGCAAACACCTTATGCACATCAATCCCTTCCGCCAATAGCGCATCCAACAGATGCATCTGCTTATGCTCCAGGATAGAGGTCTGATTAACCACTAAACCTACCCGTTTCCCATGCAGCAAACGAGTCACCACCTCCATTCGCTCCGCACCTAACCGCAGTTCACCGCCTTCCGCTGAGACCTGCGTAGCCACACAAAGCCAACCTATCAACACAAAAAGTAGCTGTTTCATGATTGCTAAACTATATTTCATCCGTCACGCCCATTATTTTGGCGACAAAAGTACGAAATGTTTTCACAGAAATTTATACTTTTGGGGGCGAATTTGAGATTGAAACTTTATGAAACTGAAATTACTATGCTATGCGCTCTGTTTGAGTGGGCTGACCATCGCTCCTGCCCTGCAAGCGCAAGAGGTCTTGCCTGAATACACGCAAGCCCGCCGATTTGCTCCTTCCAACGCCGAGCAATGGCTGTTTTCTTACACGGTGACACCCCATTATTTCCACAACAGCTCGAAGTTCTGGTATGACTACAAGACGAGCGACGGCACTCGTTGGTATGTGGTGGATCCGGACACCCGCAGAAAGCAAGAGCTGTTTGACCGAGACGACTTGGCCGCACGCCTCAGCGAGCTGACCGAAGAGCCCTTCGCCGGACAGCAGTTGGCCTTGGAGGGGATGAACTTGCAAGAGGACGACCGCACCTTCACCTTCTCGTTGAAGGGGGCGCATGGCCAATACACCTTCTCTTACGACTATACCACACAGGCGCTCAAAACGATCCAAAAGAGCGATTTACCTACACCCAATCGTTGGGCAAACGCTTCGCCTGATAAGCGACGGGTCGTTTACGCCAAGGATCTGAATCTCTACACGATGAGCTATGCAGACTTTGAGAAGCTGCAAAAGAATCCCAAGGCGGAAGGTATTCAAGAGACCGCGTTGACCACGGATGGGGTGCCTCATTTCGCTTTCGGTATGCCTCGCAACCTGATGAATACCGATTCATTGCTGGATCATAAACGGAAATATGTCAGTGGCAACTGGTCGCCTGACGGACGTTATTTCGTGACGACACTGACTGATCAACGTGACGTGAAAGACCTCTGGGTGGTGCATAACACCGCCAAGCCCCGCCCCACGTTGGAGACCTACAAATACCAGATGCCGGGAGAGGCTGGCTCCCCGCAAACCCATCTCTACCTTTTCGACGTGGAGCAAAAGAGCCGCAAGGAGATTCGCACCGATCGCTTCAAGGATCAGACAATCAACTTGGCCACACGCCCGGACAAGCTGCATGATGGTGCCAATCGACAGGCCATCTGGTTGGGCGACAACGAGACCTTCTACCTGACTCGTGTCAGCCGTGACATGAAGCGTATCGACATTTGCGCCTACACGATCGGGCAAGATTCCATTCGTCCCCTCATCGAGGAGCGCATGAAGACCTCCATGGAGAGTCGCCCCTTGGCATTGACCGAAAATGGGAAAGAGTTGATCCAATGGAGCGAGCGAGATGGCTGGGCACACCTTTATTTATATGACAACAAGGGGCAGCTGAAGAACCGGATCACCAAAGGGCCCTGGCACGTGGATGCGATCGTGGAGGTGGATAGCAAGAGCCGAGTGGTCTATTTCATCGCCAACGGGCGGGAGAAAGAGGACACCACACCCTACTACGAGCACCTCTATCGAGTAAACTTCGACGGCACAGGGCTGAAAGCGATCACACCGGGCAACTATTTCCACTTGACCAGCATGGATCGGCAAGGACGTTACATCGTGGATAACTACTCACGGGTGAACACCGTGCCCGCAACCGCCCTCTATGACAACCAAGGCAACCGATTGATGACCTTGGAAGAGAGCGATTTCTCACAACTGAAACTCAACGGCTATCAATTCCCGGAACCTTTCACGGTGAAGGCGGCCGACGGTGTGACCGATCTCTACGGAGTCATCTTCAAACCGTTTGACTTCGACTCCACCAAGGTCTATCCGGTGATCAACTACGTCTATCCGGGACCGCAGACAGAGGGTACCTTCTTCCGCTATATTCCTTTGAACCCCCGTACGGATCGTTTGGCACAAGCCGGCTTCATCGTGGTTTGCGTGGGTCACCGAGGCGGACACCCCAGCCGTTCGAAATGGTATCACAACTACGGCTATGGCAACCTGCGAGACTATCCCTTGGCCGATCACAAGGCAGCGATCGAGCAACTATGCGCCCGCTATCCCTACATGGATATCAACCGGGTCGGCATTCACGGCCATTCCGGAGGTGGATTCATGTCCACAGCCGCCATGCTGCTCTATCCCGATTTCTTCAAGGTGGCTGTCTCTTGCGCCGGTAATCACGACAACAACATCTACAACCGTTGGTGGGGCGAGAAGCATCATGGCGTGAACGAGATCACCGACGAGGCCGGAAATATCTCTTTCGAGAGCCAGATCCCGACCAACCAGGAGTTGGCCAAGAACCTGAAGGGCCATCTGCTCTTGATTCATGGCGATGTGGATAATAACGTCCATCCCGCCAATACCATTGTCGTGGTGGATGAACTGATCAAAGCCGGGAAGCGTTTCGACATGCTGTTCATCCCCGGTCAACGCCACCACTTCGAGGAGTACAACGAGTATTTCTACTGGCGAATGGTGGATTACTTCTCGGAGTACCTGAAGGGACAACGAGAGCAGAGCATTGACATCAAAGACCTGAAATTAGGTAAATGGTTCCAAGGATATCAATAAATTAGACAAGCATGGATCCTATTAAAATCATCGAGAAATATTATCCGGTAGAGTCGGATGCCTATCGGATCTTAGTGGATCATAGCCGAAGCGTGGCCGACAAAGCGTTGGCCATCGCTCGGATGCATCCCGAAATGCACTTAGACCTGCCTTTCATCGAGGAGGCAGCCCTGTTGCACGACATCGGTATCTTCCGTTGCAATGCCCCCTCCATCGACTGCCATGGGGAGGCCGACTACATTTGTCATGGCTACTTAGGAGCCGAACTGATGCGGGCAGAGGGCTATCCCCGACATGCCTGGGTGTGCGAACGTCACACCGGAACCGGGCTTTCGATGGAGATGATCGAGCTGATGAAATGGCCGATTCCTCACCGAGACATGCTTCCCATATCCCTGGAGGAGCAACTTATCTGTTTCGCTGACAAGTTTTACAGCAAGACAAAGTTGGGCAAGGAGAAGTCTATTGACAAGATTCGAATCAGTCTCTCCCGGTATGGCAGCGACACGGCGGCACGCTTCGCAGCTTGGTGTAAACTCTTTTTAGGGGAATAAATCGGGAGGGCTCACTTATTTATTATACATTTGCGGGCTGTTACAGACTGCAAAGGAAGAATAATGCGATTAATCCAGAAAGTCCTCTTCATACTATGTATGGTGCTTGCCGTGGGCACAACCGCACGGGCACAACAAGACACCACAAGCGCAGCCGATCGTCTAAACGTTTCGCCAGATAGTCTATTGGTAGCCCCAACGGATAGCGCGGCGTTGGCCACGGATTCCGTTCCCAAAAAGAACGGACTGGATGCGCCTGTCTCCTATCAAGCGACCGACTCGATCGTCATGACAGCGGGCAACTGGGCCTATCTGTTTGGCGAGGGCGACGTGAAATACCAAAATATCGAGCTACAATCGGAGTTGATCGAGATGAACATGGACAGCAGCATTGTCTATGCGAAGTTCGGTTTGGATTCTATCGGACAAGAGTTTGGCTATCCGCTCTTCAAGGAGGGCGAGCAGCAATACGAGTCGAAGACCATGCGCTACAACTTCGGCACGAAGAAGGGCTATATCACCGATGTAATCACGCAACAGGGAGAGGGTTATGTCACGGCCGGACGTACGAAGAAGATGGAAGGCGACATCTTGAACATGGTGGGGGGACGCTACACGACCTGTGACGAGCATGAACATCCCCACTTCTACATCCAGATGACCAAGGCGAAGGTGCGACCGAACAAGAACATCGTGACCGGCCCCGTCTATTTAGTCATGGAGGATGTGCCCCTCTACCCCATCGGATTGCCCTTCTGTTTCTTCCCCTTCTCCAGCACCTACTCCTCCGGTATCATCATGCCGACCTTCGGTGATGAGTCTTCGAGAGGTTTCTTCCTGCGGGATGGCGGTTACTACTTCGCCTTGAGCGATTACATGGACTTAGCGGTGCTGGGCGAGATCTATACGAAAGGCTCCTGGGGACTCTCCGCCAAATCGTCGTATAAGAAACGCTATAAGTATTCCGGTAGTTTCAACGCCTCCTATTTGGTGACGAAATTAGGAGACAAGGGATTGCCCGATTATAGCTTGTCGAAGGATTTTCAGTTGAGATGGTCGCACACGCAAGATTCCAAGGCCAATCCCTACCTCTCCTTCTCCGCCAGCGTCAATTTCTCGACCTCATCCTACGACCGGAATAACCAAAACAGTTATTACGCCAGCTCAGGAAGTTACGCAGCAGTCAACCAGAACACCAAGAGCTCTTCGATCAACATCACGAAGCGCTTTCCCAATAACCCGTTCACCATCTCGGCGAACATGAGTATCAACCAGACCACCCGCGACTCCTCCATCGCAGTCACGCTCCCCAGCATGACCATCACGATGAGCCGTACCTTCCCCTTCAAACGCAAACGGGCTGTCGGCAAGGAGCGTTGGTATGAGAAGATCTCCATGAGCTATTCGGGAACCTTAAGCAACAGCATCACGACCAAAGAGAACCTGCTCTTCAAGTCGAATCTGATTAAAGACTGGAAAAACGCCATGCAGCACAGCATCCCTGTGAGTGCCACGTTCCAGCTTTTCAAATACATCAACATCTCACCCTCGTTCAACTATAAGGAGCGTTGGTACACCAGCAAGATTGAGCAGGCCTATGATCCGCAAAAGCAGACCTTGGTAGCCAGAGACACCACCTATGGTTTCTATCGGATCTACGATTTCAACGGATCTATCTCGGCTTCCACCACGCTCTACGGTTTCTTCAAGCCACTGCCCTTCTTAGGTAAAAAGGTGGAGATGATTCGCCATCGTATGGAGCCCTCGGTCACGGTCAGTGCGGCTCCCGACTTCGGATCGGCTCGCTTCGGCTATTACCAGACGTATGTCTATCAAGATGCCAACGGCGTGGATCACGAATACACCTATTCGCCCTTCTCGCACAACATGTATGGCGTGCCCAGCACCGGTAAACAGGGCAACATCAGTTTCTCGGTCAACAACAACATCGAGATGAAAGTCCGTTCGGACAAAGACTCGACCGGCTTCAAGAAGATCAGCTTGATTGATAAGCTCTCTTTGAGCATGAGCTACAACATGGCTGCGGACTCGTTCCAATGGAGCGACCTCAACGTGGGGCTTCGCTTGAAACTCTCCAAGAGCTACACGTTGAACCTCAATGGTGTGTTCGATACCTATACCTACAATGAGAACGGGCAACGTGTCAATATCCCCCGTTGGAAAGCGGGCAAGGGTATCGGTCGCTTGCGCTCCACGAGCACCAGCTTCTCCTATACCTTCAATAATGACACCTTCAAGAAATGGTTTGGAGGAGGCGATGAGACGAAGTCTAACACAACCGCTAACAACGAGAACCCCACAGATCCCAACGATCCCAACAGCGCACTCGACCCAGAGAACAACGGGGAGAACAGCACTGAGAAGAAGAGCGGCCGCCTCTTAGGCAAGAAGAAAGAGACGGGAGACACGGATGAGGATGGCTACACCATCACCACTATCCCGTGGAGCTTCTCGTTCAACTACGGCCTCTCTCTTCGTTACGGAGCCTTCGACAAAATAAAGCGAGAGTACAAATACGCACTCTCGCACTCCTTAAGCTTCAACGGAAACATTCAGCCGACGAAGAACTGGCGATTCAATTTCAATGCGACGTATGATTTCGACGCGAAGAAGATCTCCTACATGACCTGCAACATCACCCGTGATTTGCACTGCTGGAACATGTCCGCCAACTTCGTACCCATTGGCCCCTATAAGTCCTACTCGTTCAGCGTCGCGGTCAGCTCGTCACTGCTCAAGGACTTGAAGTATGACAAGCACAGCAACTACCGCGACGGACAGACTTGGTATTAATCCAAGAATCGTTTGGTCAGCCCCTCAAAGGCATCAATCCGACGATCCCGGAAGAAGGGCCACCAGCGACGTACCTGCTCACTGCGCAGCTTATCCACCTCGACCACCCGAACGGTCTCCTCGTCGTTGGGCAACGTGGTGATGAGCTCTCCTTGCGGACCCGCTACGAAACTATTTCCCCAAAACTGAATACCGTTGGTTTGACCCGAGGGATCCGGCTCGTGTCCCGTACGGTTCACGCTGATCACCGGCAAGCCATTGGCCACCGCATGACCTCGCTGCACCGTCACCCAAGCCCCTAATTGACGGGCTTTCTCCTCCTCCGTATCACTGCTTTCCCAGCCAATGGCCGTGGGATAGATCAACAGCTCCGCTCCTCGCATCGCCATCAAACGGGCAGCCTCCGGATACCATTGATCCCAGCAGACCAACACACCCAAACGCCCCACAGAGGTGTCGATCGGCTCAAAGCCCAGATCACCGGGTGTGAAATAGAACTTCTCGTAATAGGCGGGATCGTCGGGAATGTGCATCTTGCGGTATTTACCCGCGATGGAACCATCCCGCTCCAGCACGACCGCTGTGTTGTGATACAACCCGGGCGCACGACGCTCAAAAAGGGAGAGCACCAAGACAATCCCTAACTCCTTGGCCAATGCTCCAAACAACTCGGTGGAAGGGCCAGGGATCGGCTCTGCCTGATCAAAGAGCGAGGTGTCTTCTGTCTGACAGAAATAAAGTCCGTTATGCAACTCTTGCAGCACCACCAACTCCGCCCCCTCGGCAGCGGCCTGACGGATATGACGTTGCAACTTCTCGATGTTAGCCGCTCGATCGGCTGTATTGGCTTGTTGTACTAATCCTACTTTCATGTCTTTTTTGCGATTAAAGAATAAAACCTTCTGGGTATTGCATCGTCACGCAATGCAACGAACCATGTTGTTTGATCAACGGCAAGCAGTTGATGCCCACCACCTCCCGATCGGGGAAGGCCTCCTGCAAGGCCGCACGAGCCAGCTCATCCTTCGGCGAATCATAGAAAGGCAGTAAAACGGCCCCGTTCAGGATCAAGAAATTGGCGTAGGTGGCTGGCAAACGCTCGCCCTCCCACTCCACTTTGTCGGCCATCGGCAAGGCGATCAACCGATAGGGCGATCCATCCGCCTGCTTGAAGGAGCGGATCTGCTGCTCCATCTGCTGCAACTCGGCGTAATGCTCATCCTCCTCATCCGTGCAGCGCACATAGGCGATGGTCTGCTCGTCGCAGAAACGAGCCAACGTATCGACATGGCTATCGGTATCGTCTCCCGCCAAATAGCCACTCTCAATCCAAAGGATACGCTCCAACCCGAAGACACCCTTCAGGTAGTGCTCCAACGCCTCCTGATCCAAATACTCGTTGCGATTGACGGATGCCAAGCACTCCACCGTAGTCATCAACGTCCCTTTTCCATCAGACTCGATGCTACCCCCTTCCAACACGAACGGTTGCATATTCACGGGAACCACCTCCTCGGCAAAGGTATGCATCTGGCAGAGCCGACGGGTGATCAAGTTGTCGAGGTTGGCTGGGAACTTCATGCCCCACCCGTTGAAGACGAAGTCATAGAGCATCGGCTTGCCCTCCTCGAAGATCGAGATGCCCCCATGATCACGGGCCCACGTGTCGTTCGTCTCCATCTCCCGGAAACGAATCCGCGTATCATCCACCTCGCCCAACTGCGCTCTCACCTGCTGCTCGTCGGGGCAGACGATCAGCAACAACTCATGTTTAATCACCTCCTTGGCGATCGCCACGAAACAGGGGATCACCTCGTCTAAGATCGGAGCCCAATCGGTCTCCTCGTGCGGCCAAGTCAGCTGGATCGCACTCTGCGGATACCACTCCGCAGGTAATATCGTTTGCTTTGTCATTGTCTAAATAAATACCTATTAATTGCTCACTGCTAATTGCTCACTCCTCATCAATCGGAACTGCTTACGCAACAGTATGAAAGTCACCATAAACGCCATAAAGTCGGAGATCGGCATACTCACCCATACACCAGACGTGCCCAGCAACGAGGGCAGGATCAACAAACCGGGGATCAGGAAGAGCATCTGACGGGTCAGGGAGAGGAAGATCGCCTTCTTCGACATACCGATGGAGAGGAAGAAATTGGTCGAGACCATCTGGAAACCAACCAAGGGGAAGACCGCAAAGACGATGCGCAAGCCAAAGACCGATTGCTCGATCAGCTCCTTGTCGGTCGTAAACATCCGCACGATCCACTCCGGGATGCCCTCGCACAGCAGGAAGCCCAACGTGGCCACACTGACCCCGCAATAGGTAGTCAAGCGGGTCACCTCCAACACACGAGGCAGCAAGCGAGCCCCATAGTTATAGCCAGCGATCGGCTGCATACCCTGGTTGAAGCCCAAGATGATCATCACGAAAAGAAAAGCGATACGATTCACGATGCCATAGGCACCGATCGCCATGTCGCCCCCATGCTCCTTCAGGCCACGGTTGATCAGAATGACAATCAGGCAAGAACAGAGGTTCATCAGGAAGGGGGAGAGCCCAATCGAGATAATTCCCCGCACCACCTCGGCCTTCAACCGATAGATGCCCTTTTGGAAATGGAGCAAACTCTCCGGCTTCGCGAAATGCACCACCTGAAACGCCAACGAGATGGACTGCGAGATAACCGTCGCCCATGCCGCTCCCTGGATGCCCCAGCCCCAAGCGAAGATGAAGATCGGGTTGAGCACGCAGTTGACCACCACGGAGAGCAGGGTCGTGTACATCGCCATCCGAGGGAATCCCGACGAGCGCAACACGGAGTTCAAACCCAGATACATGTGCGTGATCACGTTGCCATAGAGGATGATCCGCATATAATCCTTCGCATAAGGAATCGTCTGCTCGCTACCACCGAAGAAGAGCAGTACCGGATCGAGAAAGACCAAAAAGACGGCCATGAAGAGCAATCCCAAGATCACGTTCAGCACCAGCACGTTGCCCAGCACATGGTTCGCACCGGCATAATCTTTCTGCCCTAACTTCATCGCTACCAACGTCGAGGCACCCACACCCACTAACGAGCCGAACGCAGCCGCCAAGTTCATCAACGGGAAGGTCAGCGCCAATCCTGAGATCGCCAAAGCACCCACACCTTGCCCGATGAAGATGCTATCGGCCATATTATATAAGGAGGAAGCGGTCATGGCAATGATTGCCGGGATCGCGTATTGGGTCAGCAACCGTCCTATCGGATCGGTACCCAAGGTCAAAGTATCATGTTGTTTTGCCATGCCGCGAAGGTAGCGATTTTTATCACAACACCCGTTTTACCCCAGGCAACAATTTCAGCAGCCAAGTGAAGCCGAACGACAAGAGCGTAGCCAAAAGACCGAGCAGCAGAAACTTGGCGTGCACATCCAACACGAGGCTGTCCATCAGCTGCTGAAGAGCCACCAGGATGAACAGATGGAACACGTAGGCCCCATAAGCCTGCCCCGAGCACCAACGCCAGAAAGCGTTCGTTCCCCCGGCCACCTTGCGGAATAGCCACAACAGCCCGACACTCAGGAAAACACAAAGAAACGACTCGAACAAACCGAAATAGGTCTGGATGAAATCATGCAACTCCCCTGTCCGACACACATTGAGCAAGACGAACACAAGACCGATGCCCAAGGAGAGCGCTCCCGTCCGATCGGTCAGCGGCCCCAGTCCTTTCCAGCGAGAGAGCAGGACACCGAAACTGAACATGCAGATATATTGCAGATAGTGGGCCGGCTCCAAACGAATCACACCAAGCAGCCAAATCCAATGATCTTGCGGGCTGACCTGCCGAATGAGATGCGAGCCAACACCCATCAACAACGCCATCCCCACCAACGTGCCAAGCGACCAGGAGAGCCGGGGTGTCTCAGTAAGCCTGATCCCGCAGCAACGAAAGGCTCCATAGATCAGGCAGAAGCAAAGCAATGTCTCTACAAACCACATCGTTCCCAACTCCAAATGTCCCGTACCTGCCGACAACAGCGTCGCAATGACCACCAAGGGAATGCCCAGTCGCACGAGCTTCTTCCGTAGGAAAGTAGCGAAGCCCTGCTTGTCGAAGCTAATGGGCACGAAGTAGCCCGAGATCAAGAAGAACAACCCCATCAAGTAGGCCGCATTGGTCGAGAAGAAACGCCAAATCTCCGGCATATACTCCGCTGGATTAGAAGGATGGTAAGGCCAGTCTCCACCATCGCCATAAGCCTGCCCCGCATGGTGAAAGATCACCATCACCGTCAAAAACACTTTTAGATTGTCTAAATCATAGGAACGAATCTTGTTCATGATACACGAAGATTTAAAATAGGAAAAAATTGATGTGACAAAGATAAGATAATTCACAAAAGCTGTTGGTGGTTTCGTCAGAGAAAAGTAACTTTGTGCGTTCAAAAAAACGTAACGCAAACATTATTCATTTTCTTAATTCGTGTTTTAAATGATCTCAAGAAGAAATTTCCTTAAGACCTCCGCCCTCACATTGGGCGGTATGAGCCTTCCCTCACTCATCTCTTGTGCGGGAGGCAACGAGAACAAAGCAGCAGAGGCAGCAGCTCCTGCTCCCAAAGAGTTTATCGGTCTGCAGACCTATTCATTAGGCGCAGAGTTGGCAGCGGACGTACCTGGTGGCTTGGCTAAGGTGAAATCCTTCGGCTATACCGACTTGGAGCTCGCTGGCTATAACAACGGCCGCATCCACGCAGGTTATGGCGACGGCGACGAGGGTTATGCACCCGCTGACTACAAGAAGCTGTGCGACGACCTCGGCTTGAATATCCTCTCCGCTCACCTGGGCACACCTTCTCAATATAAGACTCCGGAGGCTGAGTTCACCGAGGCTTGGAAGAAGACCGTTGAGGATCACGTCACTTTGGGCTGTACCTATATCGTAGATCCCAGCATGCCGCAGTGCGCTACCATCGACGAGGTTAAGCAGGCTTGCGATCGCTTCAACTTGGCTGGTAAGATCTGTAAAGAGGCTGGCATCCAGTTCGGTTATCACAACCACAACAACGAGTTCACCAAGTTGGCTACTCCCGAGCAGATCAAGGCGAAACGGGAGGAGATCATCGAGATGATGAAGAAGCGCTTCCCGCAGATGAAGCCGACCGACGAGATGATCAACGGCATGATGCGTCGCAACGCACCGGGCACGATGTACGAGCAGCTCTACATGGACAACACCGATCCTGAGTTGGTATGCTTCCAGTTGGATGTTTACTGGTGTATGATTGGTGATCAAGATCCTTGCGAGTGGATCACCGAGCACTCTGATCGCATCAAACTGTTGCACATCAAAGATCGTTGGATCATTGGCGACAGCGGTATGATGAACTGGAAGAACATCTTCACTCGTGCAAAGGCCGTTGGCATCAAGCACTTCTTCGTAGAGTTGGAGAGCGATCCGAAGGGCCGCAAGCAGTTCGAGGGCGTAGAGAAGAGCGCACAGTTCCTCGCTTCCCAAGACTACGTTTGGTAATCAACCAATCCATCCTAAATAATTGGAGAGACGTCACTCAGTGGCGTCTCTTTTT
>CAMGEM010000047.1 GCA_946055095.1 uncultured Parabacteroides sp. | reverse complement strand
GTGGTTCTCTATCGCAGCATCGACATGGTGCGTTGCGAGGAGGTGTTTTGATCACAATAGAGAGAATAGTAATAAGCTGTCAGTTCTTGAAACTGTGGATGGGGGCGGGGATGCGGCCACCACGATTCACGAAAGCGCTACAGCCAAAGGGACTGACAGGCATGATGGGAGCATAGCCTAACAGGCCACCGAACTCTACACGATCACCCACTTCCTTGCCCACAGCGGGGATGACACGCACGGCGGTGGTCTTCTGGTTTACCATTCCGATAGCCGCTTCGTCAGCTATGATACCGGCAATGGTGCTCTTTGATTATGGTTTTGCGGGGCCAAAAGTACAACTATCTTTCCTATTCGGCAACATCGCACGGTGTCATCTTTCCGCATCTCGCCTTAATGGCTCATTTCGATACGCTGTCCGTTCAAGACAAAAAACGCCCTTCTGATTGTGGCATTCGGGAATTAGTCGTACATTTGCGTGAAAATTAAAAAATTGCGTTTTCATGATAGACTATAACCAAATCCCTTCACCCTGCTATGTGATTGAAGAGGACCTGCTTCGACGCAACTTGGCATTGATCAAACGGGTCAAAGAGCTGGCAGCGGTGAATATTATATTGGCATTTAAGGCATTCGCCTTATGGAAGGTCTTCCCGATCATTCGGGAATACATCCCTTTCTCGACGGCCAGTTCTAAGTTTGAGGCACGTCTGGCCTTGGAGGAGATGGGGAGTCCGGCACATACCTATTCGCCAGCCTATACGGAAGCGGATTTCCCGGAGATCCTGCGTTGCAGTAGCCATATCACCTTCAACTCACTCTCACAGTTCGCTCGTTTCTATCCGATGGTGAAGGCGGATGGGGGGCGTGTCTCCTGTGGATTGCGCATTAACCCTGAGTATTCCGATGTGGAGACTGATCTGTACAACCCCTGTGCGCCCGGTTCCCGTATGGGGGTGGTGAGAGACCTGTTGGGCGATAAACTGCCGGAAGGCATAGATGGACTGCACTTTCATACGCTTTGCGAATCCTCCTCTTACGATTTGGAGAAGACCTTGGCTGTGGTGGAGGAGCGTTTCGGCACTTTCTTGCCGCAGATCAAGTGGTTGAATATGGGCGGTGGGCATCTGATGACTCGTCAAGGGTACGATGTGGATCATCTGATCCGGTTGCTGAATGATTTCCATGCTAAATATCCGAACTTAGAGTTGATCATGGAGCCGGGTAGTGCCTTTGGATGGCAGACGGGTTTCTTGTTGGCCTCTGTGGTGGATGTGGTGGAGAATCACGGCATTCAGACGGCTATTATGGATGCCTCGTTCACTTGTCACATGCCCGACTGCTTGGAGATGCCCTACAAACCCCGCATCCGTTTCGCGACGGATCCAGTGGAAGGGAAGCCGACCTATCGAATTGGAGGAAACAGTTGCTTGAGTGGTGACTATATGGGTGATTGGTCATTTGATAAACCGCTGCAAGTGGGCGATCGGTTGATTTTTGAGGATATGTTGCACTATACGACCGTGAAGACGACGATGTTTAACGGTATTCCGCATCCTGCATTGGCGATGTTGACGAGCGATGGGCAGCTTCAACTGCTGCGTGAGTTCGTATATGAGGATTACAAGAATAGAATGGATTAAAAATTAAGAGACTAAAGCGATGGGATTTTTTAGTTTTTTTACGAAAGAGAAGAAAGAGAACTTAGATAAGGGTCTTTCGAAAACGAAAGAAAGTGTGTTTTCCAAGATTACCAAGGCCATTGCGGGTAAAAGCAAGGTGGACGACGATGTGTTGGATAACTTGGAGGAGGTGTTGATCACATCGGATGTTGGCGTGGACACGACCTTGAAGATCATTGAGCGTATTGAGAAACGGGTGGCACGAGATAAATATGTAACGACTTCGGAGTTGACAGCTCTGTTGCGTGACGAGATAGCCAGCTTGCTGACCGAGAACCATACGGAGGATCAAGCGGATTTTGTGGTTCCAGCGGAGAAGAAGCCCTATGTGATCATGGTAGTTGGCGTGAATGGGGTAGGTAAGACAACCACCATCGGTAAGTTGGCCTACCAATTCAAGAAGGCTGGCAACAAGGTCTATTTAGGAGCGGCCGATACCTTCCGTGCAGCAGCGGTAGAGCAGTTGGTGATTTGGGGAGAGCGGGTCGGTGTGCCTGTCGTGAAGCAGAACATGGGTTCTGATCCTGCTTCGGTGGCCTATGATACCTTGAGCTCAGCCAAAGCGAACGGAGCGGATGTGGTGATTATCGACACCGCAGGTCGTCTGCACAATAAGATCAACTTGATGAACGAGCTGACGAAGATCAAGAATGTGATGAAGAAGGTATTGCCTGACGCACCCAATGAGATCTTGCTTGTGCTGGATGGCTCCACCGGACAGAATGCGTTTGAGCAGGCCAAGCAGTTCACGGCAGCTACCGAGGTGAATGCCTTGGCTGTCACGAAACTGGATGGCACCGCAAAGGGTGGCGTGGTGATTGGTATTTCCGACCATTTCAAGATTCCTGTGAAATACATTGGTTTGGGCGAGGGTATGGAGGACTTACAACTTTTCCGTCGTCGGGAGTTTGTTAACTCGTTGTTTGGAGAATGAGAAGAAACAAAGTAGATATTATCACGTTAGGTTGCTCAAAGAACTTAGTGGATTCGGAGCAGCTGATGCGTCAGTTCGTGGCCAATGGCTATACGGTGGAGCACGATCCGCATAAGATCAACGGGGAGATCGTGGTGGTGAACACCTGTGGTTTCATCGGAGATGCCCAAGAGGAATCCATTCAGATGATTCTCGATTTGGGAGAGCAGAAGAAGCAGGGACGAATTGGTAAGCTGTTTGTGATGGGGTGCTTGTCTGAGCGCTTCATGCAGGAGTTGGTACCGGAGCTGCCAGAGGTGGATCGTTTCTATGGCAAGTTTAACTGGAAAGAGCTGATCACCGATTTAGGTAAATCCTATTATCAAGACTTGTCCGCTGATCGGGTGCTGACCACCCCTCAGCATTACGCTTTTGTGAAGATTGGCGAGGGATGTAACCGTACCTGTTCTTATTGCTCCATCCCGATCATTACAGGGGCCTACAAGTCTCGTCCGATGGAGGAGATCGTGGAGGAGGTGCGTCAGTTGACGACCAAAGGGGTGAAAGAGTTTCAGTTCATCGCACAAGACTTGACCTACTACGGACTTGATCTGTATCGCCGGACGGCCTTGCCCGAGTTGGTGGAGCGAGTCTCCGACCTGTCGGGTGTGGAGTGGATCCGCTTGCATTATGGCTATCCTTCACATTTCCCTTACGAGTTATTGACCGTTATGCGTGAGCGTGAGAATGTGTGCAAATACATGGATATTGCCTTGCAGCACATCAGTGACCGGATGTTGAGCCTGATGCGTCGTCCGATCACGAAGGCGGAGACCTACGAGCTGATTCGTCGGATGCGAGAGGAGGTGCCAGGTATCCATCTACGTACCACCTTGATGGTGGGTCATCCGGGTGAGACGGAGGAGGATTTCGCTGAACTGCTTGATTTCGTGAAGCAGGTTCGCTTCGAGCGGATGGGTGCCTTTGCGTATAGCCATGAGTCAGGTACGTATGCTTATACCCATTATCAAGACGAGATCGAGCCGGAGGTGAAACAGGAGCGTTTGGATGCCTTGATGCGTGCGCAAGCACGTGTCTCTGCCGATTTGAATGCGGCCAAGGAGGGACAGGTCTTCAAGACGATTATCGACCGGGAAGAGGAGGACTACTATGTGGGACGTACGCAGTTCGACTCACCGGAGGTGGATCCTGAGATGCTGATTACGAAAGAACAGCCATTGGCGATCGGCTCGTTCTATCCGGTGCGGGTGACGGGTGCGGATGAATATGATTTGTTTGGTGAGGTAGTTACTGCTACTGAGAAGCCATGAATAATAAGGAGTTGACAGCGGTGATGGCACAGCGTATGGGATGTGCTTCGAAGGAGGCGGCTGAATGGATGGCCGCTTTCGGAGCCGTGCTGTCGGCTCGATTGATAGAGAACGACTCCATCAATTTGGCGGGATTGGGTCTGTTTGAGGTTAGAAAGAAGGACGAGCGAGTGGCGGTCAATCCCACGACTGGTAAACGTTACTTGGTCCCTCCGAAATTGGTGCCTGTGTTCAAGCCTGCCTCCACCCTGAAGAATCGGTTGAAAGCACAAGAAGAGGCGGATAATGAGTAACCGATTGAACATACCAGAAGTAGCGGAGCTGTTAGCGGAACGCACGGGACGTAAGCGTGAGGAGGCGGAACGCTTCCTGCGGTTGCTCGTGGAGGCGATCACTGAGGGTGTCTTGCAAGATCAGTTGGTGAAGGTCAAGGGTGTCGGTACGTTTAAGCTGATAGAGGTGGAGGCAAGGGAGAGTGTGCATGTCCATACGGGGAATCGCTTCTTGATCCCGGCCCATTACAAATTCTCTTTTACACCCGATAAGGAGTTGCGTGAGGCCGTGAACCGTCCCTTCTCCGCTTTTGAGACAACCGAGATCCTGAATCCTGTCGTTGGCGAAGGGTTAGAAGAGGAGGTGGTCTCACCTGTTTCAGAGCCCGAGAAGGGGAATGTGGAGGAGTCCGTGGAGGAGTGGGTGCCTGATCGGGAGATCCCCTTGCCTAAGCAGGAGACGAAGCCAGAGGAGCCTTCAGCTCTACTCGTGAATCAGGAGGTCTCCAAGCCACAAACAGTTAAACAGCCACAAACAGCGATAGAGGAGAAACGATCCGTTTGGGCTTGGCTACGTTATGTGGCCGTAGCCCTTCTGTTGGTTGTGGTGGCAGGTGTTTTCTATTTTATGGGTAGGAATGCGGCTTATCGGGCTTTGCAGATGGCATCGGTGTCGGAAGTAAAGCCGGAGCAACCGGTAACACCTTTGAAGGAAGAGCCCGCTGATTCCTTGCAGGTAGCTTCGCAGGAGGAACCGCTGATGGAGCCGGAACCCGTTGTGGAGGAATCGGTAAAGCCTGTGGCCGAAGAACCCGCAAAGCCAAAAGAGGAGCCCGTAAATAAGGTGGTGATCAAGCGGGGGGATAGATTGACCAATATTGCGCTGAAACACTATGGGCATAAACTTTTTTGGGTATATATCTATCAGCGGAATGAGGCGTTGATCGCTGATCCCAACAATGTGCCGATCGGTACGGAACTAATCCTTCCACCTCCACAACAATATGGGATAAATGCCAAAAGTCGGGCGTCGTTAGAGGCCGCTGCTGCCTTACAGACGGAGATCCTGACCCGCAAGTAGTTGGCCGGAAGGTGGTGGGTTAGTATTATTTAACCTCAAAAGTGAAGCGGGCATATTGATCATGGCTAATTTTGCGCAGTGTAAAAAAGACAAGAAACAGAGTAATATATAGAAACGTAAAAACATAATAGAGAAAAATCTTATGAGTCAGACAATAGACATTCGCGAGTTGAATGAGCGGATTGAGAGTAAGAGTTCCTTTGTGAACATGATTACGATGGGAATGGATAAGGTTATCGTTGGTCAGAAGCATTTGGTAGAATCCTTATTGATCGGTTTGCTGTCGGATGGACATATCCTGTTGGAAGGTGTCCCCGGTTTGGCAAAGACATTAGCCATTAAGACATTGTCTTCTTTGATTGACGCCAAATATAGCCGTATCCAGTTTACGCCGGATTTGTTGCCGGCCGATGTGATCGGTACGATGATTTATAGCCAGAAGAGTGAGGAGTTTCAAGTGAAGCAGGGTCCGATCTTTGCGAACTTCGTGTTGGCGGATGAGATCAACCGTGCCCCGGCCAAAGTGCAGAGTGCGTTATTAGAGGCGATGCAGGAGCGTCAGGTGACGATCAGCGAGAAGACCTATCAGTTGCCGAAGCCCTTCTTGGTCATGGCTACCCAGAACCCGATCGAGCAGGAGGGTACCTATCCGCTTCCTGAGGCACAGGTCGATCGTTTCATGTTGAAAGTGATTATCAACTACCCGAAGAAAGAGGAGGAGAAACTGATCATCCGTCAGAACATCTCAGGTGAGCGTCCCGAGATCAAGCCGATCTTGACGAAGGAGGAGATCTTGGATGCCCGCAACGTGGTGCGTGAGGTCTATTTGGATGAGAAGATCGAGCGTTATATCGTGGATATTGTCTTTGCGACTCGTTTCCCGGCTGAGGCTGGTTTGCCCAACTTGGCCAACATGATCTCTTTCGGTGCTTCCCCTCGTGCTTCCATCAACTTGGCGTTGGCCGCTCGTGCGTATGCCTTCATCAAACGTCGTGGTTATGTGATTCCGGAGGACATCCGTGCGGTTTGCCACGATGTGATGCGTCACCGTATCGGCTTGAGCTATGAGGCTGAGGCCAACAACCTGACGGCAGAGGAGGTGATCAGTGAGATCTTGAACAAAGTTGAAGTTCCTTAATTGAGCGATGGAAACCAGTGAGTTATTAAAGAAGGTTCGCCAGATCGAGATCAAGACACGTGGTCTTTCTCGCAACATCTTCGCCGGACAATACCACTCGGCTTTCAAGGGTAGGGGTATGGCTTTCAGTGAGGTGCGCGAGTATCAATATGGCGATGATATTCGTGACATTGATTGGAATGTGACCGCCCGCTATGTACGTCCGTATGTGAAGGTGTTCGAGGAGGAGCGTGAGCTGACGGTGATGCTCTTGGTGGATGTCTCTGGCAGTCGTGATTTTGGATCGGTCAATGTCATGAAGAAGGAGGTGATGACGGAGATCGCCGCTACCTTGGCCTTCTCGGCCATCCAGAACAACGATAAGATTGGCGTGATCTTTTTCTCCGACCGGATCGAGAAGTTCATCCCGCCTCAGAAGGGAAAGAAGCATATCCTCTATATTATCCGTGAGTTGATTGATTTTAAGCCGGAGGCAAAGCGTACGGACATTGGTCAAGTGCTGAAATACCTGACCAATGCGATCAAGAAGCGTTGCACGGCCTTCCTGATTTCCGATTTCATCGACAAGGGAGGATTCAAGGATGCCTTGACCGTGGCTAACCGGAAGCACGATATGGTAGCGATACAGGTGTATGACCAGCGTGAGACGGAGTTGCCAGCGGTAGGTCTGATGAAGATCAAGGATGCGGAAACCGGGCAGGAGCGCTGGATTGATAGTGGTTCGGCCCGAGTGCGTGAGGCTTATAAGACTTGGTGGGAGAAACGTCAGACGGCCATGAGCGATACGTTCAAGAAGTGCCGTGTGGATGCGGTCTCTATCCGGACGGAGGATGATTATGTGAAAGCGTTAATTGCGCTTTTTGACAAACGTAGTTGAAAGGTAAATAGATGAAATTGATAAAAAACACCCTCTTGTCGCTCATCGGTTTGGCTTTCCTGTGCTGTGGGAAGGTGGAGGCGCAACAGCGCCCCTTGGTGGATGTAGCGATTGACTCGGCTGCGATCCTGATTGGTGAGCAGACGGTGTTGCATCTGACGGTCACGGCTGATCAAGATCGTCCGGTGCAGGTGGTCATTCCGAATGATACACTGATGGCAGGCGTGGAGGTTTTGAACCTCTCGAAGCCAGACTCCACGATGATCGAGAATAACCGGATGGTGATCAAGCAAGATGTGCTGATTACCTCCTTCGATTCATCGCTCTATCTCTTGCCCCCCTTGAAGGTCATAGATGGAACCGATACGGTCTATTCCAATCAAGTGGCCTTGAAGGTCTCTACCTTGCCTGTCAATGTGGAGAATCCTGAGGAGTTTTTCGATATCAAGCAGGTCTGGAAACCACCTTTTGTGCTGGCCGACTATTATCCTATTATAATAGGTATATTGCTGGTTCTTTTGTTGGCAGCCTTGGCTTGGTATATCTGGAAGCGGATGCGTGAGCGGAAATCGTTGATCCCCTTCAAGAAGGAGGAGCCGAAATTGCCCCCTCATGAACAGGCGATCAAGGAGCTGGATGCGATCAAGCAGCAGAAGCTGTGGCAACAGGGACGTAGTAAGGAGTATTACACCCTGATCACGGAGACCCTGCGTCGCTATATGGTCGATCGTTTCGGTATCAATGCGATGGAGATGACCTCTGACGAGATCTTGGCGTTGATCAAACAGACGACCGAGGCACAGAGTGTCTATGATAACTTGAGGCAGATCCTTTCGTTGGCGGATTTCGTGAAGTTCGCCAAGATGAACCCGCTGCCTGACGAGAATGATTTGAGCTTGATGAACGCATACCTCTTTGTCAACCAGACGAAGGTGGTGGAGCTTCCCAAGCCAGAAGATGAATCAACTGAAAAGAAAGAGGAGTAAACGAGATGGTTTTTGCGAATCCCCATTATTTATATTTGTTGTTGTTGCTGATCCCGATGGTGGGATGGTATATCTACAAGTTGAGCAAGAACCAAGCCAGCTTGCAGGTCTCCTCTTCGGAGGCATTCGATGCGCCGGAGGCTTCCTCCTGGATTGTCTATCTGCGCCATCTGCCCTTCGTATGCAGGCTCTTGGCGGTGGCTTTGCTGATCGTGGTCTTGGCCCGTCCGCAATCCACGGACAGCTGGTCCAGCTCATCGACGGAGGGTATCGACATCATGTTGTCGATGGATATCTCCGGTAGTATGTTGGCGCAAGACTTGAAGCCCAATCGTTTGGAGGCAGCGAAAGATGTAGCGGCCTCCTTCATCAACGGTCGTCCGAATGATAACATCGGTTTGGTGGTCTTCTCCGCGGAGAGTTTTACGCAGTGTCCGTTGACCACGGATCATGCCGTGTTGCTCAATCTGTTCAAGGATATTCAGAGCGGAATGATTCAAGATGGTACGGCGATTGGCTTGGGTTTGGCGAATGCAGTGAGTCGTATCAAGGATAGCCAGGCGAAGTCGAAGGTCATCATCCTGTTGACGGATGGCTCAAACAATGCGGGCGAGATCGCTCCGGTGACAGCCGCTGAGATCGCCAAGACCTTTGGCGTGCGTGTCTATACGATCGGTGTGGGTACCCAGGGCATGGCTCCCTATCCGTTCCAGACGGCCTTTGGCGTGCAATACCAGAATATCCCCGTAGAGATTGATGAGGCGACCTTGAAGCAGATCGCATCCATCACGGGTGGCCAGTATTTCCGTGCAACGGATAATGCCAGCTTGAAGGAGATCTATGCGGAGATCGACCAGATGGAGAAGACCAAGATCAGCGTACAGGAGTTCAGCAAGAAGCAGGAGGAGTATAAGAACTGGGCGTTGCTGGTTTTTGCCTTGCTGCTGATAGAGATTTTGTTAAGGAATACATTGTTGAGAAATATACCCTAAAGGAGAAAAAGGCTTATGTTTCGATTTGCACATCCGGATTTTTTATATTTGCTCTTCTTGGTGCCGGCGTTAGTGGTGTTCTACCTCTATGCCTGCTTAGCCAAACGGAGAGCGATCAAACGATATGGTAACCCCCTGTTGTTGGCGGAATTGATGCCAGAGGTATCGCCTAAACGCCAGCACTTGAAGTTTTGGCTGTTGTCCGGAGCTATTACGATGGTTATCTTTGTCATGGCGGGTCCTCAATTCGGTACGAAGTTGGAGACCGTGAAGCGACAGGGCGTGGAGATCATGGTCTGTTTAGACGTGTCCAATTCCATGTTGGCGGAGGATGTCTCCCCCAACCGTTTGGATAAGGCGAAGCAGATGCTCTCTCGCTTGACCGATGGTTTCACGAATGACAAGGTGGGGTTGATCGTCTTTGCGGGCGATGCCTTCACCCAGCTGCCTATTACCTCCGATTATATCTCGGCGAAGATGTTTCTCTCATCCATCAATCCGGCCATGATCTCAACGCAAGGAACGGCAATCGGCGCGGCCATCAACTTGGCGGCTCGCTCCTTTACCCCGAATGAGAGCAGCGATAAGGCCATAGTCCTGATCACGGATGGTGAGAACCACGAGGATGATGCCGTAGGAGCAGCGAAAGCGGCTGCCGAGAAGGGTATTCGTGTGAATATTGTGGGGATGGGCGATCCGAAGGGAGCGCCGATTCCTATCGACGGTAGCAACAACTACATGAAGGATAAAGAGGGTAATGTTGTCATTACCAAGTTGAACGAGGAGATGGCGCAAGGCATTGCCGCTGCGGGAAATGGCATGTATGTGCGTGCCGATAATACCAACTCCGCTTTGAAAGCCTTGCAGCAGGAGATCGACAAGATGAACAAGACGGAGTTAGACAGCAAGGTCTATTCCGAGTATGACGAGCAGTTCCAGGTCTTTGCTTGGATCGCCCTTTTCTTGCTCTTGGCCGATTTCTTGACGTTGGATCGGAAGAACCGTGTGTTCCGAAAGGTGAAGCTCTTCTCCGTGTTGTTGTTGCTTGTGATGGGCCAGACAGCGGTTGCCCAAAAGGCGGAACGTCAGCATGTGAAAGCGGGTAATAAACTCTATGAGAGTGAGAAGTTCACGGAGTCGGAGATTGAGTATCGCAAGAGCTTGGAGGTGAATCCCCGTTCGGTGGAGGGTACCTACAACTTGGGTAATGCGCTCTATAAACAGGGTAAATTCCCGGAGGCGGCTGAGCAATACCAACTGTTGGCCGGACAGGGCGAGAAGCTGATGGAGACCCCGGAGGGCAAAGAGCGACTCTCGGGTGTCTATCACAATATGGGCAATATCTTCATGAATGGCAAAGACTATGGCAAGGCGGTGGAGGCTTACAAGCAGTCGTTGCGTCTGAATCCCTCGGATGATGAGACACGCTACAACCTGGCCTTGGCGCAGAAGCTCCTGAGCGATCAGCAGAACCAGGACCAGAGTCAAGACCAGCAGAACGACGACAAGCAGGAGAACAAGGATCAGAAGGATGATCAACAGCAGCAGCAACAACAGCAGCCGCAAGATGATCAGAAGCAAGACAAGACCCAGCAACAGCAGCAGCCCAACGAGCAGATGAGCAAGGATAACGCGCAGCAGATGTTGGATGCCTTCTTGCAGGACGAGAAAGACACGCAAGAGAAGGTGAAGAAGGCGCAGATGCAACAGCAGCAGCGTCGGAAGACCGAAAAGGAGTGGTAACATGCAAATAACAACAGATATGAGAGATACGATGAGGAAATGGATCGGCTTCTTTTGCTTGATGCTGGTCGTGAGCATGGGGGCGAAGGCAGCGGATGTGACCTTCAAGGCTTCGGCACCACAAGCCGTGGTCGTTGGTGAGCAATTCCGTCTCTCCTTCACGGTGAATGCCGAGGGAAAGGATTTGCGGGTGCAGGAGATGCCCGATTTTGAGGTGTTGATGGGACCGTCGCAATCCACCTCTTACAGCAGTAGCTGGGTGAATGGGAAGAGTACCAGTGAGACGACGGTCACCTTTACCTATGTGTTAATGCCTAAGAAGGAGGGAACTTTCAATATCGCACCAGCGACGATCAAGGTGAATGGAGCGAACTATACCTCCAACGGGTTAGTGATCAAGGTGCTTCCAGCTGATCAAGCAGGCAAGCAAGAGGCGGAGGAGACCTCGGCCAGTGGAACGATCTCCAACGATCGCCTGTTCGTGACGATGGATGTCTCCAAGCGAAGCGTCTATGAGCAGGAGGGCTTCTTGGTGACTTTCAAGGTCTATTCGTTGGAGAACTTCTCGATTACCGGATTGAAATACCCGGAGTTTGAGGGTTTCTTGGTGCAAGAGGTCGAGTTGCCCCAAGAGAAGCAACTGACCTTGGAGAATTACAAGGGACGGAATTACCAATCAGCGGTGATGCGTCAGGTGATTCTCTATCCGCAACGTGCGGGCAAGATCACGATCGGGAGCGGAAAGTATGATGCGGTGGTGCGTGTCCGTATGCAGCCACAGCGGGGTGGAAGTATCTTTGATAGCTTCTTCGACTCCTACCGGGATGTGAGCAAGACATTGACCTCTGCCCCTGTGACGATCGACGTGAAATCGTTGCCTTCTGGCAAACCAGCCTCCTTCGCCAGTGCGGTAGGTACCTTCAGCATGAATGCGGAGATCAGTTCCGACCGGGTGAAGACCGATGAGGCGGTGACGATCAAGTTGAAGATCAGCGGTAATGGCAATGTGAAGTTGGTGAAGAACCCGGAGGTGAATTTCCCGAACGATTTCGATGTGTATGATCCCAAGGTGGAGAACGACATCAAGACCACTACCGCGGGTGTGACCGGTACGAAGAGCATCGAGTACATGGCGATCCCTCGCTATGCGGGCGACTTTGAGATTCCGGCGATCGCCTTCTCTTATTTCGACATCAAGGCCGGTGCTTACAAGACCTTGACCGCAGGCCCCTACAAATTGCATGTGGAGCAGGGAGAGGGAGGCAGTGCTTCCGCTCCGGTGGTCTCTAACTTCAGCAACAAGGAGAGCGTGAAGTTTGTCGGGCAAGATATTCGCTACTTGAAGACGAAAGGCTTCTCGTTCATCGAGAAGGGCGAAGGGCTGTTCTTTGGCTCTTTGGGCTATTGGCTCTGCTACCTGATCCCTGCGTTGCTGTTCGTGGCCTTCTTCGTGCTCTATCGGAAGCAGGTGAAGGAGAATGCCGATGTGGCGCGTGTACGTACGAAGAAAGCCAACAAGATGGCCGTGAAACGTTTGAAGAATGCGGGCAAATTGATGAAGGAGAACCAGAAAGAGGCCTTCTACGACGAGGTGCTTCGGGCGTTGTGGGGCTACTTGAGCGATAAGCTGAGCATCCCGCAGGCGGCATTGACCAAAGACAATGTAGAGTCAGAGTTGGCGAAGTATGGCGTGGATGAGGCATTGACGAAGGAGTTCATGGAGATCCTGAACACCTGCGAGTTCGCCCGTTATGCCCCCTCACAGGCTTCGGACGCGATGGATAAGCTGTATGATCAAACAGTCGATGCGATTGGTAAAATGGAGAATACGATTAAAAAGTAAAAACGATGAAGACAACACGATATTTCAGAAAAGTCCTCTTGACGCTTTGCTCCCTCTGTGTGGGGGTGCTGGCCATGGCGCAAGAGGCTGCCTTGAAGGAGGCAGAGACCGCTTATACGTCGGAGGATTACGCCAAGGCGATAGCGTTGTATGAGGAGGTGTTGAGCAGCCACGGTGAGTCTGCTGCGGTCTATTATAACCTGGGTAATGCCTATTATAAGGCGGGCAAGCTCGGTCCGGCTATCTTGAACTATGAGCGATGCCTCTTGCTGCAACCCGGTGACGCTGATGCCCGCTTCAACTTGCAGATGGCTCGCCAGAAGACGATCGACAAGATCGAGCCGGTCGGCGAGTTCTTCTTGGTGAAATGGGTGAAAGCGATGGCTAACTGGGCTTCGGCAGATGGCTGGGCAAAGGCGAGCATCGGCTGCTTCTGGCTCTTTATCGCCTGCTTGGTGCTCTTCTTCTTTGCCCGCTGGACCTACTTGAAGAAGATCGGGTTCTATTTGGGACTCCTCTTCTTGGCCTTGGTGATTGTCTCTAATCTCTTCGCCAACTACCAGAAAGGGGAGTGGGAGACACGCTCCCATGCGATTGTCTTTGCCGCTACGGTGACAGCCAAGAGCTCACCGGATGCCAGCGGTACCGATCTCTTCGTCTTGCATGAGGGCACCTATGTCTCCATCAAGAGCACGTTAGGGGCATGGAGCGAGATCGAGTTGGAGGATGGCAACGTCGGTTGGTTGCCCACTAAGGACATTGAAACGATCTGACGCCACCCATGCTGGAGCAACTGTTGGTATGGGAGCGTGAGGCCTTCTTTTGGCTGAACGGCAGTGATTATCCTTTCCTGGATCACTTTATGTGGCTCTATTCAGGAAAGGTGGTCTGGCTGCCGTTGGCGCTTTTTATCCTTTTTGTCCTCTGCTACAAACGAGATTGGAGGCAATCGCTCCTGTTGCTCCTGATGATCGCGCTGACCATCACGCTTTGTGACCAGTTCGCTTCGCACCTCTGCAAACCGCTCTGTATGCGCTACCGACCGACCCATCATCCCGACTTCATGGCGCAGGTGAAGGTGGTGTTTGGCTATCGGGGCGGATTGTATGGCTTCATCTCCAGCCATGCCGCCAATGCCTTCGGGTTCGCCACGTTGCTGACGTTGCTATTCAAGCATAAAGGATTGGGATATAGCCTCTTCTTTTGGGCCACCTTGACCGCCTATTCCCGTGTCTATTTAGGTGTTCATTTCATTACGGATATTATTCCGGGAGCTCTTTCCGGCCTCTGCTTTGGGGCGTTGGTCTATGCGCTCTACCGTTGGTTGCGAAAGCGTTTTCGGATGGAGGAAGAGCCACGACCGTTGACCCTTTGGCGTGCGCGTACCTTGACGGTGGCGATCTGTGCGACCATCGGATTGCTCTTGCTACTCACCGAACCACTGACATTCCTCTTGAAATAAACCAGTTAGCAGAAGATATGCTGTAAAGCATACATTCGTGCAGTGCTTTTTTCGATGGATAAATTGGCATTGTGCGTGAAAATCGCTATGTTAGTGCCGTGAAAGAAAACGATTCATTCATCATTTAAAATTAGAAAGCCATGACAAAGACTATTACATTCAACGAGTTGAGAAGAATCAAAGACCGTTTGCCTGATGGCAGTATGCACCGGATAGCGGATGAGTTGGGTTTGCAAGTGGAGACTGTTCGCAACTACTTCGGTGGGCAGAATTACCAGGATGGACGCAGTTGTGGCATTCACATCGAGCCAGGTCCTGATGGCGGTTTAGTGGTCTTAGACGATACGACAATCTTTGAGCGTGCGATGGAGATCATGGGCGAGAGCGCTTCGGCGGAGTAGCCCCTTCATTGGGCGTTCATGAAAAAAATCCTATGGCATTGGTGAACAGGCTGTGGGATTTTTTTGTTTTACTAATAACTATTCATCTTTAAATCTATAGGCTATATGGAAGACAGATTAGTAACATTAGCGATTCACACCTATGAGAAGGCGGTGATCCTCAAATCTATT
>CAMGEM010000046.1 GCA_946055095.1 uncultured Parabacteroides sp. | reverse complement strand
CGCCGTTTTAGTAGCGAGGGAGTCAGTCCAAAAGATTGACTCCCTTTTTTTGTGTGTATGCGCTCTCAATGTAAATAAATCGTTATCTTCGCAAGCATAAATAGTATATAGGTATATCATGAAGAAACATATCATTTATCTTTTAGGCTTAGCCATGTATGGCGCTGTGCTGACGGCTTGTGGATCCGAAGATCCTGTGAAGCGAATTGTATTTGATGGAACCAAGGAAGTTTCGGGTGAACGGTTCGCATTGAAGGATATTAATCCCGAATTGCCCACAGATTGGACCGACTATCAGTTTGTGGTGATTGAATATAAAATCAGTACGGCACAACGTTTCCAATTGGGTTTTCATACGCGGCATGGCTATAACGAACTGCGTGTGATGTCTTACGTACCCAATGCCTGGAATAAATTAGCGATTCCCTTGCGTTTCTTTACGGAGTTGCCTGATCCAAAAGTGGATTTAGCCGCAACCTTTAATCAGCCTCGTTATACCGGTTGGATTAATTTGGGTGGTCAGCGTGGCCCGATGGAGGGTGTAGATTCTGTAGGTGTACGCATTCGTCGAGCCATTGGTAATCCAGCGATGGAGATTCGTTCGATCACCTTATCCAAGGATGATCCAGGTGATGCCTATTTGGAAGATACTCCTGCGATTGACAAGTTTGGTCAACATACGGCTGTCGATTATCCCGAGAAGATCCATTCCATCGAACAGTTGCAAGCGGAATGGAGGCAAGAAGAGGAAGAGGTTGTAGATCCTGATGCCTATCAGTACACGAAGTTTGGTGGATATAGGCAGCAACGTTTGCAGGCAACAGGCTATTTCCGTACGGAGTTGGTTGATGGGCGTTGGTGGTTTGTTGATCCGGAAGGCTATCTGTTTTTGTCTGTGGGTGTGGATTGTGTCAGTGCCGGAGGTGGTGGTAATGTGCGTGCGTATGAACAACGCCCTGCCTTGTATGACCAACTTCCCCCTCAGGAATTGACAAAGTCCGGTCGTCAGCCCTCTTTTGGCCAGTGGAACCAATACCGACGCTTTGGTGAGGAGTATGAGAAAAAATCAAAGGAGCTGATCTTCAAACGGATGGATAAGTGGGGATTGAATACGATCGCCAATTGGTCAGACAAACAGGTGATGTTGATGAATCGCAAGGCCTTTTTGTGGCCACTTTATGATTTGCGCTTGGATCCTCATTTAATGGGTTTAAGCGACGTGTATGCCCCAGATTTCGAGCAGGCTGTGGCACAATCTATCGCTGAGTCAGTCAAACCATTGAAAGATAATCCTTGGTTATTGGGTTATTTTATCGGCAATGAGCCTGCATGGTTGGGTGATGAGGTACGTTTATGCGATTTGATCCTTCAAGGGGAGGAGCGTCCGATCCAGAAGGCGTTGGTCGATTATTTGGCACGGAAGGGTGATACCTCTGATACCCGTAAGCAATTTATTTGGGATACTTTCGATACCTTTTTACAAACGACCAATCGTTTGCTGAAGCGGTATGATCCGCATCATCTGAATTTAGGCATTCGCTTTGGTAACGTGATGAATTTACCTGAACCTATTCTGAAAAGTTGTGGAAAGGCTTTCGATGTGTTTAGCTTCAACTGTTATGCGCTTCGTCCGGATCCAGAGATGATGGACCGCGTCTTGTCGATCGCTAAACTTCCAATGCTGATTGGAGAGTATCATTTTGGCACGGTTGATCGAGGTTTGGCGCAATCCTTGTGGCAGGTAGATAGTCAAGCAGAGCGAGGCGTAGCCTATCGTTATTATACGGAGCAGGCTTATAGCCATCCTGGATTGATCGGAACGGGCTATTTCCAGTGGTGTGACCAAGATATAACCGGTCGGTTTGATGGGGAGAACTATAATTGTGGACTGATTGATGTGACGGATCGCCCCTATAAAGCGCAGGTGGAGGCGATGATGGAGACTGCCAAACGGTTGTTCGACGTGCATGCCGGACGTTTATCACCCGTTGAAACGCAACCCCTCCATCCTCGTGGTCATGAGCAGATCCCCGACTTGTGGAATGAATGAGTTTAGTGGGAGGCTTCCTCAATCAATGGGGAGGTCCTCCCAATGGCCATTCACCAATTCTCGTGTCGTGGTAAAGCCGGCCTCTTTCAAGAGTTGAAATGCTTGTGTACGACCATCATTCACTAAATCCGGATAGTGACAATCTGAATTGACCATCACAGGAATGCCTAATTGATGAATATGTGTCAGGTAGTTCTTACGAGGGTATAACTCATCTTTCTTGAGCAGGTTTTTGGTGTTGATCTCGACCATGAGTTGGTGTTGTCTGGCCAGATCGAGGCAGTCCTCAAAAGGCTTGCGATACCAATCCTGTTCCGGATCGAAAAGTGCGTATTTCTGCCCATTCATATAAATCTTGTCTATATGTCCGATGATGTCAATCCCGCCTGCCTCAATCATCTGTTGGGTGGTCTCAAAGTAATGTCTGACCAATTTACGGATGTCTCCTTCAAAATAGCGCTCTACGGAATGGGCATAGTCGCTGAAAGAGCCATCGATACAGACCATGTTCGCCTCTTTCAGTTCAGTAGAGATGGGCAGAAAATGAATGGAGCCAATCCGGTAGTCGAGCGGCAATTCCCGAAAATAGGGGATAGAGGCATTGTAGGTCTTGTCTAAGTAATCAATCTCCAAACCCGTGTAAATCTCTAAACGATCGGCGTATTTTTGGCGTAGCCGATTGATTTCCTGCAGGTACTCAGGCATATCAATGGCAGACATATTCCAGTTTGTCTCGAAAGGAAGCGGAGAGTGGGAAGAGAATCCATAGGCTCTAAATCCCTTGGCGATCGCAAAACGGACGAAATCCTCTGGATTGCTTCGGCCATCACAAAATGTACAATGACTATGGTAGTTGCTCAGTTGCATCTCTATTGATTTAAGCGGTTTGCAAAATTAGGAAATTTCTTGATTCATGCGGCGCAAATAAATATTTATTCGTACTTTTGCCCGTCATTATGGCGACAGCGGTCGTTGTCGTCGTCAACTGAGGAATAAATTTTAAGACGATGAATATATCTTATAATTGGCTGAAAGCCTATCTTGATTTTGATTTAACACCGGATGAAGTAGCTGCGGCACTTACCTCTATTGGTCTGGAGACGGGTGGTGTAGAGGAGGTTCAAACCATCAAGGGAGGATTGGAAGGATTGGTGATTGGTGAGGTATTGACTTGTGAGATGCATCCCAACTCTGATCATTTACATATCACAACTGTTAATGTGGGTGGCGAAGCGCCTTTGCAGATTGTCTGTGGTGCGCCAAACGTGGCTGCAGGGCAGAAGGTTGTCGTGGCTGTGAATGGTACCAAGCTGTATGACGGCGACGAGTGCTTCACCATTAAGCGCTCGAAGATACGTGGTGTTGAGTCAAATGGTATGATTTGTGCAGAAGACGAGATCGGCATTGGTACAGATCATAGTGGCATTATCGTATTGCCGGCTGAGGCGGTTGTAGGAACTCCGGCTAAGGAGTATTATAATATCAAAAGCGACTATGTATTAGAGGTGGACATCACCCCTAACCGTGTGGATGCCACTTCGCACTATGGTGTGGCACGTGATTTGGCCGCTTATTTGAAGCAACAGGGTAAAGCTGCGCATCTGCAACTTCCCTCTGTGGAGGCCTTTCAGATAGATGATCCGACTCCAGCTATTGCCGTTGAGGTGGCTAATGAGGAGGCTTGCTTGCGCTATACAGGTGTGACCATTAAGGGTGTGAGCGTGAAGGAGAGCCCGGCGTGGTTGCAAGATCGTCTGCGTACGATTGGTTTACGTCCGATTAACAATGTAGTGGATGTCACCAATTTCATCTTGCATGAATTGGGTCAGCCTTTGCACTCTTTTGATGCGAATAAGATCAAGGGAGGCAAGGTGATTGTGAATACGTGTCCAGAGGGTACTAAATTCGTGACATTGGATGGTGTTGAGCGTACATTGACTACACGTGATTTGATGATCTGCAACACGGAAGAGCCGATGTGTATCGCTGGTGTTTTCGGTGGTTTGGATTCAGGTGTGACAGAGGCTACAACGGATGTCTTCTTGGAGTCCGCTTGTTTCCATCCGACATGGATTCGCAAGACTGCACGTCGTTTTGGCTTGAATACAGATGCCTCTTTCCGTTTCGAGCGTGGTTTGGATCCTAATCAAACGGTTTATGTTTTGAAACGTGCGGCACTGATGATTCAAGAACTGGCTGGCGGACAGATCACGGGAGAGATTGTGGATGTCTATCCGAAGGTAATGGCTCCCTATCGTGTAGAGGTTACCTATCAAAAGATCAATTCCTTGATTGGTAAAGAGATTCCGGTGGATACCGTGAAGCGTATCGTTGATAGCTTGGAGATGCGTATCGTGAACGAGACTTCAGAGGGCTTAACTTTGGATGTGCCAGTCTATCGTATTGATGTGCAACGTGATGTGGATGTCATTGAGGATATCCTCCGTATCTATGGCTATAACAATGTGGAGTTCAGCGATCAGGTGAAGTCTAACTTGAGCTACCAGACACCGACTGATCGTAGTTGGAAAATGCAGAACTTGGTTTCTGAGCAACTTTGTGGCGCAGGTTTCAATGAGATTCTGAATAATTCCTTGACCCGCTCCGCTTACTACACGGAGTTGACTACCTATCCGGAGGCACATTGTGTGATGCTGATGAATCCGTTGAGTGCTGACCTGAACTGTATGCGTCAGACATTGCTGTTTGGTGGCTTGGAGAGCATCGAGCATAACTTGAAGCGCAAACAGCACAGCATTCGTTTCTACGAGTTTGGTAATTGCTACGATTATAATATTGAGCACAAGAAAGAGGGCGAGACTCTTGGTGCGTTCAGTGAGGAGTATCGACTGGGTATCTGGTTGGCTGGAAGCCGGGTAGATAACAGTTGGGCTCATCCGAATGAGAAGAGCTCCATCTATGAGTTGAAGGCTTACGTGGAGAATATCTTGGTTCGCTTAGGAGTAGATATGAAGCGTTTGGTCATGAGCCAGTTTAGCAGTGACCTCTATGCAGCAGGATTGACCATTCGTAGTGGCGCAGGTCGCCAGTTGGGTACGTTGGGTATTGTCCAGAAAAAGATCTGTAAGCAGTTGGATATTGATGTGGAGGTTTACTATGCGGAGCTTTCATGGACGACCTTGATGAAGGAGATCAAGAAAGCGGCGGTTACCTTCTCGGAGATCTCTAAGTTCCCGGCCGTAAAACGTGATTTGGCGTTGTTGCTGGATAAGAGCATCCAATTCGCAGAGGTAGAGAAAGTGGCTAAAGAGAGTGATCGTAAGCTGTTGAAATCCGTGAGTCTGTTCGATGTCTATGAGGGCAAGAACCTTCCGGCTGGCAAGAAATCGTATGCGGTTAGCTTCTACCTGCAAGACGAGAACAAGACATTGAACGATAAACAGATTGATGCGATCATGAAAAAGATCCAAACGAATCTGGAGCAGAAGTTAGGTGCGCAATTGCGATAAGAAAGAAATATCATTAATCAAAAAACATACAATTCTATAATATGGGAAGAGCGTTTGAGTTCCGTAAAGCAAGAAAGTTTAAACGTTGGGGCAATATGGCCCGTGTATTCACGAAGTTAGGCAAGGAGATCACGATCGCCGCAAAGCAAGGCGGTACAGAGCCTGAGAACAACCCGCGTTTGCGTGTGTTGATGCAGACTGCGAAGAAGGAGAACATGCCGAAAGAGAATGTGGAGCGTGCCATCAAGCGTGCCGTTTCAAAAGACTTCACCGATTACAAGGAGATGAATTACGAGGGTTACGGTCCCTTCGGTATCGCTATTTTCGTGGAGACTGCTACTGACAATACGACCCGTACGGTTGCGAATGTACGTAGCTATTTCAACAAGAACGGTGGAAACTTGGGTACGACTGGTAGCTTGGAGTTCTTGTTTGAGCACAAATGTGTTTTCCATATTGCGAAAAAGGCAGATATGTCACTCGATGATCTGGAGTTGGAGTTGATCGACTACGGTGTAGATGAGGTTGACGAAGATGAGGACGAGGTTGTTATCTATGGTGAGTTTGCGCAGAACTCAGCTATCCAGAAGTATTTGGAGGATAACGGCTATGAGATCACGAGTAGTGAGTTTGTTCGCATCCCCAATGATTTGAAGGAGGTGACTCCTGAGCAGCGTGAGACGATTGAGAAAT
Source organism: uncultured Parabacteroides sp. (assembly GCA_946055095.1). Lineage (GTDB taxonomy): Bacteria > Bacteroidota > Bacteroidia > Bacteroidales > Tannerellaceae > Parabacteroides. The sequence continues at coordinate 8,921 of CAMGEM010000046.1, read as the reverse complement.
TGATCGAGAAGCTGGAGGAGGATGAGGATGTACAGAATGTCTTCCACAACATGAAGGAAGACGATAGTGAGGATGAGGAGTAATTCCTTTTTTTCTCCTATGAGTCGATAGAGAATTACTTGAATATATTGTTGTCAAAACATTCGTCCAAGACGGCACAAACTGGGAAGTTTGTGCCGTCTTTGTGTTTTTTTACCTCTGTGTTTGTTTGTTAAACTGTTTTACTTATCTTTGCACAGTAGTTGAACAATAAATCTATAGTGTATGAGAAAATTAGCTTTGGTATGTGCTTTTGTTAGCATGTTGCTTTTCGGGCAGGTTGTCCATGCCCAAAAGGAGTATGGCATTTTCAACTCGGTGGCCATTGGTTTGAACGTGGGTACCACAGGTGTTGGCGTGGATGTAGCGACACCGATCACGAAATATGTGATGTTGCGTGGAGGTGTCTCTTTCATGCCGGGTATCACGATTAAGACGGATGTAGATGTGGAAGTAGATGATCCGACCGGACAAATGGGTTCTTACCCGGCTCGTTTAGCTATGGAGGGTAGCCTGAAGCGTACGCAAGGTGAGTTGGTGGCCAGTGTTTATCCCTTCCCGAGTTTTCCTTTCTTTATTTCAGCAGGTGCTTTCTTCGGCGGCGATAAGTTAGCGACTATCCAAGGCCATAGCGAGGAGTTGAAGAATTATATCGCTCAAGGTAGCCAAGCGGGTGTTGCGATCGGTGATTATGTATTGCCTGTCGATAAGAATGGTAATGTATCCGGTGGATTGAAGGTAAAGGCTGTTCGTCCCTATGTCGGTATCGGTTTTGGCCGTATCGTTCCGAAGAAGCGACTGGGCTTCAGTGGAGAGTTGGGTGTACAGGTGCATGGCACTCCCGAGGTTTATACAGACAATGGAAGCTTGGGCAACTTGATGTCTGAGTTAGATCCGGATGATGATTTCACCAAGATCATTGACAAGCTGACCGTTTATCCGGTATTGAAGCTGCGTTTAACAGGACGGATTTTCTAATCCTTCATTTAAAAGTAAAAAGTAAGGCGTGCCTTTTGGACACGCCTTATTTTTTAGTACGAAGTCTTGATTACAAGTTCGGATTGATCTCGTTCCACTTCTCAACAGGAGGAACAATGTTCAATGTTACCAACTCGTCACGCATCTTGCAGAGGTGAGCGTAGCTTGCGTCGAGCAATGCCATCTCCTCCGGAGTACCTTCCGGCATCTTGTAAGTACAGCCGTTCGTGTCGAGTGTAGTGTCCATAGCCATCATGATGTTCTGATACTTCTCGTTCTTCACGTATGTACCAGCAGGCCATGCGAAAGGCTCTCCACCCATGATCGCGCGAATCATCTCAACAGAACAGTAAGCGGGGCTCTGCCATGAGCTGCGGCCACGGAGCTGGATAATCTTAGCACCACCCTGTACCACGTCTGTGCGGAGCTTCTCCCACTCCTCTTGCGGAAGAGCGTCTGTACCGATGATCTCGCTCAACGGCTTGCCTTGGATCTTCACCTTGCTGCCGAACACAGCCATCTGCTCGCCGTGACCACCGTAGGTGCGGCAACCTGTGATCTCATCACTCTTCACGCCGAACTTCTTAGCCAACTCACTGCGCAGACGAGTAGAGTCAAGCGCTGCCAATGTAGTTACCTGTGAAGGCTTCAAACCAGAGTAAAGCAATGTTACCAAACCCGTCAAGTCAGCCGGGTTGAAGATCACTACGACATGCTTTACGTCCGGGCAATACTGCTTGATGTTCTTACCCAGTTCCTCAGCGATCTTACAGTTGCCAGCGAGCAAATCCTCACGAGTCATACCTGCCTTACGAGGAGCACCACCTGAAGAGATGATGTATTTAGCGTCTTTGAAAGCCTCAGCCACATCCGTAGTCGCTGTGAGGTTCACGCTGTCATAACCGCAGTGGAACATCTCTTCCATTACGCCCTCCATACCCGGAGCATATACATCATACAGACACACATTCGGTGTCAGCTTCATTGTAAGTGCGGTTTGAACCATAGTTGAACCGATAGCACCACCGGCACCGACAATCACTAATTTGTCATTTGTTAAAAATCCCATATTCGTACGTTATTTAAAAAGTTGTTTTGTTGTTCTTGTCTTTGTGGCCTATCTCCGCCACTTGCGGCAAAGATAGACAAAAAGGGCCAATTCCAAACCACACACTTGATAATATTTCTTATTTATTCCACATAGAGCACCAAGCCCTTCAGGTATTCCCCCTCGGGGTGGTAGATGTTGACCGGATGATCAGCCGGTTGCGTCAGCTGGTGCAGGATGCGAACGCTTCGGCCTGATTGTGCTGCCGCACTGAATACGGCAAGGCGGAAATGCTCTTTGTTGACCACCTGCGAACAGGAGAAGGTGAACAGGATGCCGCCCGGTTTGATCTTCTCGAAAGCGATGGCATTGAGTTTGCGATACCCCTGCAAGGCGTTTCGCAAGACATCCTTGTGCTTGGCGAAGGCGGGCGGGTCCAGGATGATGAGGTCATAGTTGCTACCCATGTGCTCCAGGTATTTGAAAGCGTCCTCGGCGAAAGCCTGGTGACGGGGATCACCTGGAAAGTTGAGCGATACATTTTTGTTGGTCAAGGCGATGGCCTTCGCCGAGCTATCGACAGAGTGTACCACCTTGGCCCCTCCACGCATCGCATAGAAGGAGAAGCCGCCTGTGTAGCAGAACATATTTAAAACAGCCCGATCCTTGGCGTAATGCTCCAGCAGTGAACGGTTCTCCCGTTGATCCACGAAGAAGCCGGTCTTCTGCCCCTTCTGCCAATCCACGCAAAAACGCAAACCGTTCTCCAAGGCGATGTCTTCCACATCACCGCCCAGCAGATACCCATCCTCACTGCCTAAATTGGCTTTGTAGGGGAGGGTAGCCTCTGATTTATAATAGATGTTTTGTAAAGTGTCGCCCAAGATTTGTTTCAGCGCCTCTGCGATTTGATGACGCGCAAGGTGCATCCCGACGGAATGCGCTTGCATCACCGCCGTGTGCGCATACATGTCGATCACCAATCCGGGAAGGTTATCGCCCTCGCCATGCACTAACCGATAGGTGTTGTTGTGCTCAGAGGCTGTCAGTCGTAGTGTCTTGCGCAACTCGTATGCGATGCGAATACGGTTCTCCCAGAAAGCTTGGTCAATCTCTTGCTGCTGAAAAGAGAGGATACGCACAGCGATACTACCGATCTGGAAATGGCCGATGCCTAAGTAGCGGTTGTTGGCTCCATAGACTTCCACTAAGTCTCCCTCCTCGGGTTGACCTTCAAACGATTGGATAGCCCCGGAAAAGACCCAGGGATGGAACCGAAGTAACGATTCCTCTTTCTTGGGTTTCAGAAAAACTTTACAATGCTTCATTTATGCGTGTTTCAAAAGTTGCTTGATTGAGGTGTTGATAGATGTTGAGGCAGGCCCAGGCATCGAGTGCGGCATATTTCTTTTGCTGCTCGGTCAACGTGTCTGCCTCCCAGTTGGTCAACCGTTGCCGCTTCGAGATCTTCTTGCCGAAAATGATGGCATAGATCTTTTGCAAGCTAAATTCCTCGATGCCAAAATCGCCGACCATCTTTTGCAGATCGATGTAATTGGCTGGGTCGAATGCCACCCGTTTGCGCAAGGCGTTGAAATCGTCGCGCAGGGAGAGCCCCACTTTCAGTATGGATTCGCTTTGCAAAAGCTGAAGCAAGGACTCGGGCATACCGATATGGTTGAGACGGAACAGGAAGCAGGTATCAAACGTGGAGATCTGCAAGAGAGAGACGATGTAGTTCTTCCCTTTGTGGAAACAGGGTCGTGTCTCCGTGTCTATCCCCAGGATACTGAATTTTTGCAGGTAGCTGACTGCTTTGTTAGCCTCTTCGAGGGAGAGGATCGTGATGATTCTTCCCTTGAACTCCTCAATCTCCATTTCGGAGATTTCCTCTTTAGAGATTTTCGTATGTGTGAATGCCTGTATCATGCTTGTTCTTCCTCTTCAATAGGTTGCATATCCTCATCTCCGCTGAAACGCACGGCGTGCAATGCCTTGAGGGCATTGAGCAGTCGTCCACCCCAATAGTCGCGGAAGTTTTGTGCGCATAGTGCGATAGCCTCACGCATGACCTCCTCGTTCTCTTGGCGGAAGAGGGAAACGAAGTTGCCGGTATCTTGATAGACATCGGCCAGATTTTCCGAGATAAAAGCGGCGATAGGGGTGTCGCTGTAGCGCATATCCTCTTGAAACGTATCTAAGTAAGTGTCTCGTTCACCCAAGAGGGCGGCGATCCGTTGGCGAACGGTCTCATACATCTCCTCCGTCACGGTCAGTTCGGGAATCGCTTCCTCCTCGCTTTCCACCACTGGCAAAAGTAGGGCCTTCAGGTAAAGGAGAGGCAGTAATTTGGTGGCCTTGTCCACGAAATCGAAGAGCCCCTTTTCGCCCGCTTGCTCGACGAAGTGGCAATACTCTAACGCCACGGTCACGAATTCCAGTGTGTTTCGTTCGTATATCGGATTGTTTTCGTTTGTCATTTCAGCTAATTGCCTTTTTCTATGTAAAACATAACGTGCGCGAAAATACAAAAAAAATTTCAACGCCCGCTCAACTCTATAAACGAGCTGGCTCAACCTGTTAATTGAGCTGGCTCAACTGGTCAATCGAGCCTATTTGGAAAGGAATTTGAGCCAGCTCATATTTTTTTCCGAACTGGGCAGCTATTTTTTCCTAACTGGAGAAATATTCTTTCCTAACTAAGGAGATATTCTTCATGAATAGAGCCTATACGCCTTGCTAATCAGAAAATATTCCCTACTTTTGTTGGCAGATAAACAAACTAAATTAAACAAGGAGGTTGTTATGGAAGAAAAGAAAGAACTGACTCCCATCGAGGAGCAAGCGTTGGATCAGGTGACGGGTGGTTATATTTCTCCGGTGGAGATCTTACAAGACCGACTCTTAGTCGGAAACATGACATGCTCTTATTGTGGAGCATTTGTGGGACCTGAATTCTGGCGAGATCATAAGTATGAGTGCCCTAACTGGCCAAAGGACAAGATGTAAGTTTGTAGAATCAATTCAAAAGACAAGCAGATAGGATGGAAAAGCAAGAGATGAACCGCCGCCACTTCCTGAAGGTGATGGGCGGTGGGGCGGTCGCCTCGTCTGCAGCCCTCTACGGGTGTGGCTCCAAGAGTGAGCCGGGAGCGGCCTCGAAAGCCTTGGGCGAGGTGCCGACCGATAAGATGACGCATCGCAAGAATCCTCGGACAGGCGATGTGGTTTCCCTGCTCGGCTATGGCTGTATGCGATGGCCCATGATCAAAGGTGAGGGAGGTAAGGATGTGATTGATCAAGAGACGGTCAATCGCTTGGTGGACTATGCCATTGAGCATGGCGTGAACTATTTCGACACGGCCCCGGTCTATCTCCAGGGCATGTCAGAGACTGCCACGGGAATTGCCCTCAGTCGTCATCCGCGCGACTCCTATTTCTTGGCGACCAAACTCTCCAACCAACGAAACTACACCCGGGAGAACTCCTTGGCGATGTATCGCCAATCCCTCAAGAGCCTGCAAACGGACTATCTGGACTACTACCTGATGCACTCCATCGGAGGAGGCAGCGGTATCCAGCTCTTTGAGGATCGCTACATCAACAATGGGGTGCTGGATTTCCTGCTGAAGGAGCGGGAGGCAGGACGCATCCGTAACCTCGGTTGGTCCTTCCATGGCGACGTGAAGGTGTTCGATCATGTGCTCAACATGGGCATTCCCTGGGACTTCGTGCAGATCCAGTTGAACTACTTGGATTGGAAGCACGCCACCTCCCGCAACGTGAATGCGGAATACCTCTACGGCGAGCTGCACAAACGGAACATCCCAGCCATCATTATGGAGCCGCTTCTGGGTGGCCGCCTCTCCAACGTGCCTGATCACATCGTGGCGCGCTTGAAGCAGCAACGCCCGGAGAACAGCGTGGCCTCTTGGGCTTTCCGCTTTGCCGGTTCTCCCGAAGGGGTGCTGACCGTGTTGAGTGGCATGACCTATATGGAGCACTTGCAGGATAACCTGCGTACCTTCTCACCGCTCGACCCGGTGACGGAGGAGGAGAAGGTCTTCTTGCAGGAGACGGCCGACCTGCTGGCGAAATACCCGACCGTGCCTTGCAACGACTGCAAATATTGCATGCCCTGTCCCTATGCGTTGGACATCCCGGGCATTCTGCTCCATTATAATAAGTGTGTCAACGAGGGCAACGTGCCGAAGAGCACGCAAGATGCCAACTATGCCGAGGCTCGCCGAGCCTACTTGGTGGGTTACGACCGGAGCGTGCCCAAGTTGCGTCAGGCAGATCACTGCACGGGATGCAACGAGTGTAGTCCACACTGTCCGCAAGGCATAGATATCCCGGCGGAGTTGCGTCGCATCGACCGGTTCGTGGAAGAGTTGAAAGTGAATGGTTGAACCCCGTAAAGAAAGGAGAACGAATTTATGCTTCGAAAAATAAGAATCTTTGCCGCAACGGTTTTCTTTGTGTTGATCACCTTGCTCTTCCTTGATTTCACGGGGACGATCCATACTTGGTTTGGCTGGATGGCCAAGCTGCAGTTCTGGCCCGCCGTGTTGGCCTTGAACGTGGGCGTGGTCATCGGTTTGGTGATCCTGACCCTGCTCTTGGGGCGTGTCTATTGCTCGGTGATTTGTCCGTTGGGTGTGCTGCAAGATGTGATCTCTTGGGTGAGTGGAAAGCGGAAGAAGAAAAAGTTCCGTTTCAGCTACTCCCCGGCGAAGTCCATCCTTCGCTATGTCGTGCTGGCTGTGTTCGTGTTGGCTTGCGTGGCGGGTGTCGGTTCGTTGGTAGCCCTGTTGGCCCCGTATAGTGCGTATGGCCGCATCGCTTCCAACCTGTTGGCTCCGCTCTATCAAGCAGGCAATAATCTCTTGGCGCACTTTGCCGAGCAGTCGGACAGCTATGCTTTCTATCGGGTGGATGTCTTCATCAAGGGGATAGGCACCTTCGTGGTGGCGTTGGTCAGCTTGGTGGTGATCGCGGTGTTAGCTTGGAGAAATGGTCGTACCTATTGCAATACGATCTGTCCTGTGGGGACCATCTTGGGATTGCTCTCTCGCTTTGCCCTGTTGAAGCCGCACATCGACTTAGCCTCCTGCAACGGTTGTGGCGTTTGCGCACGCAAATGCAAGGCTTCTTGTATTGACGCGAAGAACCATGTGATCGACTACAGTCGCTGTGTCGCTTGCATGGATTGTTTGGATAATTGCCATCAACAAGCCATTCGTTATGGTAAACCCGTAGGTGCTGTGAAATGTGCCCCCTCGACTACGCCATCCGCTGCCTCCAAAGCGGAAGCGAATAAGGCGGCTGATCCCTCTCGTCGGCGGGCGTTGGCGGCTACGGCGGTGGTGGCACTTTCCTCTGTGGCGAAGGCGCAGCAAGGCAAGAGCTTGCAGGACTTTGTCGATATGAAGAAAGATGGTGGTTTAGCGCCGATCAAGGAGCGTGAGGAGCCGGATCGCATATCACCTTTGACCCCTCCGGGTTCGTTGAGCCTCAAGAACTTGACGCAGCATTGCACCGGTTGCCAGCTCTGTGTCTCTGTCTGTGAGAATCATGTGTTGCGCCCTTCGGGCAACTTGATGACCTTGATGCAACCTGTGATGAGCTACGATCGTGGCTACTGCCGTCCCGAATGTACGAAGTGCTCTGAAGTGTGTCCGGCTGGGGCGATCAAGCCGATTACGAAAGCCGAGAAGTCAGCCATCCAGATTGGCCATGCCGTGTGGGTACCGGATCTCTGCATCGTGAACACCGATGGCAAGAGCTGTGGCAACTGCGAGCGGCATTGCCCGACGAAATCTATCCAGATGGTACCCACGAATCCGGATGATCCGGAGTCATTGAAGATCCCCGTGGTTAATGTGGAGACCTGTATCGGCTGTGGTGCCTGCGAGCATCTTTGTCCGGCTCGTCCGCATACAGCGATTTATGTGCAAGGGCATGAGGCCCATCGCACCATCTAACTATAAACGAGGAAGACTGCGTGAAGGAGGGACTTCGTGCGTCTTCCTCGCTTTTCTTTTTCGGGCGGTGGACATGCGATTAGGGATATTTTGTGTACTTTCGCGAGCATTACGAACAGATAAGCTATGACAAAGAAAGCAAGCACTTCTAAGCAAAGACCTTCTGGGTCGGGGTGGATGAGTAGCCTCAAGGCCTTCTTCACGAATGAGCGTACCCGCTTTATCACAGGGCTGATCCTCTCTTTCCTGACGATTTATATCGGTCTTTCGTTGATCTCCTTCTTCTTTACGGGGGCGGCGGATCAAAGTAAAATCGAAAATATTCCGGTCAGTGACTTGGTTGCCAACCGAGGAACGGTTGAGAACTGGACAGGTGTGCGTGGAGCCTATCTCTCCGACCTGTTGATGAACCGTTGGTTTGGTGTCTCCTCTTTCATGATTCTCTTTTTCTTGGGCTCCTTGGGCGGCAAGCTCATGAACTTGGCGCAGGTATCGCTCATGCGTCGCTTCTTGTTCAGTGCGGCCACCTTGATATGGGGCTCTATCTTCTTTGCCTTTGTGTTCATCAGTGGCTATGAGGATACCTTTATTTATTTAGGCGGTCAGCATGGTTATTATATCTCTGAGCAGCTGATCACGAACATCGGCATTCCGGGCACGATCTTGCTGCTGTTGGGTACCTTATTAATTATAGCGGTGTTTACCAGTAAGCAAACCATTCCTTTCTTGCAGCGACTCTTCTCTTTCGGTTGGGCGAAGCGCCGACTCATTCCAAAGAAAACGGCAGTTGAGCCAGAGTCAACAGAGAGCGAGGAGACTGACGAGGTTCATTCCGTTGCCGCTGATGCCAATGCGTCTCTACCGGAGGA
>CAMGEM010000045.1 GCA_946055095.1 uncultured Parabacteroides sp. | reverse complement strand
TATGGCAAAAAAGAGTGGTAAGACGACTAAGAATAAGAAGAAGAAACTTTCGTTTGCGGCGGATCTGATGCGGCGCTTGCTGCTGATGATCTGTGCGGTATTGGCGATAGGGATAGGTGGTTTGTATCTGTATGATCGCTTCTCCCAGCAACCGGAGGAGACCTCTCGTAAAGCGGTGACGGAAAAGCCGGTAGCCGAGGCATCAACGAAACCGAACACAACCCAAAAGGCGACACCGAAGCAGCCGGAGAAACAGGCAACTACTACCGCTGCCCAACCCTCCACGAAGGAGAGCTCCCAAAGAGCGACTACTACCTCGAAGACCACTAAAAAAGCAACTCCTTCCTCCCCTGCGAAGGCGGAACGAGCCTCGATCACACCCCTTCCCAAAGGGTCGGAGCTCCCGCAACTCAAGCGTAAACGTACCGAGCAGATTATTCAGCATGAGGGTTATACAGTCTCTTATAATGCCGACTATCGCATCGCGAATTGGGTGGCTTACGTACTGACCGACAAGGAGGCCCGCAGCGATAAGGCGGAAAGACAAAATAAGTTTGTGGTGGATCCGTTAGTAAAGGGAGCCTCCGCCACCAACGAGGATTATACCCGTACCGGTTACGACAGAGGACATCTGGCTCCTGCGGGCGATATGAAATGGTCGGAGAAGGCGATGCGTGAGTCCTTCTATCTCAGCAACATCACACCGCAAAAACCGGGCTTGAACCGAGGCATCTGGAAGGAATTAGAGGAGCAGATCCGCTTGTGGGCGAGAGAGAACGGGGCGGTGTTGATCGCTACGGGGCCGGTGATACCCGACGAGGAGTTGAACCGCTTGGGAAAGAATCGGGTAGGCGTGCCGCGTCAATTCTATAAGGTGCTCTGCATGGTGGTGAATAATCAGTTGGAGGGAGTCGGTTTTCTCTTTGAGAACCGCGATTATGGAACGACACCTCTTCGGCAAATGATGGTGCCAATTGACCGGGTGGAGCAGGTGACAGGCATCGATTTCTTCCCGGCGCTGCCCGATGACGAGGAGCGGCAGATGGAGGCGACGGTACACACGGATTTATGGTCGTTTTGAAAGGTGAAAGTGCATGTTTGAAGCGTTAATAGAAAAGAAGGCCAAGCTGGCCGTAGTGGGATTGGGCTATGTCGGATTGCCTTTGGCGATGGCGTTTGCCCAGCGGTTTTCAGTGATTGGCTATGACATCAATGAAGAGCGGTTAGCGCATCTGCGCAGGGGAGAGGATCCCTGTGGAGAGCTGCCCGCAGAGGCTTTTGTGGGAAGAGACATCCTCTTCACGGCTGATCAGGAGCGATTAGCGGAGGCTCGTTTCTTTGTGATAGCCGTCCCGACACCGATAGACAGCCATAACGAACCCGATCTGAACCCGTTGTTGGGAGCGACACGCACCGTGGCGGCTTGCTTGAAGCGAGGCGATTACGTGGTGTATGAATCGACGGTTTATCCCGGCTGTACGGAAGAGGATTGCTTACCGCTGTTAGAGGAGATCTCCGGATGGAAGGTTGGCGTGGATTTCAAGCTCGGCTATTCGCCCGAGCGTATCAATCCGGGGGATAAGGTGCATACGTTGGCCAATACGGTGAAGATTGTCTCCGGTTGTGATGCGGAGGCATTGGCGGAAATTGCTCGGGTCTATGGCGAGGTCATTCAAGCGGGGTTGCACAGAGCCCCTACGATCCGTGTGGCTGAGGCGGCTAAGATCATTGAGAACACACAGCGCGATGTCAATATCGCCTTGATGAATGAACTGTCGATCTTGTTTGATCGGATGGGGATCAATACGTACGATGTGTTGCAGGCGGCAGGTACGAAATGGAATTTCCTCCCCTTCTCGCCGGGATTGGTCGGTGGGCATTGCATCGGGGTCGATCCCTACTATTTGGTGCACAAAGCGAAGGAGCTGCAATATCACCCGAAGATGATCAATTCCGGGCGTTTCGTCAACGATTCGATGGGGCGTTACATCGGCAAGAAGGTGGTGAAGAAGATCATCTCGCAGGGAAAGAATATTGTCGGCGCTCGGGTATTGGTGATGGGGATGACCTTCAAGGAGAACGTCTCAGACATTCGCAACTCAAAGGTGGCTGACATCGTGGCCGAGCTGAACGACTTTGGTGCGTTCGTGGATGTGGTGGATCCGTTGGCCTCTTCGGTGGAGGTGCAACGGGCGTATGGCATTCAACTTTTGGAACACCCCACGGGGAGGTATGACGCGATTGTCTTGGCGGTGGCACATGAGGCCTATCGACAGTTGGAGGAGGCGGACTTTCTGGCATGGGCGAATCCGAAGGTGGTCTTTGCCGACCTAAAAGGAATTTTTAGGGGACGCATCCAGCAGATGTGCTATTGGAGCCTTTGATGGAGACGCTGATGCTCCGGATAAATCTGTTAAAATAGCGGGCCAGATGAAGAAATAGGTGACAAACCTGTGTAAATATGTTGTAGAATATGTTTTTTTATTTGGCCAGTTCTAAATAAAGCTGCACCTTTGCAGCCAGATAACCTAAACAATCTTTTTGCCTTAAAGACTAATACCTATTAAAAGCCTTTAAAGAGAGTCTTTGCGAAAAGACTCTCTTTTAGTTTATATATACCTGACTGTTTTTCCACCGCTTTTTCAAACGATTTTCTGTCCCACTTGCAAGGTGTGCATCTCCTTGGGAACCGCTTGCCGGATATTGTCTATGAGGATTTGGGCGATGGAATGACGGACGAAATCGGTCCGGGTCACCCACATGATCTCACGGGTAGGTTTGGGAATAGCGAAGGGGCGCACCAATTCCAATTGTTCTTGACTCAGCTGGAGGGTGGCTAACTGGGGGATAAAGGTCACGCCGTTGCCGCTCTCCACCATACGCATGAAGGTCTCCATACTGCCCAAACGGTAGGCGGCTTGGCGCACTTTCACCTTCTCCATCTGGCAGAAACGCAACAGTTGGTCGCGGAAACAGTGTCCCTCGTCCAAGAGCCAGAGGTGCTCGTCGCTGATGTCTGCCGTGCGAATCAACGCCTTCTTGAACAGCGGATCTCCCTTGGCCACGTAGCCGAAGAATTGCTCATAGAACAGGGTTTGCGCTTGCAACTGCGGCTCTTTGGGTTGGTTGGCGATAATGGCCGCATCAATCTCTCCCCGCTGAAGGGCAGCGAGCGAGGGAGTGGTTTTCATCTCTAAGATGCGAATGTCTAAGTCAGGATAACGTTCCGTCAGCTGTGCGAAAAAGCGGGGCAGCAGGTAAGGGGCGATCGTCGGCAAGACCGCCAATCGAAAGGTGCCGCTCAGCGATTGCTCCTCCTCCTTCACGATGTCTTTGATCAACGAGGTCTGATAGAGCACGACACGTGCTTGCTCGATCACCTTCGTGCCTGCGGGAGTGGGCTTGACCGGTTGCGCCGTCCGATCGAACAGTTTCACGCCTAACTCATCTTCCAGTTTCTGGATCATCATGCTTAGCGTGGGCTGGGTGACGTGGCAATGCTCTGCGGCCTTGGCGAAATGGCGAAACTGATCCACCGCCAGTATATACTCCAATTGTTGAATGTTCATAACTTTTCCTCTTTTCTAAAACTACACAAACGTACGAAAAAACTTCGGAATAGTCCGCCCCGTGGGTTGGCTCTTTACCTGTTTTAGGCCTGTTTTGCCCATTTCCCGACCAACTCAATCAGCTGCTGATCCGTCAGGTCAGGGCCATAGGTGGCGTAATCGAGGCGGAAGGTACAGCCATTTTTGTAGGCGGAGCAACCATAGGCACTCTTGCCGCGCAGCAGGGTGCCTTGGCCACAGAGCGGGCAACGCGGCACAGCGTCGTTGGAGGTGGGTGAGGCGGCTGCTTCAGCTTTTTTCGTGCGCTTGGGTTTGGTGGATGATGTGGTAGCTGTCTCCGAAGGGCTCTTTGAGCGGGTCTTACGTACCTGCTTAGCGGGTTCGGCGGCAGGTTGCTCGATGGTGATCGCACGTCCGCTCTGATCGGAGAGGACATTATAGACCACCTGGTGCACCAACTGCTTCAACTCGTCGAGGAAGGTACGGGCCTCATAGGTGCCTCGCTCAATCTGGCGCAGCTTCTTCTCCCACAGTCCCGTCAACTCAGCGCTTTTCAGCAGCTCGTCGTGGATCGTGGCGATCAGCTCCACACCCGTAGCAGTCGGGTAGAGGTTCTTGCGCTCCTTACGGATGTAGTGCCGCTTGAAGAGTGTCTCGATGATGGCCGCACGGGTAGAGGGGCGACCGATGCCATTCTCTTTCAAAGCGTCTCGCAATTCATCGTTCTCCACCAACTTGCCGGCGGTCTCCATGGCACGCAGCAGGGTTGCCTCGGTATAGGGCTTGGGTGGCTGTGTGCTTCCCTCTTTCAGAAGGGGTTGATGCGGGCCGCTCTCCCCTTTGTCAAAATGAGGCAGCACGCCGTTGTTCTCGTCAGGCGTGTCGTTGTCGGGATCTTTTTGATCCGCGCCAAAGACGATGCGCCAACCCGGTTTCAGGATCTGCTTACCCGATACCTTAAACTCCACTTTGCCCACTTTCCCCTGTACGGTCGTCGTGGAGATCTCGCAGTCGGGATAGAAGGCGGCTATGAAGCGGCGGGCGACCAGGTCATACACCTTCTGCTCGGCATCGCTCAACCCCCGCGCTGGTACGCCTGTGGGGATAATCGCATGGTGATCGGTCACTTTGGAATTGTCGAACACCCGTTTGCTCTTGGGTAACTTAGGGAGTTGAAGGAGGGGGGTGGTCAGTTCCGTGTAATCGACCAATCCTTTGAGCGTCTGCGGCACTTTGGGATAGAGATCGTCGCTCAGGAAGGTGGTATCGACACGTGGATAGGTGGTCACCTTCTTCTCATAGAGGGATTGAATCAGTTTCAAGGTGTCGTCTGCCGAGAAGGCGAACTTCTTGTTACACTCCACCTGCAAAGAGGTCAGGTCAAACAGGCGAGGCGCAAATTCCTTTCCCTTTTTCTCGCCAATCGCTGTCACCTCGAAGTCTGCCTGTCGCACGATGTCCAAGAAAGCCTCGCCCTCCTCCTTGGTCGCGAATTTGCCTTTCGTGGAGGAGAAGGTCACGCCTCGGTAGATCGTCTTCAGTTCCCAGAAAGGTTCGGGCTTGAAATGGTCAATCTCCGCTTGTCGGTTGACAATCAAGGCCAAGGTAGGTGTTTGTACCCGTCCGATGGAGAGCACTTGGCGGTTGCTGCCATAGCGCAGGGTGTAGAGGCGAGTCGCGTTCATGCCTAATAGCCAGTCGCCAATGGCTCGTGAGAGCCCCGCCTCATACAGTTTGGTATAGGCACTCTGCTCTTTCAGCTGGTTGAATCCCTCTCGGATGGCCTCCTCGGTCAGCGAGGAGACCCAAAGCCGATAGACCGGGCATTGGCATCCCGCTTTCTGCATGACCCAACGCTGGATCAGCTCGCCCTCTTGCCCCGCATCACCGCAGTTGATCACCTTCTCCGCTTGGCGCATCAATCCCTCGATGATATGGAATTGCTCTTCACCGCCAGCGTCTTCGATCAACTTGATGCTGAAGCGGGGTGGAATCATGGGCAGTGAGCCAAGGCTCCAACGTTTCCAGTTATCGGTATAATCTTGCGGCTCCTTGAGGGTACAAAGGTGGCCGAAGGTCCAGGTCACTTGATACCCGTTCCCCTCCATATATCCTTTATGACTGGTGTTGGCTCCTAATACTTTCGCTATCTCTCTGGCCACACTGGGTTTCTCGGCGATACATACGATCATAAGACTTGAATCAATACAGAATGTGCGGACAAAAGTAGGCTTTTATTTCCGAATGCGCAAAAAGGCAAATTTTTCTTGCGGATTTCCGTAGAGTTATTTTCCTTTGTAACGGCTAATGCCATGGAACATCGATGAACAAGCAAGTAACAAGTATGAGTAAACTAAAATCAGTATGGAGAAAAGTGGGCACGGCCTGTGTCGGCTTAGTGACAAGCCTGAGTGCTTTCGCAGATTTTCAAGTCGTTAATCTATTGACAGAATATACCTCCTGCCCGATGGGATTAGACGAGGCACGTCCTCGTTTCAGTTGGCAGATGCGTTCGGAGGAGCAGGGTGCGGCGCAAGCCGCTTATCGCTTGACCTTGACGGACGAGCAGGGGCAAACCGTTTGGGATTCGGGGCGGATAACCTCTTCCACCTCCTTGGCGGTGCCTTATGCCGGAACGATGCTTAGACCGGAAACCCGTTACCGATGGACGGTGGATGTGTGGAATCAGCAAGGAGAGAAACAAACAGCTGATTCTTGGTTCGAGACCGGCTTGATGGAGACTTCCGACAAGGCAGCCGCTTGGGCGGGTGCTCGTTGGATTGGGGGTGATGCACAAGCGATGCCTTTCTACAGTGCGTATCAATCCGTTTTCCGAATTTGCTACAAAGTGGAGATGGAGCAAAGCGCTGCGCTGATCTTCGGAGCGAACGATCCTCGTTTGATGGATGCGAACAAGAACATTCTGGGACAACAGAACCAGAAAGATCAATCCTATATAAAGGTAGAGTTGGCGTATGGCGATAGCGCCGTGTTGCATGTCTATCGGGTGGGTTATACGCAGAAAGATCGGGCTGATCAGCCGTTGCAGAGCGTGGGTGTGCCTCGCTCGTTGATCAATGAGACAAATCGCAAGCAGCCTCATGCCGTAGAGATCGCGGCAAACTCAGGGCGGACAACACTCTCCGTGGATGGTGAGAAAGTGGGAGACGTGTTGCTTAACCCGATGGGCAACAGTGGGGATTATATTTGTTTTCCTGTGTTGGGTGATATGGGCTTTGAGGTGCCGCAGGGAGAGACGGCCCGTTTCACGGAGGTGCGGGTGGAGAACTATCGTAGTCCTCGCCATGCCTTAGCGACCATCGCGGATGCGACCGTGCGTGGGGAGCGACGGATCTTTACCCCGAAAGAGACCGGCACGGTGCTGCTGCGTCGTCAGTTCCAGACCAAAGGGAAACCGACAAAAGCCCGTTTATATGTGACCGCCCGAGGCATTTACGACATCTTGTTCAATGGCCAGCGTTTGACGGAAGACTATTTGAATCCAGGCATGACGCAATACAACAAGACACTCCTTTACCAAACCTATGATGTGACCCCTTTGCTGCGTCAAGGGGAGAATCGTTGGGTGACACAGCTCAACGAGGGTTGGTGGAGTGGAAACGCCACTTTTGAACCCTCTAACTGGAACTATTTCGGCGATCGGCAATCCCTCTTGGCTAAATTGGTGCTGACCTACGGGGATGGATCCACGGAGACGATCGTGACGGAGCCGAAAGGCTGGATGTTCTCGACGGAGGGACCGATGCGCTATGGCAGTCTTTTCCAGGGAGAGGTGTATGACGCACGCATCGAGGAGCCGATCCATTGGTATCCGGCAGAGGAGGTCTCCTTGGCGGATGTCGTGCCACAGGGAGCGAATGGCATGTGGCCGGCAACAGATGACTATACCGATTTTCAGCTGATCGGTCAAATAGGCAATCCCGTGCGGGAGAATCGGGTCATCACGGCTGCACGTTTGGAGGAGCCTCGAAAAGGGGTGTATGTGTATGATATGGGGCAGAACATGCCGGGTGTGCCGCGCGTCACGTTCCGGGGCTTGCAACCTGGTACAAAGGTGGTGATGCGTTTTGCGGAGGTGAAATATCCCAAACTGCCGGCCTATGCGGGCAACGAGGAGATGATCATGTTAGAGAACATCCGTTCGGCTATGGCGCAAGACATCTATATCGCGAAGGGAGGGGTAGAGACCTATCAACCTCGTTCTACCTATCATGGGTATCAGTTTATAGAGATCACGGGCATACCGCAACCGCTGCCCGTATCGGATGTCAAGGGGGTGGTGCTCAGTTCCGTGGAGGAGATCACGGCCCATTACGAGACCTCCAACCCGTTGCTGAATCGCTTCTTTGAGAATGTGAAATGGTCGTCGATGGCCAACCTGTTCTCCATCCCGACCGATTGCCCCCAGCGCAACGAGCGTATGGGATGGAGTGGCGACCTCTCTGTCTTCTCGCCGACGATCGCTTATATTTGTAACAGTGCGCAGTTCATGCGTCGCCATTTCCGGGCGTTGCGAGATACCCAAGAGCCCGATTCCGCTTTCGCGGCAATCGCACCGGTGGGCGGCGGATTCGGTGGTCCGATGTGGCAGAGCGTAGGCATTGTCGCTCCCTATCAAAGCTATGTGCAATACAACGATCTGGAGGCGATACGGGAGCATTACCCAGCCATGAAAGCCTACATGGAGATGGTGTTGCGTAAATACATTGATCCGGTACAGGGCCATTTCCGGGGGAATGACAGCCCGGGCGACTTAGGCGACTGGTTAGGTTTTGAGGTGCAGAAGAATGATAACTCGTTGATCTTCGACTCCTACTTGGCCTATGAGTTGGCCCTGATGGAGCGGATGGCCAAGGCGTTGGGTCAGACGGCGGATGCGGCTTACTATGCGCAGCAGCGGGCCAAACGCATCGACTTCATCAATACCTATTATATAGATCCGTCAACGGGTGAAACCGTGGGGACCGGTTTCGGTGAGGAGCATTCCTCTTTCATGGGAGGTAAATATGGTCCTAAGCGGAAAGGGGTGAAGATCGACACGCAAACCTCCTACGCCATCCCGTTGGCGTTGGGCATCGTGAAAGAACCTATCAAAGAGCGATTCACCGAGCAATTGGTGAAGACGGTGACTCGTGAAAGTGTGGGCGATGATGGCAAACGTTATCCGGCCTATTCCTTGATGACCGGTTTTGTAGGCACGCCGTGGATCACATGGGCACTTTCGGAGAATGGACGGGTGGAGGAGGCCTATCGGTTGTTGACCAGCACGGGCTATCCCTCATGGCTCTATCCGGTTACCCAAGGAGCGACCTCCATTTGGGAGCGGCTCAACTCCATGACCTTAGAAGAGGGTTTTGGTGGCAACAACTCCATGAACTCGTTCAACCACTATGCATTTGGTTCCGTCACGAACTGGCTCATGCAGCGTTCATTGGGTATCGCTCGGGATGAGGAGCAGCCCGGCTTCCAGCATTTCTATCTGCAGCCGTTGGCCGATCCGACGGGGGCGTTGCGCTATGCGAAAGGCTATTATGACTCGCCTTACGGACGTATCGAGAGCGGTTGGGAGGTGAAGGCCGATGCGGTAGATTATCATTTTGTCGTGCCTGCCAATACGCAAGCAACCCTTCGTTTGCCGGCAAAAGACCTTGCCTCTATCCAATTAGGGAATAAACCCTTGCCTCAGGCACTTGCCAAACAGGCAACATTCTCCAAGGGTCAAGTAGAGCTATTGTTGGTAGCCGGGTGTTATACTTTCCGTGTGAATAAGTAATCCTTGCCTATCCGGACGTGGTCATTCGATCGTTTGATAGCCGTCATTCGATCGAGTGGCCCTCATCAAACGATCGTTTGACGGCGTGCGGACGATCGGGGAAATAGGTTTCTTTCCCGATTTCTCTTGCTTGCAGAATGCAAAGCATTTCATAAGGCGATTAGCTGATCCTAAGAATGTCCAATCTATCCTATTTTCTTGTTTAAATGGTCAAAAGTTAATATTGCTGCTTTTTAGCATAATATTATTTCTTGTCTATATCAGAAATATTGTGTTACTTTGCGCCGTTTTGGTTTAATAAATTAGTATAGATGAAAAGACATATATTCTTGTAATAATGTTTATCTAAATGATATACTGTAATTTGGATTGTTTAGAAAGAACAGTAGGAATGTAAAAATAAAAAATGAATCACTGATAATTGTTTAATCAGCTAATGGCTAATAGTATGGAAAAAAGAATGAATCGAGGGAGGTGCATTTTAACACTCTCAACAGCTCTCCCTCTTCTGTTTGGTCTCTGGGTGGGTCAGGATGCCCAGGCGGCTTCTCCCGCAGGTGCTGAACGTATTACATTGGAGCAGCAACAGGCAAAGACCATTCAAGGTGTCGTCTTGGATGAGGCCGGTATCCCGGTGATTGGTGCGAATGTGGTTGAAAAAGGAACGACCAATGGTACGATCACGGATTTGGATGGTAATTTCACGTTGAGCGTCTCTTCGGGCGCTATTCTCCAGATTACCTATATCGGCTATCAGACGCAAGAGATTACGGTCGGCAATCAATCCGTCATCAGTGTGACGTTGAAAGACGATTCACAAGCCTTGGACGAGGTGGTAGTCGTAGGTTACGGTACGATGGAGAAGAAGCAGGTGACCAGTGCGGTGACCAGCGTATCCGCTAAAGATTTGATGGTCGGTGTGAGCGGTTCGGATATCTCTACCGCTTTGCAAGGTAAGGTCAGTGGTTTGATCATGAACAACCTCGGTAGTGCCAATGCCGCTACGACCTTCCAGTTGCGTGGTATGACCTCTATCAACTCCGGTCGTTCGCCGTTGATCGTCATCGATGGTTTCCCCGGTGGTGATATTCGTTCGTTGACGCAGGAGGATATCAAGAGCATCGACATCTTGAAGGATGGTTCAGCCGGTGCGATCTATGGTACACGTGCCGCTTCGGGTGTGATCTTGATCACGACGAAGAGTGGTTCTAACACGGATGGCAAGGTGAAACTGACCTACAGCAACGAGTTGACCAAGAAGCAGAACTATGGTGCACCGGAGATGTTGAACGCAAAAGAGTATGTAGCGCACGGCATCGGTACGGATTACGGATCTGACGTGGATTGGTGGGATGAGTTGATCAATCATGGCAATTTCTCGCAGAAGCACCACATCGCGATCGAGTTAGGTACGGAGAAGGCACAGCTCTACACCTCTTTCTTCTATGAGAAAAACGAGGGTATCGCCGTGAACGATGATCGTCAGGATTATGGAGGCCGTCTCAACGCGAACTTCAAGTTGTTCGACGGTTGGTTGGAGGTACGTCCGGCCGTGGATTATCGCCAGGCAGCGCGTAACAACAACTTCCCTGATTTCCAGCAGGCATTGCGTAATAACCCCTCTCGTTCACCGTACGATGAGAATAGCGAGACCGGTTACAACGTCTGGACGAATGAGTCATTGGACTACAATGTCGTGGCAGACTCTTGGATGAAGGACTACTATGGTTTGGATAAGTGGTTCAAGCCGGAGGTGACCTTTAAGTTGAACATCAAGCCGATTCCGGGCTTGACCTACCAACAGGTATTGGGCTACGAGAACCGTCAGTGGGAGAACCACACTTACAATCCCAGCACAGCGCGTGATGAGATCGAGAACTCTCGTAAGGGTACGGCCTACTTGGGCTTCAGCAAAACCGAGAACTTGACCTCTGAGGGTTACTTCACCTATTTGAAGGAGTTTAACGGTGGCCATAACATCAACGCCACAGCCGGTTACTCTTACTTCGAGACCAACGGTGAGGGCTTCAACATGACCAACTACAACTTCTCTGTGGATGGTATCAAGTATTGGGATATGAATCAGGGCTCTTACCTGAGCGACGGTAAGGCCGCTATGAGCTCCAGCAAGAACATCACCGAGAAATTGTTCTCTGTCTTCGCCCGTGTGAACTATTCTTACAACGACAAGTACATGGCTTCTGCCTCTATCCGTCACGAGGGTTCCTCGAAGTTCGCGGCGGATAATCGCTGGGCAAACTTCTGGTCAGTAACGGCCGGTTGGCGTATCTCCAACGAGGAGTTCATGAAAGAGGTGAGCTGGGTGAACGACTTGAAGCTGCGTTTCGGTTATGGTGTGACGGGTAACAACGACTTTAGCGCCTCTTACATGGCGAACCTGCTCGGTTCAGATACCAACTGGATGTTGCCGAACGGTACATGGGCTTACTCTTACGGTAAGACACAGAATGTCAACCCGAACCTCGGTTGGGAGGAGAAGAAAGAGTGGGACCTCGGTTTGGACTACTCGTTGTTTGATGGCCGTCTCTATGGTAAGTTCGACTACTATCGTCGTAAGATTGACAACCTGCTCTACAGCGTGAAGGTGCCGCAGCCGCCCTATACACAAGGTACTCAGTATCAGAACATCGGTTCAATGGAGAGCAAGGGTTGGGAGTTTGAGATTGGTGGCGACATCATCCAGAACAAGGAGTTCACTTGGACCTCTAACTTGAACATGAGCCACACGACGGGTAAGATCCTTACCTTGTGGGGCAACAACACCTACTACAACGGTAACGGCTTCGTGGCTCCGGGTACACCGGGTGACGCTGCCCGTATCGAGGAGGGCTCAACGATTGGTTCCTTCTACATCTGGAAGTTTGCTGGATTCGACGATGATGGCAACTTCTTGCTCTACAACAAGGATGGTGAGGTGATCCCGGCCGAGAAGAAGACCGAGAATGACAAGCAGTTCATTGGCAACTATACGCCGAAGTTGATCTTGGGTTGGAACAATACCTTCTCCTATAAGAACTTCGACTTGGGTATCAACATGCGTAGCTGGATTGACTTCGATGTCTATAACACCATCAACATGTATTACGGTATCCAGGGCCGTGGTAACACCAACGTCTTGAAAGAGGCTTACGGCAAGTTCAACCACATCAAGGGTGAGAAGCAGATTTGCGACTACTACTTGGAGGATGGTACCTTCTTGAAGATCGACGCGATCACATTAGGCTACTCGCTCAACATGAAGAAGTACACCAACAACTTGGTGGATCGCATCCGTATTTACGCAACCGTGGGTAACGTATGCACGATCACCGGGTATAGCGGTATGAACCCCGAGGTGAACATCACCGGTTGGGATCAAGGTACGGAGAAGTTCTGGGACACGGGTTCATTCTACCCCATGGCTCGTACCTATACGTTAGGAATGCAGTTTAACTTCTAATTCAGCAGACGGAAATGAAAATGAAAAATATATTTGGTACATTGGTAATGGGCGCAGCCTGCCTTGCCGCAGCTACTTCATGTAGTGTGGAGCCGGAGTTCTACTCGCAGGTGGTGCCGGAAACATTCTATAATTCACAGGATGCCGTATGGCAGCGTTTTAACCGCTCCTTCACTCACTGGCGCTGGTATTTGGGTCAGTCAGATTCACGCTGGGCGTTGCAGGAGTTGGGTACGGATGAGTATGTTTGTCCGACCCGTGGTAGTGACTGGTTTGATGGTGCGAACTATCAGAAGTTCCATCACCATGAGTATTCTGAGGATATGACCCGCATCAGCGATGGTTGGACCAACTTTGCGATGGGTGTCGCTTTGGCATGGGATGCCTTGGAGGACTTGGAGCAGGTTGATTTCGATAAGCTGGGCTTCCCCGCAGGTACCCGTGAGTCTATGTTGGCACAGCAGACCGCTTTGGCTGCCTCCTTCTATTTGGATGGTTTGGATTTCTTTGGTGGCGTAGCACTCTACACCACGACACAAAGCGAGGTGAAGGGTCGTTCGACCGACGTGGAGACCTTCAACTTCATCGACTCTTTGCTGAACGTATCTATCCCGAACTTGCCGATCAAGAGCGAGATGGGTGCGATGGAGACCGGTGCGATCAACCGTGCGGCAGGTGCGATGATTCGTGCACGCCTCTACTTCAATGCTGAGGCCTACATTGGTAAGCCGATGTACACCGAGGCTGCGCAGATCTGTCAGGATATCTTGGATGGCAAGTATGGTGCCTACGAGCTGGATGCTGACTGGACGACGACCTTCGGCTTCAACAATGAGTTCAGCCACGAGATTATCTGGTCTATTCCTTCTGAGAACTCCAAGACAGAGACAGAGGGTGGTTATTGGACATGGCAGGTGCCCTACAACTACAAGAACTACTTAGGTGGCTTGGAGGGTTCAGGCTCCAACAACGGTATCGGCTTGATCCCGAGCTTGGATCCGACCGGCAAGAAGTACCCCTATAAGTTAGGTGGTGCTTACAGCAAGTTTAACGATCAGGATATTCGTAAGCAGCCCTACGTCTATGAGGGTAATGGCAAGTATCGGGGTATGTTCATCGTAGGTTTGCAGCAGAACCCGGATCATCCGGAGTGGGTATGTACGGGTAGCCGTGAATATGCCGGTGAGGTGATCACCGTGGTTGACCAGGTGGCTTACTTTGCGAAGGTAGGTCCGGATAAAGAGTATGCTTCCGTGGCTGATCTGCCCTCTACGGTAGCGACAGCAGAGGAGAACTCTTGCGTTCGTTTGATGAAGCGTTGTCCCCGTCCGAACCAGGATGAGTATAAGATGAAGGGTAATCCTGATGTACCTGTGATGCGTTTGGCAGAGGTTTACTACACCTTGGCTGAGTGCAAGATGCGCGCGGGTGACAAGCAGGGTGCCGCTAACTTGATCAACACCGTTCGTAAGCGTTACTTCCCCAATGGCGATCCCGATCCGGTAACCGCCGCTAACTTGGATAAGTATCGTATGTTGGACGAGTGGCAGGTTGAGTTCTTGGGCGAGGGTCGCCGTCGTACCGACTTGGTTCGCTGGAATGCGTATGTAACCGAGGATTGGTGGGACCACAAGGCTACCAACAACCCCAACTTGAACCGTTTCCCGATTCACTATAGTATCATCGGTGCCAACAACCTGTTGGAGCAGAATCCGGGTTATGGTGGCAAGTAATTAGCTTCGTCATTTTACTTTGTACAAATGAGTCGAGGGAACTGCTTCTTTCCGAGAGGAAAGGGTCGGTTCCCTCTCTCTTGTAGCGGATTCCTGCCTCATGTGCCGGATTTATGTTACTTTTGCGCAACTGAAAGAATGAGTCGTATGAATAAAACCAAAGTAGGGCTGTATGGGTGTCTGCTTTTTGGCGGGCTCTTCGCCTATCTCTATACCTTCAACACCTTCCTGTATGGGCAACAGGAGGAGGTGCAGGCCTTTGTCCCCTCGTGGACCTATATCCGTGAACTGTTGCGTGAGCCGGGCGGCTTCCTGGCCGTGGCGGGTCAGTGGGTGACGCAATACTATCGGATCTCCCTTTTCCCTTTCCTTTTCAATGCCCTTTTATTGGCAGGCATCGGCTGTCTGACCTATCGCCTGCTGCAACAGGTGGCCGATCGAGGCTACCACCTTTTGCTCGCCCTTTTACCCGTGCTCTTTTTGTTGAAGGCGCACCTTCGTCTCGATTATGTGGCCGATGGCAGCATCGGTCTTTTCCTGCTCTTATTCGCTTTAACCCTTGGACAGCTTTGCACGACTGAGCGGCAGCGTATGTTTTACGGCCTCGGCAGCGTGCTGATGATTTACCTGCTCACCGG
>CAMGEM010000044.1 GCA_946055095.1 uncultured Parabacteroides sp. | reverse complement strand
TGAGTTTATCATTATCAACGAGGCTGGAAAGAAATTGGAGATAAAGACATTGTGATGTCGTCACTATGGCAACCAAAACACTCAAATTTCGTGCAGCTGATTCATTTTGGGGGCATGTACGGAAAAATGGCCGGCGATATAATCATCGGGAGCGATCTCGTAATAACTGTCCTTTGTGCGTAAGTAGTCGATCAGCTGTCGGAATAGACCGTTGAGCGAAAGGAGCGGGCTGTGGCCAAACAGGAGCAGATGCTCTCGGGCACGGGTCATGGCGACATTGAGTTTCCGGTCGATCAGTTGTCCCTCTTCCTCAAAGACGTTGTTTGTCAAGAAATTCAGTTGATACCGCTTTTGGATGGTAAAGCCATACAGGATGTAATCACGCTGGCTTCCTTGGTAACGCTCCACCGTGTCTATGGTGATTTGGCACAATGGAGGCAAGGCATAGCTTTCGAGGAAATGACGGATGGTAGCGATCTGGTTGCGGTAGGGAACAATCACACCTACGGTCTGTGTCGGATCAAAATGCGTCGGATCCATTCGGTAGATCTCAGCGACTGTGGAGGCGATCATTTCCGCTTCAACGCTATTTACCTTGTCGGATGGGCTCTCCTCTGGAAGGGGAACCTCTACGAAGGCCACTCGATGGGTAGCGAGCAGTTGCTGTTGCCCGTTCAGATCGTTTGAGATTGTAGGCAGCGGACGAAGCTGGTGGGGCAGGGGTACCTCCTCCAAACGCCCTTGGTAGAAGAAACGGTTGGGGAAGGCGGCGATTGCTTGGTGCATACGTCCCTGTTTGGTCAGCAGATAGGTGACGCTGGGATTGTGGCGATACCGTTTCAATAGCCGCTCAAAAAGTGACTGGCGGCAATCGGTCAGCCCAATAGCCTGTAGAAGTGGATCAGTCACAAGGGCATCCTCAGCCTCTTGCTGCACAACGGCAGGTAGCTGCTTATGGTCTCCGATCAGCACGACCTTTCGGATTGCCGGCTTATCGTGAAAGGTTAGGCTTAATAGACCTGCGAGATGCGGCTCCAAGAGTTGCGAGGCCTCATCAATGATCGCCAAGTCAAACTGTTTCAACTGAAACAGGGCCGGTTGGGCATTAAAAGCGGTGGTGGTGCCTACGAATACCCGTGTCTGCTCAATCAGCGCACGTACCTCTGTCAGCTTGCCGCAATCGCTCACACGGGCTTGCAGCAGCTGTTTCCGATAGGCAGGAGCAGCAGAGAGCGAACTACCGATTCGTAGATAGTCTATTCCTTCTGCAAGCAGCTTGCTGCAGATCTCATCGACGGCTCGATTGGTGTAAGCCATGATTACAATGTGTGTATCTGGCTCCAACAATTCCTCTTTCAAGGTATTCACCAACCCGTAAGAGGTCTTACCAGTGCCTGGAGGACCAATCAGCAGGAAGAGCTCCTCTGCCTGCTTGACGCGCAACGCTAACTCATTGAAGTCACCATAGTCGCCTTTGAGTTGCCGCTGGCTGTTTACACGGGGAGGTCGTTGCAGTAGGAGCAGTGCTTGTCGGTCGGCAGGAGCGGAGAGGAAAGCGTGCATCCCTCGATAGAGGGCTGTGAAGGAGGAGTCGAACAGGTCATGTTCGATGGCCCAATAGGACTCTTTATAATAGGTGAAGATGCGGGCATCGCCTTGTGGATTACGCAGGGTGAGGCTAATCTGTTCAGCCCCAATATCAGCGAGGGTGGCACGTAACACCATCGTGCGAGTCGCATTCGGCTCCTGTCCCTTGGGGTATGGGTAAAGGATGACGATGTCTCCTGGTCGGAAATTGGATAGCTCTTGTGCCTCATGCGCTGGATAGCGTAAGGAAATGGTCTCTATGGGTCCCTCTGTGGTAGGGAGGATGGGGGTCATCTCCGCATACATATCGCCTGTTTGCATCTTCTCCTCAGCGGAGGCTTGCCATTTAGCGGCGAAGCCCGAACCCTCTTTGGCGGCATTGCCTATCTTCGCCAAGAGTTGCTCTAACTCGATGAACGTAAGGAAGCGGAAATAGTAGGCACGTGCCAAGGGGGTGGCGACATGGATCGGGTGCAGCAACGCTTCCAATTGTGGACGTTGGTATTGTTCCCATAGCTTGCCTGTGGCACCTCGCTCGTTCAAGCCGTCCGCAGTCAAGGGCTCCAAGATCCCTCGCAGTTCTCCTCGGGCATAAGCTAACTCATTTGCCGCTATGCCATTGCGCAGTTTCATGGCCTCGAAGAGCAATGCGGGAGCGAATCCTAAGCCCAAGAGACTGTTCTCATAGCGGGAGTAGAGCAGGAAGGCATTTAGCTCTTGATTGTTCGCTAAGTAGTTGGCTCGGTAGTTATAACGTAGCAACGCCATATAAAGCAACATCTGCACGTAATGCTTCTCTTGATGGATTGGCGTTTCGGGATCTCGTTGCGGGAAGCCCCCCTTGCCTGCCTTTTGCTCCACTAATACCCGTTGATCGAGTTGCAAAAGATCCATACGTCCCTGCAAGCCCAATAGTTCTGAGAAGAAGGTGGGCTCCACGATGGTTTCTCGCAGGTCGAACGGCTGTACTTGATGGGGTAAGACGTGGCGGATCGCTTGATGGATATGTGCCCTTTGTCGGAGGGATTGTTCGTGGAAGCTGGGAGTCAGTTCAGCGGCCAAGAGGTTTAGGGCGTTCCCTTGGAAGAAGCGTTTCACGCTCTGGGTGTAGCTGGTGGTGTCGGAGTCGGTATGCAGCTCTTCGTCGAGCAGCTGTCCAGCGAAGTTACCAAGCAGGATCGCCTCGCTGTTGGCTGCCGGTTGCAATTTGTGCAGCAGGTGGAGGAGGGGTGAATGTGCGTAGCTCTCCATGCAGGAGGCGATAGCGGAAATATCGACTAAGTAATCCGGCTCTACGATGATTAGCTCCGGATAGAAAACCTCATCTTGCAGCCGTGGGCGCACAAGGTTGAGCTGCATCCCTTCCCGCAGGAAAGCGTTCAGGTAGCTACGGTCATAAGCGGGGGCGACGTTTGAGGCTTCCGATTGGTAGCAGACGCAAATCTCTAAAGCCGGGTCTTGTTCGGGTTGCCCATAGAGGTAATGGGCATCCCAGCGAGAGACGATGAGCCTGATGCGGTCAGCCGTGGGTAATCCTTGAGGTTCAGGCAGCTGCTCGGTAGGGAAACGGGCGGCTAAATCGGCAGGCACCTCCTGCTCAAAGAGCAGACCTACAAAGAGGCATAGGTGGCACAGATCTCGTTCCCGGTGATGCGCCAATTCCGTTTCGGTCAGTTGTCCGTCGCCGGAGGCCTTCAGTCGTGTGCGGGTCTCATTTAGCCTTGCTCGCAATGCTGGTTGGGCATGGTGCGCTTTCAATAAGAAATCCATCTTCGCAAAGGGGCCACTCAATTTGAGCCGTTCAAATCGGGTATGCTCGTTGAGCAGGCGTTGAAACAAAGCGTTATACGTACGGTAACAGGCTGATACGGATAGCTGTCCTGCTTTACGTAAGGTCTCAAAAAGCTCCTCTGCCGACTCCGGCCGAAACCCTGGTATTCGCTGTTCATTCCTTGGTTGCATGGCGACAAAGGTACGATAAAATAGGCAGTCCGTTCGCTTCATCGTTTTTTTATTGTATCTTCGCCGCACCAATTGATTGGAAACGTAAAACAAAATAGCATATAGTTATGTTCTCTGGAATCGTGGAAGAGGCCGCTCAAGTGGTGGCATTGCAAGCGGATAAGGGTAATTTGCATCTGACGATGCGTTGCTCGTTCGTGGATGAGTTGAAGATTGATCAAAGCGTGGCGCACAATGGCGTTTGCTTGACGGTGGTAAGTAAGACAGCAGATACCTATACGGTTACGGCTGTGCAGGAGACGCTGGATCGTTCTAACCTGGGACAACTGAAGGTGGGCGACAAGGTGAATTTGGAGCGTAGCATGTTGATGAATGGTCGTTTGGACGGTCACATCGTACAGGGCCACGTCGATCAGACGGCGGTTTGCACGGAGGTGAGCGAAGCTGACGGAAGTTGGTATTACACCTTTACTTATCGCTTCGACAAGGCGATGGCTCGCCAAGGGTATCTGACGGTGGAGAAGGGCTCTGTTTGCGTGAATGGCGTGAGCTTGACGGTGTGCAACTCCAAAGACGACAGCTTCCAGGTGGCGATCATCCCTTATACGCATGATCATACCAATTTCTGCCAAATCGAGAAAGGTACGGTCGTGAACTTAGAGTTTGACATCGTCGGGAAGTACATCAGCCGCATGATGGCTTATCGGGAGGATTGATAGGCATGGTCGGTACTTTACAGGTGGTAAGTCGGTGGCTGGCGAATCATGCGTCAGCCTTTATTATTGCTATTGCCGCATTCACCTTTTTCCTGCCGGAGGCCTTTGAGTGGGTGCGGGGAAATACGCAAACCTTTATCTTAGGCCTGATTATGCTGACGATGGGTCTGACGCTCACGACTACGGATTTCCAGATCTTGGCTCGTCGCCCCTTGGATATATTCATCGGGGCTTGTGCGCAGTTCGTGATCATGCCTTTGGTGGCATATACCTTGGTGCATCTCTTTCGTTTGGAACCTGCGTTGGCGTTAGGCATCTTGTTGGTGGGCTGCTGTCCCGGGGGTGTGTCGAGCAACATCATGTCCTTCCTTTGCAAGGGCGATGTGGCCTATTCGGTGGGTATGACCTGCGCCTCGACACTGTTGGCTCCGGTGATGACTCCCTTGCTGATGCAGTTGACGGCGGGAGAGATTATTGAGATCGATGCGGTTGGCATGTTTCTGAATATCTTGATCGTAACGATTATACCTGTTGGTGTCGGATGCTTGTTGAACTATCGCTATGCCTCGAAGCCCGTGTTCCCTACATTGCAGTCGCTCATGCCTGGGCTGAGCGTGACCTGCTTAGCTTGTATCGTAGGGGGTGTGATCAGTACGGTGCATGATGATCTGATCGCTGGGGGATGGTTGCTGTTTGGCTGGACCTTCTTGGTGGTTCTTTGCCATAACAGCTTAGGTTATCTGTTAGGCTGGTTCACCGGACGGATGGCGGGATTCAACACGCCAAAGAAGCGTACACTCTCCATTGAGGTGGGTATGCAAAACGCTGGGTTAGCGACGGTTTTGGCAGGCACTTTCTTTGCGGCACAACCGCTCTCGGTGTTGCCTTGCGCTATCTCTTGCGCTTGGCACAGCATCTCAGGCACGATTCTCGCCGGATTCTATCTGCGGCAGGAAAATAAAAAAGTCCAGTGAAACTCACTGGACTTTTTTATCGTTATCCTAAGTAGGACTTTAGTAACTTGCTACGTGATCCTTGTCTTAATCTTCTGATTGCTTTTTCCTTGATCTGGCGGACACGCTCACGGGTGAGTCCAAATTTGTCGCCAATCTCTTCCAATGTCATCTCTTGACACCCAATACCGAAAAACATCTTGATAATCTCGCTTTCTCTTTCGGTTAATGTAGCAAGCGCTCTGTCAATCTCCTTCGACAAAGACTCGTTCATCAACGTGCGATCGGCGATGGGCGCGTCGTCATTGACAAGCACATCCAAGAGGCTATTGTCTTCGCCCTCTACGAACGGGGCATCTACCGAGATATGACGGCCGGAAACCTTTAAGGTGTCAGAAATCTTATCCACCGGAATCTCCAGCTCATCTGCCAACTCCTCTGGCGAGGGCTTACGCTCGTTCTCTTGCTCAAACTTTGAGAAGGCTTTGCTGATCTTGTTCAACGAACCAACTTGGTTGAGCGGCAAACGGACGATACGCGATTGCTCAGCCAAAGCTTGCAGGATAGATTGACGGATCCACCATACGGCATAGGAAATAAACTTGAAACCTCTTGTCTCATCGAACTTCTCTGCGGCCTTGATCAATCCCAAGTTGCCCTCGTTGATCAAGTCGGGAAGGCTTAACCCTTGATTTTGATACTGTTTAGCCACGGATACAACGAAACGGAGGTTTGCGCGGGTCAATTTTTCCAACGCCTTACGGTCTCCTCTTCTAATAGCTTGCGCCAACTCCACTTCCTCTTCCACTGTGATCAGATCCTCTCGACCAATCTCTTGAAGATACTTATCCAGCGAAGCGCTTTCGCGGTTGGTGATAGACTTTGTGATCTTTAATTGTCTCATGCTCTACTTTACGTTCAATTCATCAGAGAATTTGGGATGCAAAGATAAGATTTTATTGTAAAAACATTGGCCGGATGCGTTCCCACATCCGGCCAATATCCCATATTTAACATTATTTATCCGCTTAATTGCGCTCTTTACTTACTCAGAGAGGTCTATCGCATAGTATTTCGTACGTCCGTTCGGATAGAAGCCCTTGATGAAGAGGCCTTGATCCTCGGTGCGACCCTGTAGGATGCTATCCACGATCTTCTCGAAATCCTCCGGAGCGGAGATCTTCTGGTTGTTGACGATCATGATGATGAAACCCTTCTTGATGCCTGCGCTCTGCAGCTTGCCGTTGGTCACGCCAGTCACCTCAATGCCGTAGCTAACCCCTAACTTGCGTTTCTGCTCATTGCTCAAGGCCTTGAAGGCACCACCCATGATCTCTGTGCCATCCCCGCTCTTTACGACTTTCGTGCTTCCTTGCGCATTGCGCAGTTCCACCGTGTATTTCTTCGTCGAGCCGTTGCGGTCGATGGTCAGCTCTACCTTGTCTCCCGGGCGATACTTGCTGATTTGCTCTTGCAAAGCACTGGCTGATTTTACCTTGACACCATTGACTGCCGTGATCACATCCCCTTGTTCGACACCTGCCTCTTTGGCTGTGCTACGCTCGGCAAAGCCACCAACATAGGCACCCTCAAGTGCTTTCACCTTCGCTTTATCCTCATCGGGCGCATATTGAGGGTCTTGGATCAATACACCTAACACGGCACGTTGCACGGTGCCAAATTCTTTCAAGTCGTTGACTACCTTGCCGGCGATGCTGATGGGCACCGCAAAAGAATAGCCTGCATAGCTACCTGTCTCCGAGTAGATAGCCGTATTGATGCCGACCAACTCACCCTTTGTGTTCACCAAGGCACCACCACTGTTGCCCGGATTCACCGCCGCATCGGTCTGGATGAATGACTCGATCTTGCTGCGATCTCCTCCCGCACCGATGTTACCACGGCTCTTGGCACTGACGATACCCGCAGTGACAGTAGAGGTCAGGTTGAAGGGGTTGCCCACGGCCAACACCCATTCGCCCACTTTCAACTTCTCAGAGTCGCCAAAGGGAATGGTAGGCAGGTCGTCTGCCTCAATCTTCAAGAGCGCAATGTCCGTGGTCGGATCCGCACCGATCACCTTCGCCTCAAACTTACGGTTATCGTTCAAGGTAACCTCTAATTCGTCTGCGCCATCGATCACGTGGTTGTTGGTGATGATGTAGCCATCCGTAGAGATGATCACACCTGAGCCCGCACCTACGCGAGGCTGCGGTGTACGTTGCGAGCGACCGCCAAACCCGAAGAAATACTCAAACGGATCCACATATTGTTGATCGCTGTTGCCCTTGCTGTTCTGCGTCGCCTTGATGTGCACCACACCATGCACCGCTTTCTCGGCAGCATACGTGAAATCCGTGTTTTCAGCGGCCACAGCATTGTAGCCCGCTAACTTATAAGGTTGTTTAAAGGTATTCTCCACGCCGGAAGAGAAGGTTGTCGTCGCTTGGTTTTGACTCATGTAATAAGTGCTTGCACCGATGGCTACACCTGAACTGATCGCTGCTATCACGATCGCTCCCAACATGTTTTTCCAAATTGTTTTCATACGCTTCTACTTTAATTCAACTTTTAAATTTAACAGTTTCTTTACGGCAAAGAAAGTGCAAAAAATGGCTGGTTAGATGCCTGTCAACGCATTTTTGTACACTTTTAACGACGGCTATCTGGGGCTTAACTGCGCTTAACGAGTACTGTGCATGGCAAAGTACCTTTTTAACAGTCTGAAACTGCCGATTCGACAGTCGATAACTGCCATGTTTGCCGTGTGAGGGGGATGTTCCGTTAGGTTACCAGAAGGGGAAAAAAGACATTACCAATCCCTCTGCCCGATCATTGCTAATGACCAAGTCGAGAGATTGGTAATGTTTCGTGTTAGATGTCGAATGGTTGAATTTGGATAGATACCTCGGATTTATTTCGTGAAGCGAAGTCCAAGGCTTAATGCTTGGGCATTGGGAAGTATTTGCATCAACTGGTTGACCAAAGGTTGATAGGCTTCGGGCACTTTTTGGGAGATCAGCGGAGAAACGGCGTTGATCACGGGGAGGAGCAGGGATTTATCCGCCGTGAAAAGCACTTGGTTGTCGGCTACCTCCATATTGAGTGCTAATCCGTAATAACCACCCAGATCAGTGAAGAGAGCTACGATCTGTTCGAAGTCGATGCCCAGTTCTGCCATTTTATCCCCCGCGAATTGTGTCAGGACTTGTCCTAATACCTCCACGTAGTTCTTGTCGATACAGAGGTAGTAAACACCCTCTTTCACGCAATACTGGATGCTGAACATCTCGGTGTATTGGTTGATGCTGACCGGTTCAGAGGCATCGATCTTCTGCCAAGCAACTCCGAATATGCCCGACTCGGAGAGGGAAAGCGTTACTGTACTGACCTTTTGTGCGATCAAGTTGCCTAACAACGGGCCAACCATTGGGGCTAAGGCATCAATCTGAGGCATACCAGTGACGATCTCTGCCGTGACCGCTGCCGCACCAGAGGCCAACTGCCAGGTACCAGCCACAGGATGAGTCACCTTACGCTGGCAAGAGAGGGAGAGCACACCTGCTTTTACCGTACCGTTGACGGTCACGCTCCCGTCTGTCGTTGCCGCTTCTCCGGTGAGGGTGTAGGTATCGTTCGTGGAGGCCAACGTTGCATCAACGGTCAAGCTACTGTTTTCAGGCAGGATATTCGTTAATGTCAGTTGCGCCTTGTCGGCAGCCGAGGCGTTGAGCACGACTGATTTGCCTCCGTTCGGGATTGTTACCTCGCCCAGTTTCAGCTCGATACTCTTCCCTTCGTAAGTGCGGGAAAGGGCATTGAAATCGTTCGTGTTATCCTCATCATCACAGGCCGTGAAGGCTCCCATTAGGCAGACAGCTGCCATAAAACTCAAGAAACTTTTTCTTCTCATAATGCTTGTTTATAGAATTAACGGCCGCTAAGGTAGCTACTTTTGGCTAAGTGCATCGCTATTTTTAAGGAAAGAGGGACTTATCTTGTGTTTGGAACATAATTCTCTATTAATTTCGCGGCATACATTTTATTAGATACGAATCATGAAAAAGTTTGCTTATTTATGGGCTTGTGGCTTGATGGCCTTGGCCGCATGTACGAATGGAACGACATCGAATCAGGAAACGTCGGGAGCTTGCAACGGTAATTGTAAGCATGGTGAGCAACAGGCTTGCTCAGGCAACTGCCAGAAGGAGAACCATGCGGGTTGCCAGGGAAATTGCCAAGCGAAAGGTGGATCTGCTTGCGAGAGCGGTTGTGAGGAGCAGGCAGAGTCAGCGTGCCAAGGTCATGGCGATTGCGCTGATCAGAAAAGTACGATGATGGTGCAGTTGAATATCGTGCGAAAGATGAAACCGGGTAGCGCGGCTGCCTTCATCGCCTCTTTCCAGAAATGCAAAGAGAGCACCGTGAAGGAGCCAGGTTGTATCGACTATAGTATCTATCAGTCGGTTGAGGACAGCACGGTGCTCTTTATCGCCGAGACGTGGAAGAACGAGGGCGAGTTGGCCAAACATGGCGAGACAGAACATCTGAAGATCCATGCGGCAGAGACCAAGGGTATGGCCGATCCGAACGGCAAGGGGAGCTTCCAGAAAATCTATATCTGCCCGAAGGCCAACCAAAAGTAAGGCTTACAGCAGATTGGAGGCCATTTCCGAGAGCTGGCTACGCTCACCCTTAATCAAGTTGATGTGGGCGAACAGCTCTTGGCCTTTCATCTTGTCAATCATATAAGCCAAGCCGTTGCTCTGAGCGTCGAGGTAGGGTGAGTCGATCTGCTGGATGTCTCCGGTGAAGACCATCTTCGTGCCTTCTCCCGCACGGGTGATGATCGTCTTGATCTCGTGGGGCGTGAGGTTCTGCGCCTCATCGATGATGCAGAAGGTCTCCGAGAGGCTACGCCCGCGGATAAAGGCTAAGGCCTCGATCACCAACTGATTGTTCTTTTGTAAATCATCAATCTTACGGGCTTCGGCGTGTCCCGGCGTGCATTGCGCCTTGATGACATTGAGGTTGTCGAACAGCGGTTGCATATAGGGAGCCACCTTCTGTTTCTCATCGCCAGGTAAGAACCCTAAATCCTTATTCGCCAAGGCTACGATAGGGCGGGCGAGGAGGATCTGCTTGTAAAGATTCGACTGTTTGAGTGCAGCTGCCAAAGCAAGCAGCGTCTTACCCGTTCCCGCCTTACCGGTCAGTCCAATCAGCTTGATCTCTGGGTCATTGAGCACCTCAAAGGCGAAGCTCTGCTCGGCGTTGCGAGGCTGGATGCCGAAATTGTTGCTCTTCTCCACCCGTTTGATGTAGTTCGTGAAGGGGTTGAACCGAGCCATGACGCTGTTGCGCTCACTCTTCAAGATAAAGCACTCGTTGGGCTCCAGTTTGGTGTGCATCTCCAGCAGATCAGCCTCGATGCCTTGTGGGGAGGCATAGATCCTGTCGATCAACTCCGGGTCGATGCCTTCGTAGGTCTCTTGCGACCGCTCGAAAATATCGACATTGAGCACCTTGTCGTTGATGTAATCCTCCACGGGGATGCCTAACGAGCGTGCCTTCATACGCAGGTTAACATCCTTGCTGACCAAGATGGTTTGCATGTCTGGATGCTTCTCCGCCACGGTAAGCGCACAGGAAAGGATGCGATGATCGGGAATGCGATTAGGGAAGGTCTTGGCAATGCGCTCGTGATACTCATCGCCCGTCACGATATAGAGTGTACCTTTGTCGGGTCCTAAGGAGGCCCCTTTCAGGTGAAGGTCGTTGCTGGTCAGCAGATCCAACTGACGCACGAACTCGCGTGCGTTGTAGTTGATCTGCTCGTTTCCTTTCTTGAATTTATCCAACTCCTCCAAGACCACGATCGGAAGGTAGATGTCGTTCTCTTGGAAATTCAGGATGCAATTCGCATCATGCAGCATCACGTTGGTGTCGAGAATGAAATTCTTCTTGTTGGATAGTTTCTTCTGTTTTGTCTTCTCACTTTTTTTCATGGCCATCACATTTTAAATGTTTCTACCTAAATAACAAGTGAGAAGGGGGAAATGTTGCTTACTGATTTCCCATTTGCCTCAACGCCTTAGCCATCTGATCGGGGCAGGAGGTGCCTCGTCCGTGGCAGTCGATCCCTTCGAGGCGACTGATGGCGTCGTTGACACGCATCCCTTTTAATAGGGCGCACATGCCTTGGCCGTTGCCATGGCAACCACCCACGATCTGCACTTCTTCAATCATTCCATCTGCTGCCTCTACGATCATTAATTTTGAGCATACGCCTTGAGGCGTATAAACGATACGTTGCTTTTCCATTTCTGCTATCTTATAAGTTTAGTCCTTTTTCATTACAGAGGCGCGAAGATATGATTTATTTCGTTACTTTTGTCCGTCCAAAAAAGAATAGCATGACATACCAAGAGACACTTCATTATCTATATACCCGTGTCCCGATGTTCCAGCAGAGTGGTGCTTCCGCTTACAAACCTGGGCTCGACACGACGATCGCCCTCGACGATCATTTAGGCAATCCTCATAAAGCATACAAGACGATTCATGTGGCCGGGACGAACGGCAAAGGTTCCGTCAGCCATCTGTTAGCGGCGATTCTGCGGCAATCGGGCTATAAGGTAGGGCTTTACACCTCTCCGCATCTGCTTGATTTCCGGGAGCGTATCCGGGTGAATGGCGAGAAGGCGAGTGAGGCCTATGTAGTTGATTTCGTGGAGCGGCACCGGGCTTTCTTTGAGCCATTGCATCCCTCTTTCTTTGAGTTGACCACAGCGATGGCCTTTCAGTATTTCAAGGAGCAGGCTGTGGATATCGCCGTGATCGAGGTAGGCTTAGGAGGACGGTTGGATTGTACCAACATCATCACACCGCTCCTCGGCATCATCACCAATATCAGTTTCGATCATACGCAGTTCCTGGGCGACACCTTGGGGCAGATCGCCGCTGAGAAGGCGGGCATCGCCAAGAGGAACGTTCCCTTGCTGCTGGGCGAGAGCGCAGCGCCCGTTATCTATGATACGATTGCCAAACAGGCGAAGGAGAAGGGGGCTATCTTCCATTTTGCTCCAGAGATGGAGCTGATGGCTGATGACTATGAGTTGACTCCCGATCATACGTTGAAATTCCTCTCGAAAGAGTATGGTATGGTATATGGCGAACTCATCGGGGATGCGCAGCCTTGCAACGCAAAGACGGTTCTCTCGGCCTTGCATATCTTGCGCGAGGAGGTGGGTATCTCCATTTCAACAGAGGCCGTGAAGGAGGGATTCCGCTCCGTGACGAGTTTGACGGGTCTGATGGGACGTTGGCAGCGGGTGGCGAAGGATCCCTGCGCTACCTATTGCGACACAGGACATAACGTAGGTGGCTGGCAACACTTGGCCAAGACTTTATCGGATGCTCAACGAGCAGCGAGTGGTACGTTGCGGATGGTGGTCGGTATGGTAGCCGATAAGGATGTAGATAGCGTGCTGGCGTTGATGCCCAAACAGGCAATCTATTATTTCACGCAAGCCTCGGTCAGTCGGGCGATGCCGGTAGAGACCTTCGCGGAGAAAGCCGTTGCGCATGGATTGCGAGGAACTACCTATCCGACGGTGGTTGAGGCGGTGAAGGCGGCGCAGCAAGCGGCTGATCCCCACGATACGATTTTCATCGGAGGCAGTACCTTCATCGTGGCGGATGCGCTCCCCCTATTCCCAGAAGCAATCAAATAACTGTAAACTATAAGAATCATGACAGAAAAAATTCAACAGAAACTGAGTGACTCGAAAGTCGCTCGTTGGAGTGTGCTGGCCTTGGTGGCCTTCACGATGCTGACAGGCTACATCTTGACCGATGTGATGTCTCCACTGAAACCGATGTTGGAGGAGCAACTCGGCTGGAACAGTACGGAATACGGTTTTTTCACAAGTGCCTATGGCTGGTTTAACGTGTTCCTTTTCATGCTGATCATCGGCGGAATCATCCTCGACAAGATGGGTGTACGCTTCACCGGCGTGGCCTCTTGCGTCTTGATGATCATCGGTTGTGGCATCAAGTATTGGGCTATTTCAGACGCTTTCTCGATGGAGGGTGAGCTGTTTGGTTGGAAGGCGCAGGTGATGGTGGCCGCTTTAGGCTATGCCCTGTTTGGCGTAGGTGTGGAGACGGCAGGTATCACGGTCTCGAAAATCATCGTCCGTTGGTTCAAGGGCAAGGAGATGGCCTTGGCGATGGGTTTGGAGATGGCTACGGCTCGTCTCGGTACGGCCATGGCGCTTTCGATTACGGTGCCTTTCGCCACCTATTTCCAAAGTATCGCCGCTCCGATTCTGCTCTGCCTGATTATGCTTTGTATCGGTTTGATCACCTTCTTAGTGTTCTGTGTGATGGATCGCAAGCTCGATGCTTCCGCTGGTGTGGAAGAGGAGGAGGCTGAGGAGCCTTTCCGCTTGAAAGACATCTTGGTGATCGTCACCAGCAAAGGCTTCTGGTTGATTGCGTTGCTCTGCGTGCTGTTCTATTCAGCTGTCTTCCCCTTCTTGAAGTATGCAACTGATTTGATGGTCAATAAGTATGCTGTTGATCCGGAGTTGGCGGGCAATATCCCGGCCATCCTGCCTTTCGGTACGATCTTGCTGACCCCCTTCTTTGGCAACCTCTACGACCGCAAGGGAAAGGGAGCTACGATCATGATGTATGGTGCGTTGATGCTGATCGGGGTGCATCTGTTGTTCACGCTGCCTATCCTGAATGAGTGGTGGTTTGCGACGATTGTGATGATCGTGTTGGGCATTGCCTTCTCGTTAGTGCCTTCAGCCATGTGGCCCTCCGTGCCGAAGATCATCCCGGAGAAGCAGTTGGGAACGGCCTATGCCATGATCTTCTGGGTGCAGAATATCGGATTGAGCATGGTTCCGCTGTTGATCGGTTGGATTCTCGATACCTATTGTAAGGTGGATAACGGCACTGGCAAGATTGCTTACGACTATACGCTCCCTATGGCGGTCTTCACAGGTTTCGGTGTACTGGCGCTCTTCATTGCCATCCTGCTGAAGCGTGAGGACAAGCGCAAAGGCTATGGCTTAGAGTTGCCGAATATCAAGGGATAAAACAAATTCGGAGGCACCTTTGCACAGGTGAAATAGATGGCGTTTTAGTAATCATGTAAACAGAGGCCCGGAGAGAAGCCGCAATGGCAACGCTCTGGGCCTTATTACGTTTTTATTGAATGGGGAAATTGAAATAGGTGTCGGGGTAGGGCTCATCCTTTAAAGTGAAATGCCACCATTCGGAGTCAAGCGGCTTGAAGCCGTGGCGCAACATCGCCTCCCGCAAGATCAAACGATTGGCTTTCTGCTCAGCGGTGATCGCCTCGTAATCGGGGTGGGAGAGTTCGCCGAACCAGTCGAACGGGCCGCCCATATCCAATTCCTTCCCCGTCTGCATGTCGAAGAGTGTCAAGTCGATCGTGGAGCCGCGGGTGTGGCCGGAGCGTGCCATGATATACTCCCGTTCAAACAGTTCCGATTTGGGCACGTCAGGATAGAAATAGGCTTTCATTTGGGTGTCGTTGACATCCTCCGCCCAGCGCACGAAGTGATCCACAGCACATTGGGGGCGGTAGGCATCATACACTTTCAAGCGATAGCCTTGTGCCATCATGTCGTCGCTCACCGCTTTGAGGGCTTCGGCGGCTTTGCGGGTGAGGATGGCTTTCGGCTCCTCATAACCGACGATGCGTTCGCCCACGAAGTTGTAAGTGGAGTGGTAGCGAATTTCCTGGATAATGTCCGGGATGAAATCGGCCAAGACGACGAAATCATCCGGCATGGTTTCCGTGGGTTGAGATTTGGAATCGTCGGAGGCGCAGGCCAAGACGATGAAGAGGGTGGCGCATACGGAGGCACACACGGTGGAAAGATACTTCCAAGTTTTCAGTTGTTTCATTTACTAATTTGTTATTGGGTTTTCGGGCGCAAAAATAGCCTTTTCTTTGAATAGTGCAAGCCTTGGGTGTGGATTCGTCGCTATTTTGATTACTTTTGTTTCGCAATTTTTACGGGCAGTTCGC
>CAMGEM010000043.1 GCA_946055095.1 uncultured Parabacteroides sp. | reverse complement strand
CAGGACCTGCATCATCTCTATCAAGCACCGATCGACGACTATGTGACTACGGAGTTGACCGGCTTGAGTGGCGAGGAGCGCATCAAACAACATGCGATCAACCAGACCGTCGCACGGGTGCATCAGTCGATGGAGGCTTTCATTCACAACATGAACACGATCCACTCTCGTGGTGGCAATCAGGTGGTGTTCAGTTCCATCAATTATGGTACGGACACCTCAGCGGAGGGTCGTTGCATCATTCGCGAGCTATTGAAGAGCACCTATCGGGGTGTGGGCAATGGTGAAACAGCCATTTTCCCGATCCAGATCTGGAAGAAGAAACGAGGCGTAAGCTATCTGCCAACCGATCGCAACTACGACCTGTATCAATTAGCTTGCAAGGTGACGGCTCGTCGTTTCTTCCCTAATTTCTTGAACTTGGATGCTACCTTCAACCAGAGTGAGGAGTGGCGTGCGGACGACCCACAGCGTTACTTGCATGAGGTGGCTACCATGGGATGCCGTACCCGTGTGTTTGAGAATCGTTTTGGGCCGAAGACCTCTATC
This sequence comes from uncultured Parabacteroides sp., assembly GCA_946055095.1. Taxonomy (GTDB): domain Bacteria; phylum Bacteroidota; class Bacteroidia; order Bacteroidales; family Tannerellaceae; genus Parabacteroides. The sequence goes on along the minus strand of CAMGEM010000043.1, from coordinate 15,521 downwards.
GGCCGTGGGAACCTCTCTTTCTCTACGATCAATATTGTGCGTTTGGCCATTGAGTGCCGTCACCTGACGGATCAGAATGAACGGATCGCCCTCTTCTTCTCGAAGTTAGACGCTATGCTGGAGCTGACGGCTCGTCAGTTGCATGAGCGTATGGAGTTTCAGAAAACAGCCTACGCCAAACAGTTCCCTTTGCTGATGTCTGCACTTTGGTTAGGTTGCGAGAAACTGAAACCGAACGATACGATCGCCTCAGTGATCAACCAAGGCACCTTAGGCATTGGATTCATTGGCTTAGCAGAGTGTTTGGTCGCATTGATCGGTAAGCATCACGGCGAGAGCGAGGAGGCGCAAGCGTTGGGTTTGCGTATCGTCACCTACATGCGTGATCGGGCGAATCAGTTCGCTGAGCAATATCAGCACAATTACAGTGTGTTAGCTACTCCGGCGGAGGGTCTATCCGGTCGGTTCACCCGTAGAGATCGACAGCGTTTCGGTGTGCTTCCGGGCATAACAGATCGTGCCTATTACACCAACTCCAACCATGTGCCTGTCTATTATAAATGTAGCGCACGCCATAAGGCGGAGGTAGAGGCTCCCTATCACGACTTAACACGAGGTGGTCATATCTTCTATGTGGAGATGGATGGCGACGCTACACACAACCCTGAGGCGATCATGCGGGTAGTAGATATGATGGATAAATACAACATCGGTTACGGTTCGGTGAACCACAACCGCAATCGTTGCTTGGATTGTGGCTATGAGAATGCGGTGGCTAATCTGGAGGTCTGCCCGAAGTGTGGCGGCCGACATATCGACAAGTTGCAGCGTATCACCGGCTACTTAGTAGGTACTACCGACCGCTGGAACAACGCAAAGTTGGCTGAGTTGAACGATCGCGTAACACACGACTGATGCTTTCGGTATTAGCGATTGTAGAAGATACAACGGTGGACGGTCCGGGATTCCGGACCGCCATCTATGCGGCCGGTTGCCCGAACCATTGTCCGGGTTGTCACAACCCGGAGTCGTGGGAGATCACCCGAGGCACTTGGATGGAGACAGAGGAGGTGGTGGCTCGTGTCATGGCCGATGAGTTTGCCAACGTCACCTTCAGTGGGGGAGATCCCATGTTCCAGCCGGAAGGGTTCACTGAGGTGGCAGCCGCCATCAAAGCACGCAGCCAAAAGACAATCTGGTGCTATACCGGCTATCGCTATGAGGAGCTGTTGCGCCATCCCCAGCAAGCCCATCTGTTGCGTTACATCGACGTACTGGTGGATGGTCCCTTCGTGCAAGCGTTACGGGATGAAAGCCTGCTTTTCCGGGGCAGTAGCAACCAACGTCTGATTGACGTGCCAGCCTCATTGCAGGCAGGAGAAGTGGTACTTTTTCGTTACGATCCCTATCTTTGATGCTTTTTTCAAAACACGCTGCCATTAAACCCCTATTACTTCCCTAAGAATCGCTATCTTTGAGCCCATAAACCTTGATTATGAAAGTTTATGGAGCGAATTTTACAGTATGTATGGAAATATGGGCTTTATGGCCACTCACCTTTGTGTACGACGGAAGGATTACCCGTTTCCGTCATTGACCCTGGCATCGAGAATCGGGATGCGGGACCGGATTTCTTCAATGCGAAAATACGGATAGCCGATACCTTATGGGCCGGTAGTGTGGAGATCCATGATCGGGCCTCCGATTGGTTGCGTCATCATCATGATCAAGACAAAGCCTATGATGGGGTAATCTTGCATGTAGTCGGGGTAGAGGATGCGGAGATCGTACGTACCACCGGAGAGCCAATCCCGATGCTTCGGTTGTCGGTTCCCCCAGCTGTCCAAGCCAATGTGGACTGGTTGCTCTCAAAAGAGCTACCTGTTTCCTGCCTACCCCGTATGCAGGAGGTTGATCCCGTGCATATCACCGGTTGGATGGATGCGTTGCTCAGCGAACGGTTAGAGCGTAAATCAGCCGATCTCTTGAAACTCTTGGCGCATTATCAAGGCGATTGGAACGAGGTATGCTACGTCTCCTTGACACGTAGTTTTGGTTTCGGTATCAACAATGACGCTTTCGAGCGGTTGGCTCGCAGTCTTCCCTTCCGTTATATCCAGAAGCAACGAATCAGCAGTTCGCAAGTCGAAGCCATGCTCTTCGGGCAAGCGGGTATGCTCAACGAGACCTATCCATGCGAGTATTATCGGCTCCTTCAGCGGGAATATGCCTTCTTGCGGCATAAATATGGATTGACTCCGTTGGATGAGTTTGTTTTCAAACAGTTGCGTCTGCGTCCACATAGCTTCCCACAGGTCAAATTAGCACAGTTGGCCGCTATCTGGTGTCGTCACGACACACTCTTCTCCAAGATTATTGAGGCACATACCCCTGGGGAGATCAAGGCCTTGTTCCGTTTGTTGCCTTCCGATTATTGGCTGACGCACTATCAATTCTCGCATGTATCAACCTCCTCGGAAAAATGGATAGGGGATAAAGCCCGTGATATTCTGCTGATCAATACGGTGGTGCCTCTCTATTTCGCTTACGGGCAGCATAAAAAGTTACCGGAGTATTGCGGGCGGGCTATTCGTCTGTTAGAATCTATCCAGCCGGAGCGCAACCACATCATCACGACCTTCCAGCAAGGAGGAATCAGTGTGAAACATGCGGGCGACACGCAGGCACTGATCCAACTGCGGCGTGAGTATTGTGAGAAACGCAAGTGCCTCTATTGCCGCATCGGTTTCCGCTTATTGAAACGTTGTGGGGAGGAAGGGTCTAAAAAGTGAAGAAACCCTTCCGCTTCCTTGCCTATCCGCAGGTTTTAGCTACCTTTGCGGCAAAAGCGAAACGTCCGATGTGGAAAGAAAAATTAGAAAATGATGGGAGCATTTATGGTATTTGGAGTGATTGCAGTGCCATGTGCCTTGTTTTTGCTGTACTGCCTTACCCCAGGAGGAAAGAGATGGCTTCGAGAGAATCATATGATATAGGTCAATGAGAAATAGGCATCTGAAAACGATTGGACAACTCTTGTGGGTGGTGATCGCCACAAGCCTGTTGTATGCTTGTGCGAATATGGCTTCGCCCAATGGTGGCCCATACGATGAGTTACCCCCGAAATTTGTCAGCAGCACACCTGCGCCAGGGCAGCTCAATTATAAAGGGAAAAAGGTAGAGATCCTGTTTGATGAATTGATCCAGGTCGATAAGCCGACGGAGAACGTGATTATTACGCCTCCCCAAGCGATGCAGCCCGTGATACGGGCAAACGGCCGGCGAGTGGTGGTGGAATTGGAGGATACCTTACGTGACAATACCACCTATACGATTGACTTTACCAATTCGATAGCCGACAACAACGAAAAGAATATCTTAGAGAATTTCTCTTTTGCCTTCTCCACAGGTGATCAGATTGATACTCTGGAGATTTCGGGTGTGTTGTTGGATGCGGCCACTTTGGAACCTATGCCGGGCATCACAATCGGTGTGCATACCGATTTAGCGGATTCCGCTTTTACTACAACACCCTTCGTTAGAACCTCACGCACGAATGACCGAGGAGGCTTTACTATCCGCAACATGGCTCCTGGAACCTATCGAATCTATGCCTTAGAGGATGTGATGCGTACCTATAAGTATAGCCAACCTGGGCAACAGATCGCTTTTGGCGACTCCCTGATCGTGCCTACTTTCGAGTTGACCACCCGTCAAGATACCACTTGGAAAGACTCACTGACCATTGATACGATCAAGACCGTTCCCTACACCCATTTCATGCCAGATGATATTGCCCTGCGACTTTTCAAGGAGAAGGCGGAGCGACAATATATGTTGCGACCGGAGCGGAACGATGAGAAGATCTTGACATTGCGCTTCAATGCGCCGGTGGATACGTTGCCCGCTCTGACACCCGTCAACTTCACACCCAGCGAGGAGAACTGGTATTATCTGCAGACGGAGGATGAGCGAAAGACGCTGAAATACTGGTTGATTGATTCCTTGGTGTGGCAGCAAGATACACTAAGTCTCTCCGTAGATTATCTGAAGAGTGATTCGCTCAATCAGTTGCAGCCGCAAACCGATACCGTGAACCTCGTGATGCGCCATCGCGCAAAAGTAGAACCCAAGAAGAAGAAAAAGCGGGATGATGAGCCAGATCCCATCGAGTTCTTGGGCATGAATATAGCTCCAAGTGGCACGATGGAGATGACCGATACGCTCTCTATTACCTTTATGGAGCCCGTGGCCAACTTGGATTCCAGCCTTTTCCGGTTAGAACGGATGGTCGATTCCACTTGGACAGCTGTCGATTTTCGGTTCTTCCCCGATACGACCAATTCCTTGCGTTATTTCATCCTGCGTCCTTGGCAGTATGCGGAGGAGTATCGGATGGCTGTTGACTCTGCTACCGTTTTCAGTGTCTATGGTAAGTGGAACAACAGTGCGAACCATGCGTTCAAGCTCAAGAAGGAGGAGGAGTATGGCCATCTGTTTATCAATCTGATAGGTGTAGATACCACCGCTTTCGTGGAGCTGCTGAATAGCAGTGATGTGCCTGTGCGTAAGGCAAAGGTGAAAGAGGGGGGAGCACTCTTCATGGATTTGCGACCGGATAAGTATTACGCTCGCCTAACGGTCGATCTGAATGGGAATAATGAGTGGGACACCGGCAATTATGCGAAGAAGCTACAGCCGGAGTTGGTCATTTACTGCCCCAAGATGTTCCAGATCATGCAGAATTGGCAAGTGGAGGAGACATGGGATGTGAAGGCTGTGCCTATGAAACGACAGAAGCCATTGGAGATCACCAAGAATAAGCCGAAAGAGATCACGAAAAAGAAACGAGACTATCGCAATGAAGGCAAAGCTTCCTCTTCTTCCAATCAAAACAGCTTTGGTGGCTTGCGCTTCTAAGCTGTTGCTTCTCTTATCGATCCTGCTCTTGCCGGAAAGGGCCGCTCAAGCGCAATCTCTCTCTTTTCAGGCCAATGAGGAGGTCGATTATGAGTTGTATTACAAGTGGGGATTGGTCTTCTCGAAGGCGGGGAATGCCACCTTCAAGATGAAGGATACCTATTTCGAGGGAGCGCCCGCTTGGCATTATAGCTTGCTCTTCCGTTCGGCGGGCATTGTCGAGAAGCTCTACCAAATGCGAGATACGATGGATGGCTATTACTCGAAAGCGCCTCGCTTGCTGTACAGCAGCAAACATTCGGATGAGGGCGACTATTATTCCGTGGATGAGTTGCGCTTCCGCTATGAAGCCGTCAATCAAGTGACCATCGCCTCCCGTCGCTATACCTTGAAACGGGTAAAGATTGATACGCTCTTGGTGACGGAAGCCCCAGTGAGTGATATGTTAGGCGGTACGCTTTATCTGCGTGCCTTGGCAGCAGGTACATTGCGTAACGGGGATAACTTCCCTTTGACTGTCGCCATCGGGCGTGATTTAGTAACGATGCGTTTCCGCTATTCTGGGCAACGTATCGTGGAGCATAAAGGGGTGAAATACCGCACCCGCCATTTCTATATAGATATTGAGGATGAGGCCTTTGAACAGCCTAAGGAGGCTGCGGAGGTCTGGATAGGCGATGATGCCAACCATATTCCGGTCAAGGTACGTGCCAAATTGAAATTGGGAGCCGTAGAGGCCTACTTCAAAGAGGGACGGAATCTACGGGCTCCTATGGATTGCCGTGTGGTCATACCCTAACGGGCATCAACCGATTGGCGCAAAAGGGAGAACGGTGTCTTTGCGATAACCTGTTCCGTTAAAGGTAGCGATCAACGCCCCCTCTTCGGTGGTGATACGCACCTCACAATTCGCTAAACGTTTATGGTTGAACACCTCATGCGCCTCCGCATAGAGCACACCTTTCGAGACCGACCGGAAGAAGTGAATGGTAGAGTCGATCGAGAAAGTAAGCTGGGCATGGCTGTTGGTTGCGGCCGCGAAAGCCAAGTCCGCCAACGTGAACAATGCGCCTCCTTGACAGACCCCACCGCCATTCAAATGCTCCGGTTTCACCTCCATACGGGCCTTGGCGTAGCCATTGCCCACTTCGAGCAACTCTACGCCAGTCCGTAAGGCAAATTGATCGCCTTGAAGAAATTCGTGAATCGTCATATACCGTAGCGATTAACCCAATGTCCATTCAGCCCCTTCCTTCGTATCCTTGATCTTGAAGCCTAAGGCTGTCAACTCATTACGGATCTTGTCGGAGGTAGCCCAATCCTTATTCGCCTTGGCTTGTTGACGGATAGCCAGCAGCAGATCCACCGCTTTGCCGAATGCCTCGTAGCTGTTACCGCCAGCGGCAGCCTCGTCTTTCATGCCCAGGATCTCAAACAAGAAGAGCTGGAAAGTATCTTTCAACTCCTGCAAATCAGCCGCAGAGAGTGTTGCTTTACCATCTTTTACCGCATTGATCGATCGAGCCGCATCGAAGAGGTGAGAGATGACGATCGGAGAGTTGAGGTCATCATTCATTGCCTCGTAGCATTTCTCACGCAAGCCTTTCACCTCAACACTGGAGGTAGCGGCCGGTTGGATCTTCTTCAGGTGGCTATAAGCCTCCATCAAACGAGCCAATCCCTTTTCAGCCGCCTGTAAAGCCTCGTTGCTGAAATCAACCGTGCTGCGGTAATGTGCCTGCAGGATGAAGAAACGGATGGTCATGGGAGCGTAGGCCTGTGTCAATGAGGCGTGATCACCTGTGAAGAACTGATCCAGCGTGATGAAGTTGCCCAACGACTTGCCCATCTTCTGGCCGTTGATCGTGATCATGTTGTTGTGCATCCAATAGTGCACCATCTCATCACCCTGCGAAGCGATAGCCTGTGCGATCTCGCACTCATGATGCGGGAAGATCAAGTCCATACCACCGCCATGAATATCGAAGTGGTTGCCCAAATATTTCCGTCCCATAGCCGTACACTCGCAGTGCCAACCGGGGAAACCGTTGCTCCAAGGAGAGGGCCAGCGCATGATATGCTCCGGTTGCGCGCATTTCCACAGCGCAAAATCAATCGGGTTACGTTTCTCCTCCGTACCATCAAGCTCACGGGTCGTCTTCAACATGTCTTCGATGTTACGACCGGAGAGGATGCCATAACGATGGTCTTTGTTGTATTTCTCCACATCGAAATAGACTGAGCCTTGACTCTCGTAAGCATAGCCATTCGCCAAGATCTGTTTCACCAACTCAATCTGCTCGATGATGTGACCAGAGGCATGGGGCTCGATGCTGGGCGGCAATACATTCAAAGCCTCCATAGCATGATGATAGCGCAAGGTGTAATACTGCACCACCTCCATCGGCTCCAGTTGCTCTAAGCGAGCTTTCTTAGCAATCTTGTCCTCACCCTCATCCGCATCATGTTCCAAATGGCCCACATCGGTGATGTTGCGCACATAGCGCACCTTATAGCCTAAATGCTTCAGATAGCGAAACAACAAATCAAATGTGATGGCAGGACGTGCATGACCCAGATGGGCATCCCCATAGACCGTTGGCCCACAGACATACATGCCCACGTGGGGAGCGTGCAGGGGTTTGAACGGTTCTTTCCTTCTTGTCAGCGTGTTGTAAATAATCAATGGATCCATTATGCTTATTTTTATTTTGTCCGTTTTTGAAATCGCAAACTTACACAAAATCCGCGGGAAAATAGGCAAAAAGGACGATTCTTCCTTGGAAAGTATTACTTTTGCGCACTTACTAACGAATGAGCGAGAGCGTCATGAATAGCATGAAAGGAAATCGAAGGCTATTGGGCCTTTTACTGAGTGTGTGGATGTTTTGTGTACATGTGGGAGCGACTGTCCCCGTGGAGGAGCTTTCATCGGACTCTTTAGTGACCCTGGAGGGGGAACAACAGATTCCAATCGTCTCCTATACCTTCCAACCGAAAAGCCTGATCTTACCAGCCTCTTTGATTACCGTTGGAGCGATCGGTACCGCCATTGATGGGATGAATGACTTTCACCTGTTCAGCCGAAAGGATTCCGTGAAGCAGATCCATGTGGATGACTACCTGGAATGGGGCATGTTGGGTTGGGTCTTCGCCTGCGACTTGATGGGGAAGGAGAAACATAACTGGGTGGATCAACTCTGCTTAGTGACCTTGGCAGAGGGATTGAACGCCGTGATGGTGCATAGTGTGAAGCATTTTGTGGATGAGACACGTCCCGACGGCACAGACCACTCTTTTCCCTCTGGACATACGGCCAATGCCTTTTTAGGTGCTCACCTCGCTTGGAAAGAGTTTAAAGATTCCTCACCGGTGTTAGCCTACTCCGGATATGCCTTGGCTACTTTTGTGGCTGGATGTCGGTTGCATAACAATCGGCATTGGGTGGCCGATGTTGTGGCAGGTGCTGGCTTCGGTATGCTCTCCGTGGAACTGGCTTATCTGGTCTATTTCCCTGTGCGTAATGCCATTGCCCGTAAGATCAACCTGCGGCATAACGACCGATTGGTCCTTTCGCCCACGGTGAATCCCGGTGGGGCAGGCCTCTACCTGAGCTATCGCTTCTAAGCGGAAGGTGACTGGTTCAAGGCGATCAGTGCCTCTAACAGTGTACGATTGTTGCTTAGGCGAGGCACCTTGTGTTGCCCGCCTAATTTCCCTTTTTGTTTCATCCAGTCATAGAACAGGTCTTTACGAGCGACCACGATTTGCAGCGGAGCCAAAGAGATCTCCTTGTAGCGTTTTGCCTCATAGTCGGAGTTGACCTGTTGCAGATGCTGATCCAATCGTTGGGCGAAATCAGCCAGGTCTGCTGGAGCCTTCTCAAACTCGATCAACCATTGGTGACAACCCTCGGCCTTTCCGCTCAGCTGGAATAGGGGAGCGGCGGTATATTCACGCACGATAGCACCTGTCTCTTGACAGGTCATGGCCAACGCCTTCTCGGCATTCCCTACCATTAACTCTTCCCCGAAAGCGTTGATGTAATGCTTAGTGCGTCCGGTGATCAACAACTTAGGTGGACGCAGTGAGGTGAATCGGACCGTATCGCCTATCAAATAACGCCAAAGTCCTCCGGGTGTACTGATCACCATCGCATAGTTGCGACCGATCTCAACCCCTTCAAGAGGAACTGCCTGAGGATGGGGTGTCTCCAACTCCTCCAACGGCACAAACTCATAGAAAACCCCATAATCGGGCATCAACAAGAGCGCCGGATCATCGGGATCGTCTTGGATGCCAAAGAATCCTTCGGAGGCATTGTAGCTCTCCATATAGTGCATGTTAGGCGAGGGGATAAGCTGTTTATAACAAGAGCGATAGGGCTCAAAACTGATACCTCCGTGGATGAACACTTCTAAATCAGGCCATACCTCCGTGAGCGTTTGCTTGCCGGTATAGGCGAGGATCGCCTTAATCAAGGTCAGCATCCAAGAGGGTACACCAGACAGGTTGGTGACATGGGCATGGCAAGTAGCCTTGACAATCGCCTGCAGCTTACTTTCCCATTCATTCATGAGGATGATCTGTTTGCGAGGTACCCGAAACAGCTCCACAAACGGATTGAGGTTTTGGAGCAGGACAGCAGATAAATCCCCTTGATGCGCCCGTTGGTTGATGGGGGAGGGGCTGTGGCTTCCTCCCAAGATCAACCCTTTCCCTTCGAACATGCGGCTGGCTGGATGGTTACGCAAGTAAAAAGCGACAAGGTCTTTAGGCCCTTGGTAATGACACTTTCGCAGGATGTCGTTCGTCACCGGAATGAATTTGCTTTTATCACTGGTCGTACCGCTGCTCTTGGCAAACCAACGGGTGATTCCCGGCCAAAGGATATCCGATTCTCCATTGATCATGCGGTGGATATAAGGACGCAAATCATCGTACACCTGCAAGGGCACTCGTTGGCTAAAGGTGGAATAGTCTTTGATGTGAGCAAAGTCATAGTGCTGTCCCCAGACGGTTCGGGAAGCCGTTTGGAGCAAGTAATGGAATTGCTGCTGTTGGAGCTCATCTATCCGTTGATCGAAGCGTTCCATTTGTCGGAGTCTTGGGCAAAAGATGAGCCGGGCACTGTTCGTGAAAAAAGACATATCCTTTCCGATTAGTTCTGTTTTGCCGCGAATGTAATGAAATCCTCGTAATCCTGTCTGTCAATAGGCTTTTTTCCGTACTTTTGCTACCTAACTAAATCAATTGGATATGAAAATAGGTATTCTTTCGTCAGGTGGCGACTGCCCCGGCATCAATGCGACAATCCGTGGTGTAGGCAAATGTGCGATGCTACACTTTGGGATGGAAGTGATTGGCATTCATAGTGGTTTCAAAGGACTTTTGGAGAAGGATACACAAGTCTTCGACGAACGAAGCCTCTCCGGTATCCTCAATCTGGGAGGAACCATCTTGGGTACCTCTCGTGAGAAGCCTTTCCGTAAGCAATTATCTGCGACAGATTCCGATAAACCACAGGTAATCTTAGAGAATTATCGAGCGTTAGGATTAGATTGTTTGGTTTGCATCGGAGGCAATGGCACGCAGAAGACGGCCGGGATGTTGGCTAATATTGGCTTGAACGTGATCGGTGTACCTAAAACAATCGACAATGACGTATGGGGTACGGACATTACCTTTGGCTTCGATACGGCGGTCAATATCGCTACCGAGTCGATCGACCGACTGCACTCTACGGCCAGCTCACATAAACGGGTGATGGTGGTTGAGGTGATGGGCCATCATGCGGGATGGATCGCCCTCTATGCCGGCATGGCTGGAGGGGCCGATGTGATTCTGTTGCCGGAGTTAGGCTATGACCTGGATCGGGTGAATGAGACGATCTTGGATCGTGCGCACAAAGGGAAGCCCTACTCGATTGTAGTGGTAGCGGAAGGCATCAAGACACCGGACAAGAAACATCCTGCCAGCTACATCACCCATGCGATCGAGGAGGCTACTGGTATTGAGACGCGTGATACCGTGTTAGGCTATACCCAGCGAGGCGGTAATCCTTCACCCTTCGACCGCAACTTGGCGACACGCTTAGGAGGTCATGCGGCAGAGTTAATCGCCAACGGACAATTTGGTCAGATGGTTTGTATGAAGGGGGATCGTGTAGATTCCATTCCGCTGTCTGAGGTGGCCGGTAAGCTCAAGTTAGTCACTCCCGATCACGATCTGATCGTGCAAGGCGAGCGCATGGGCATCACTTTTGGTCATTGAGTTGCGCCATCTTCGCCTCTCTTTGCTCGGCATAGATCTGCTTCCTCAGTCGCTTATCCATACGTAAGCGATTGAGGGCCATTTGTGCGGCCTGTTGTTGCGATTCCTTCTTGGAATAGCCCGTACCCATACCGATCTCTCTGCCACCAACTACATGGATGACCGTATGAAACTGCTGTTTACCCTCCTCATCCGTGGTATTCTCCAACAAGTCAAAGAAGACCGTGACCCGATGCTTCTGCCCCCATTCCAGCAAGCTCGACTTGAAGTTGATCTCTTGCTGCGTGATCTGATTGAGGTCGAGATGTTGGTCAATCATACGTTCCACGAAGTCAAAACAGACTTGATAGCCCTTATCCACATACACGGCTCCCACAAGTGCCTCAAACGCATTGCCATAGATATGGTTATTGTGGTTACTGATCTTTGGAGAGAAGATAATCAGTTTATCCAAACCGATTTGCAGAGCGATATTGTCCAACATATCTCGTTGCACCACCTTTGAGCGGCTAATGGTCAAGAAACCCTCTTGGGCATCTGGATAACGCCGATAGAGAATATCGGCCACGATGCAATCCAGCAATCCATCGCCTAAAAACTCTAAGCGTTCGTTGTTGACCGATCGTTTATTTGCGGTCCAAAGGGAAGCGGAGCTATGTCGAAAGGCCTCCTCGTAAAGGGATATACGATTCGGATAGAAGCCAAGGATTTGGTATAAAGCAAAATAAGGCTCCTTCCTTTTATTTAGGAGAAGCCTTATTGATGTATTTATCTGCTGAAATAGCTTTCGGAACACCTTATTTCACGAATTTTTTCACGATAGCGCAAGCGTTGTGGCCACCAAAACCGAACGTATTGGACAAGGCCGCATTGATTGTACGCTTTTGTGCCTGATTGAAAGTGAAATTGAGGTTGTAATCGATCTCTGGATCATCATCACCCTCTGCATGGTTGATTGTCGGCGGAACAATATCGTCGTTCAACGCTTTAATACAGAAGATCAACTCAATCGCACCGGCTGCACCCAGCAGGTGACCGATCATCGACTTCGTTGAGCTGATGTTCAATTTATAAGCATGGTCACCAAATACCTCCTTGATGGCTTTGACCTCAGAGATGTCACCTACCGGTGTAGATGTACCATGCACATTGATATAATCAATCTCTTCCGGCTGCATATTCGCATCTTCCAATGCGTTGCGCATCACCAACTTGGCACCCAAGCCTTCCGGATGGGAAGCGGTCAAGTGATAAGCGTCTGCAGACATTCCGGTTCCTGCGATCTCCGCATAGATTTTAGCGCCACGAGCCAAAGCATGCTCCAACTCCTCCAGCACTAAGCAAGCACCACCTTCACCCATCACAAAGCCATCACGGCTTGCGCTGAATGGACGGGAAGCGGTCTCCGGAGAGTCGTTGCGTGTGGACAGTGCATTCATTGAGTTGAATCCACCTACACCTGATGCAGCGATCGCTGCCTCGCCACCACCCGTTACAATGACGTTAGCCTTACCCAAACGGATGTAGTTGAATGCGTCGCTAATTGCGTTAGTGGAAGATGCACAGGCGGATACCGTAGCGAAGTTCGGTCCGTGGAAGCCGTACATCATCGAGATGTGTCCAGCTGCGATATCGGCAATCATCTTCGGGATGAAGAAGGGGTTGAACTTTGGTCCGATCGAATCTTTCGTCTTCGCATAACCCAACAACTCCTCATCAAAAGTCTTGATGCCGCCAATACCGGATGCGAAAATCACACCAATACGGTTTTTATCCTCTTTCTCCAAGTCCATCGCCGCATCAGCGATAGCCTGCTTAGCCGCGCAAATGGCCAACAAGCTGTAGCGGTCGCACTTGCGAGCCTCCTTACGATCCATGATCGACAGGGGGTCAAAGCCCTTCACCTCGCAAGCGAATTGGGTCTTGAATTTGGATGCATCAAACTGAGTAATAGGTCCAGCACCGCTTTTCCCGGCAACCACATTCTCCCATGTTTCAGCGAGCGTGTTGCCTAATGGCGTGATGGCACCCAGACCTGTTACTACAACTCTTTTTAACTCCATACGTAAATCAAGGAAATGAATTACTTCGCGTTGTCCTCAACGTACTTGATGGCGTCACCTACAGTCGTGATCTTCTCTGCCTGATCATCAGGAATAGAGATGTTGAACTCCTTCTCAAACTCCATGATCAACTCAACTGTATCCAAAGAGTCTGCGCCCAGATCATTAGTAAAGCTAGCCTCGTTTGTTACCTCTGACTCCTCAACACTCAACTTATCCACGATGATAGCCTTTACTCTTTCTGCAATTTCTGACATAACTTTCGAATTTAGATTAATGAATAGAATTTACTTTTTAATTTTGCAGCTGCAAAGTAACGCATTTTTTACGTTACGAAGCAAATATAAATGACTAAAAATGTGGAAAACTGCACATTTTCTTTTTTCTTGTGCATCTAAAATGATATATATCAAATGAAGAATATTGCAATCTTTGCTTCTGGTTCGGGCACTAACGCTGAGAATATGGCTCGTTACTTCGCTAATAGCGAATCTATTAAAGTAGCTGTAGTGCTCTCCAACCATGCCCATGCGGGGGTACATGCCCGTGTAAATGCCTTGGGGGTACCTTCCTTCACCTTTTCCAAGGAAGAGTTTGCTTCGGCAGCACCTATATTGGCCAAATTAACTGAGTTCGCCGTCGATTTCGTGGTGCTGGCCGGTTTTATGAGCAAGATACCAGATGCGCTGTTGGATGCCTTCCCCGATAGAGTGGTCAATATTCATCCGGCTTTGCTGCCTAAGTTTGGTGGGAAGGGCATGTATGGGCACCATGTACATGAGGCGGTGTTAGCCGCCGGTGAGACGGAGTCGGGCATCACGATCCACCAAGTCAATGCGCATTATGATGAGGGGAAGATCCTTTTCCAGGCCACTTGCCCCGTCCTGCCTGCTGATACCCCCGACACCCTCGCCCAGCGTGTTCACCAATTGGAGTATGCCCACTATCCGCGGGTAGTAGAGCAGCTGCTCGCTACCCTTTAGCCTATAATCGTTGTTATGGACCTATGCGTTTAGATCTTGGGATAAACGCTGAAAACAGTCTTCATACGAACACAGCATCTTGTTGGGTTTGCAGCTCACTGCCTGTAGAGGTTTCGTTTGGGAAAGCGTAAATCGCAACTTCTCGACTAAATCCTCCAAGCGATATGGATCGAACAGCTCCCCGTTTTCTCCCGCTTGAATCAAACAGGCAGCACCTGCCTCCGATGAGCAAAGCGTGTAGCAACCAGCCAATAGTGCTTCATTGACCACCGCACCAAAGGGCTCATAATAGCTCGGAAGGATGAATACTTGTCCCAAATTGTAGTAAGCCAACAGATCTACCCCTTCGTGCTTTCCAACAAAATGTACACAAGAAGTCAATCCCCAGTCAACGGTCTCCGCTTTCAAAGCCTCACTTTCAGCCCCTTCTCCCACAATCAGCAAGACGGCTTGCGGGAAAGAGGCATGTATCTGCCTAAATGCCTTCAGCAAGAAATGCAAATTCTTGACATCGGCCAATCGTCCCACAAACAACAGCACCTGTTTGCCTTGCAATCGCAAGCGGGTAAAAAGCGTCTGGGAGATCGGCAAAGAGGAGGTCAACGAGGCACGAAACTGCGTATCATCTTGGATGATGGGAAAATACAGCAATCGAGCACGTCCCTTTAAATGGGCTCGATACCAATCCCTAACCGCCAAATTGGCCAAGATGATGCCATCCAACAGCCGCACACCCAACTTGCGAAGGTTTCTCTTGACAAACCCAGAGTGGCTAACCATCCCGATACTATCGTCACAGATCGAGTACACCTGCAAAGTACGCTGAAATAGGTATTTATAGAGAAAGATCAGCAGGGTAGAAAGATTATACTCACTGCAAATAACCACATCTGGCCGGCTCTTCAGCAGAATAGGGATGATCTGTAGCCGCAGGTTCTTGATACCGAATGCTCCTTTTTTCAGATAACGGGGAACGAAATGCAATCGATCCCTCAACGCCTTTTGCTTGAAGGATTGTTCCAACGCATTATCAAACTCAAAATAAAATTCAGCGGCATAAAGATCATTCAACGAGTTAAAAAGATCAATCCGATAAGGCGCAATAGCAGGATGGAATACAATGGCTTTCTGTTTCATGATCTCACTGATTTCATTCTATTTCCCCTGGTTTCAGATCTTTAATCTGCTCTATCGAAAGGCCCGTACATCGAGCGATCATTTCTACGGGAAGTCCCTCTACCTTCATCTGGCGTGCAATCTCCAAGCCCTTGTTCATCTCTCC
>CAMGEM010000042.1 GCA_946055095.1 uncultured Parabacteroides sp. | reverse complement strand
AGATCTGGCGAGTGGATGTAGAGGAGATCACCTGCAAAGAGTTTGGAGCGCCCCATCCCAACCGGGCTTACCGGCCATAGGTCATCGGGGGACACTTTTCAAAAAGTGAGAGGTTTTATTGCGCAAAGCGGACATTGATGCCGGGATCTTCCTTGGCTATTTGGCTGAATGCACGGATGCGATTCTTCACCTCGCCCGTGATGAACTCCGGGATGTTATAGGACTTCATGAGGCGTAGGTAATAATCAGTATCGGCTTGGGGCAACAGGAAGGGCTTCGACACCTTTCCCTCCGCATCGACATAGGCAAAGAAGGGGCGGGTGTAGAGTCCATCCAAGCGGCGACTGCTGAACACGATCCAACGACTGTTGCTGCTCCAAGAGTGGTAGCTCTCCACGTCATCGCTGTTGACCGCAGTCAAGGGAACAGATACTTTCGTTTGCAAGTCAGCCAAATAGAGGTCGGCATCCTTGTGCCAGATGGAGAAGTTGCCATAGCCCGAGAGCGTATAAAGCAACCAACGGCCATCGGGAGAGACCCGTGGGAAGGAGGCACTTAACCCACCCTCAACAGCCGAGTAAAGCGTATCTACTTGGCTACTAAAGCTCCGTTGCTCAGGGTCGAAGCCGATTGAACAGAGGCTGTATTTCACCTGCTTGAAATCGACAGGCATAGTCTGTGCCTGCGCCGAACAGAAATAGAGTGTGCGGCCATCGGGAGAGAAGGTGGGGAAGGTCTCAAAGACCGAGTCCCGATCCAACCAAGTGGAGGTCACCACCTCATGCCGCTCCACGTCATAGACAACCACGTCCGAAGCCTTGTCGAACACCTCCACCCGATTACGGTCGTTAGCATGAAAACTTTGCTGCGTCTGGTTCACGGAAAAAGCGACATAGCGACCGGAGGGATGCCAGGAGGGATAGACCAACGCCGAGAGCGTCTGATCGGTCTTGGTGTTCAGCTTCTCTATCTTATCTCCCTGAATCAGATAGGTGCCCGCATGTTTATCACGCATGTGGAACAGGAAACGATCGGGATCCTGCATACAGAAGGAGTGGCAATTCATGCAATTCTGGTCGCTGTATTTATTCTCCATGATCGGTGTCTGGGCATAGCTCGCTAACTGCCGTTGGTAGATACCCATCTGGTTCCACAGCTCATAGCCCGGCTCAATGAGGCGATAGGCGATATAGGGATCGATCGGCTCCGCCGCGATATGCAGCGAACAGGTGGGATAAGCTAACCATTCCGCATCCTGCGCAAAGAGTTGGATCGTCAGCGTTTGACCACCCGCCTCACCGATCAGCTCCTTCCAATCCGAAGCGGGAATGGTAAACTGTCCTTTGCGCTCCTTCACCTGCACCTGCTTGTCCCCTACCCGCAACAAGGCATAGGCCGCCGTATGCGGATTCTCCAGACGGAAATTGAGCGGAGCGATATTGGTGGGGATCGTCACCTCCGCATAATCGGGGAAAAGACGTGCCGGCTCATCTGTCGGTCGAGCGGTCGGAATCGATTCATCACAAGCCATCAGGCTCATGAACCAGCAATAGATCAATCCGGTATAAAAAGAGATTCTACGTATCATGATTATATTATTTCGTCAATAAAAAATAGGCCCAGTAGGTAGAGCCGAAATAGCGTTGGATCAAAAGGGGCAACTGACTATTTCCCCGATTCTGCAGCACCAAGTTACGATACTCCCCGTACCGAGTGGTAACAGCTGGGGAAACTTGGTAATAACTCCATCGTTCCGGTTGCCGCTCCGTAAGCATGATGACCGCCTCCTGAAAGCTCACCGGCAACGTGGGCAAAGCGGGTGTACCATAATAGGTATCGAGCAACGCCTGAAAGCCTTGCAGATCCTTCGCCAACAAACGCTGAACGCCCACGAACTGTATCGGCAAAGCATACTCGGGCAGCTGCTTGGCTCGCAGCAACAAGTCATGCTCCAACCCATGAATCCCCGCCAAGTCACTCGCCGTAGGTAAACCTCGGCGTTTCATTCCTAACAAAGGATCCGCCTCCACAGCGGCATCGTCGTAGAGGAACGTGCGATGCTGTCTCGCCCACTCCCGATAGACGGGCATCTGTTCCAACAAACGAAGGTATTTCTCCGCAATGGGATAGGCACCAAAGATCAAGTTGGTTTGTACCAGACGCATCAAGCAACGGGGACTTCCCGCTCCGATGACACTCACATTGGCCTCGAATGCCATCTCTTGCGAGAGTGCAATCTCGCCCAAGGTGAAATAGACATCGCTCAACAGCAACGAGACAGAGAAGGTCTTGTCCCATCCCACCATCAACCCTTGCGGACCATGCTGGTTGAAGGCGAATGCTTGATCACCCAGCACGCCCTTCTCAGCCAACGCCCGATTCAGATAGTTGAGATAAAGATAGTTCTGTATAGGCCCTTGAGAGAGGCGCAACACCTCATCCCAATTGCCTTGCCGATTGGCATAATCCAATTGTTTCAACGGATAGGCCTCTCGATGCGCATAGCGGGGAATCGCCACATAGCAAAGTGCCGCAAAGAGCGCCACTTGCACCAATCCTTCTATCCATTGACGGCGCACACTCAACACCGTCTGGGCCGGCCACAAGGCGGTCAGCAAAAGTGCCACCGGCAGACAGATCCAAGCGAAGTAGATCACTGGCTTGGGGGATAAGATTGGATGATAATAGGCCTGTGCCGTCCAAGCGAAAGCGGCATTGCGCACCCACGTCAGCTCGACAGCCAACCCCGCCAAGAGGGCAAACAGGGCGATAGCGAATAGATCAAAGATATAGGCTCGCTTCCCTCTCCGTGTGCAGAGGTCGATCAACAGCGTACAAACTGCGAATAGGCCAGCGATGGGTCCCAAGGTTAGATAGAGGAACAGCACCCCGAAAAGCGCAGAGATGCCTCGAAGCCCAGGACGTTGCACCCGCATCCAAGCGAACAACGCCAACTCCATACCCACAAAAGCGACCGTTCCCTTCAGCAGATAGTTGAAATCAAACTGAATCAATAACAACGCCAACGCAGGCAGTAACGCCAATAGCCAAGGCTCTCGCTTGGGTTGGAGCTGACGGAGAATCGCGGCGGTCCATCCAAAAACACCAGTCAACAAAGCGGCGATCACCACCGGACCGACATAGGGATAGGCAAAATATTGCGTGAGCCCCTCCCCCAACAAGGCCGCTACACCACCCACCTCACTCAGCTGAGCGATCCAATAATCAGCGGCATACCGAAACAGTTGCAGCTGCTCAATGTAATAAAAATGGAAGCTATTGGTTACTTGCAAGAAAACCGCCGTCACCACAAAACAGGCGATTCCTGCCATTAGTCTGATGTATTTCATGTTATTATGCACGCAGTGTTCAATCATTAACTTGGCAAAAGTACAGAAAAGGCAGGACATTCTTCTTATGTAAGGCCGCTTTTCTTAGGGGATAAGCAGATAAGCCCGATAATGGGTGTCAGGGGTAACGGGACAAAGCGACAGATAACCCTTTACGATCCGTCCTGCATCCACACACAATGGATGCGCCGCTTGTGCCGCTTGGTGACAACGATAGGCCTCTCCGGCCTCTTTGTGATAAGCTATTTGAAAAAGGCCCGAAGCCGGAGTAGCCAACAGCCGCTGTACCAGTTTCAAAGCGACCAAGCCCATGGTGCAACGCATATTGATCTCCACACAGGGATGCCAAGCGAAAGCGCCGTCTCTCGTTCGATAGATCAGCATATCCACACCGATATAGCCCTGATAGTAGGGCGCGTACAACGCTTTCAAGAGGAGCGAAAGGGTCTGTTTCACCTGCTCAAAAAGAGGTTCCTCCACATAGCGCAAGAGCGTTTGCCGTAATTGTGTTTCTGCGGCCAACCGATTCCCTGTATAGGCCCCTCGCTCCGCTGTCTCAAACAGCGAGAGCCCCTCATAGCGTACCTCTCCCGTTTCCGCCACCAGAAATTCCATCGCAAAATCCAGCACCTTATCCAAACCACGCTCCACACTGATCGCTCCTTGCTTGCGAAGCGCACCCTGCACCCAAGCCTGCTCCTTCTCACCTAAACCATCCGTACACCAAAGCAAGCCTCGGCCGGAAGAGGAGAAGGGTGTCTTCAGTACATAAGCACCTCTCCCTGGAACGATACAGGCTTTGACCTCCTCCAAAGAGGCGCAAAAGATCGGTACTTCTGGCCATTCCACCGCAGGCAATAACGCACGTAACCGACGCAGACAGACAGCGGCTGTTTGTCGGCCTGTCAATCGCCGATAATCAGCTTTCCAATCCGTACCGCTCACCGCTCCAGCTACTTGTTGAGCCAACTGTGCCATCTGGTAAAGGCTATCGGGAGATAATCCCCAAGGTTGTGCCCGCCAAACCGTTCCCGCTCTCATCCGCTGCATCAAGGCTTTTGTCGTCAAGACTTGGCCAAAGGGTTGCAGGGCAGTAGGCAGCTCTTCCACCAACCGAAACCGCACATCCTCCTCACACCAAACCAAGTCACCCGGCTCCGCATACCACATAGGCAGAGTCGCCAAGTCACGCCGCATCAGCTGCACATGGGCAGGAGGTGTATAGCGTAGCTGCCCGGAGAGGACCGCTACCTCATAGCCTGGATTAAATAGATGGATCGCACGCATCGCTCAAAATAGAAAAGCCGTCTTCCTCAGCGGAGAAAACGGCTTTTCAACATCAGTCAGTCATAACTATCTACTCATGATATACTATTCCAGATTCTCATCAATCGCGTCAATCTTCTTCACGATCAATGCCATATCCGCCTTCAGACTTTCGATCTTACGCTCCAAGTCTTTCAGCAAACCGCCACCACCCTTGGAGGAGATGCTCAAGAAACCGATGTTGTTCTCGTAGGTCTGCAACTCATTCTTCATGCGCTCATATTGACGCAGCAACTTATCACGCTCGTTGAACAACCGATTCTTGCCCTTCTCGCCACTGTTCATCTCACTCAGGTTCGTGCGGAACGCTTGGATCTTCCGATCGTTCTGATCCACTTTCAACCGATCGAACTGTTTATCCAAGGCCTCACGATAAGCTTTCTGTATCTTGTCCTTATCCCGCAACGGCACGAAACCAATCTGGTTCCACTCCGTCATGAATGCCTTCAACTTTGCGGTTGCCTCGTTCGGTTCCAGCTGCTCATCCAATTGGTTAATCTGCTCGATCAATGCCTTCTTAGCCGCCAAGTTGCTCTCCTCAACCGCTTTCTGCGGAGCCAAGCTCTTCTTCTTCTGATCGAAGAAGTAGTCGCATGCCGCATTGAAGCGTTTCCAAAGTGCGTCGATACGTTTCCGGTTCATCGGGCCACCCGTAGTCTTCCACTCTTTTTGCAACGCGATCAGCTTCTCACTGGTAGCCTTCCAGTCCGTGCTATCTTTCAATGCCTCTGCCTGCTCACATAACGCACGCTTCGCCTCCAAATTCTTCTGGGCCTCTGCCTTGAACTGCTTGAAGAAGACACCTTTCTGCTCGAAGAACAGATCACATGCCTTACGGAAACGGTCGAAGATCTTCTGGTTATGTTTCTTTGGCGCATAACCGATCGTTCTCCATTTCTCCTGAGCCGCAACAACCTCCTTGCTCTTCTCATCCCAGTCCTTAACCGATTTCAAGGCCGCGCAATCAATGGCCTCCACCTCTTCGCAGATCGCTGTCTTCGCCTTCAGATTGGCTACCTCAGCCTCTTTCATCTTCTCGAAGTGAGCCTGATGCCGTTTATTGACTACGATCGAAGCCGCCTTGAAACGAGCCCACAACTCCTCGCGCAGCTCTTTGGCAACAGGACCGATCTCTCGCCATTGCTGGTGCATCTTCTGCAACTGATGGAAAGCGGAGAGCACATCCGGCTCCGTAGCCAACCGCTCCACCGCCTCGCAAAGCGCGGTCTTCAACTCCAAGTTCTTCTTGAAGTCATACTCGCGCATCTGGTTATTTATCTTGATCAAATCATAGAAATGCTCCGAATAGGCTTGGTAACTACGCCACAGCTCATTGGCATACTCCTGAGGAACCAGCTTGATCTCTTTCCAACGCTGTTGAATATCCTTGAATGCCGAATACTGCTTGTTGAAATCCTCTTGGCTCTCCGAGAGTGCCTTCAGTTGATCAAGCAGCTGAAGCTTCAACGCATAGTTGGCGGCTTTCACCCGCTCCTCCTCTGCCAAGATAGCGGCTCTTTTCTCTTTATATACGGTTAGCAAAGCCTTGATCTTCCCCTCTGTCTCCTCTTGTGGCACCACAAAATCAGCCTCCTCGCCACCTGCGGCTACGAAAGCTCTCTTCTGCTCCTCCACCTCGTTATGACGAAGTTTATAATAAGCCTGCTTGAGCGCTTCTACCTCACTACGTACGCCCTCCACAGAGGACTCTACCAATGCAGCGAGTTTATCTACCATCTCATCCTTGGATAATTTACTTACGTCCATAAGATTGGCCGCCTCCTCAGTTGCGTCTGTTACAACGTCTGTGGCAGTCTCGATCTCCGGTGTTTCCACCGAGCTCTTCGTCTCTTCTACTTTGACCTCGTCTTGCGACAAATTGGTCTCTTGCGTGTCCTTCATACAAAAATCGCTTTTTTAGGGAAGGATATTTCCCGATTATGTCACAAAATAAGCTAAATAATTTGGTATTCTTAGTATCCAAACCTACTTTTTTATCTAAAAAACATGATAATCGTCATTTTATTGGTTTAAGCCTTTCTAAAACATCCTCTTTGAATGGGAAACGAGCCCAACAGCAGAAACTGTAATAAAAAAAGTGAGGAGCTTGGGAATCTCCCCACTCCTCACTTCCTCATCCAAATCCCAACTTATAAATCGGTTATCCCAAGAAGGAGATCAGCACACCGGCGGCTACCGCCGAGCCAATCACACCCGAAATATTACTTGCCATGCAATATTGCAACACATGATTCTTCGGATCATATTGCAAAGCGATCTCATTCGCTACACGCGAAGCCATCGGCACCGCACTCAAACCGGTCGCTCCAATCAACGGATTGATCTTCTTGCTCGTGAAGAGGTTGAACACTTTCACGAAACAGATACCACCTGCGATGGAAAGCGCAAACGCCAAGAAACCACCGATCACGATACCGATTGTCGTCAAGTTCAAGAAGGCCTCCGCTGTCATCGTCGCACCCACAGAAAGACCCAAGAAGATCGTGGCCGCATTCATGATGCTATTGGAAGCCGCATCGAACAAACGAGAGGTATTGGTTCCTACCTCCTTCACCAAGTTACCGAACATCAACATACCGATCAAAGGCACGGCACTCGGCACGAAGAGAGCCACTACCGTGGTCACCACGATCGGGAAGATGATCTTCAGGACTGTCAAATTCTTGATCTCAGTCTTGGAGGGGAACTTCTTCTCTTGTTCCTTCATATTGATACACAACTCCTTCTTGGAGCAGAGCAGCTTCACAACGATCGGGATAATCACCGGCACCAAGGCCATATAGGAGTAAGCCGCAATCGCGATCGGGCCTAACAAATGGGGAGCCAGCTTAATCGTCGTAAAGATCGCTGTCGGACCATCCGCACCACCAATGATACCCAAGGAGGCCGCCTCTCTCGGCGTGAAGCCCATCAAGATAGCCACCAACAAGACGGTGAAGATACCCAACTGTGCCGCTGCGCCAAAGATTGACAGACGCAAGTTGCGCAACATAGGGCCAAAATCGGTCAACGCACCCACACCCATGAAGATGATCGGAGGCAAGAAACCGGTCTTGATCAACATGTAATAGATGAAGTTCATCATACCCAACTCATGGGCGATGTCATGCAACGGCATCTCCCAGATGTTCTTCATCACCCCATGCACGTTCACGAATCCATTCTCATCCGCCTGGATCACACCCATGTCGCCACCGGGGAAATTCGCCAGCAGCACACCGAAGGCAATCGGGATGAGCAGCAACGGCTCATATTGCTTCTTGATACCCAAGTAGAGCAACACGAACGCAATCGCATACATGACCAAGAACTGCGGTTCAGCAAAGATATTGCTGAACGCAGTCATCTCGTATAGATTCTGAAATATCTCCTTCATTATTGAATCGTCATTAATACGTCATCCTCAGATACCGCATCGCCCGAGTGGAAACAGATAGCTGTGATCTTGCCGGCGAACTCCGCACGAACGGCATTGTAGGTCTTCATGGCCTCTACGTAGCAAAGCACATCGCCCTCCTTGACCTCATCACCTACCTTCACGGGGGTGTCAGACGCATTCTTAATCATATAGAACTTACCCTCCAACGGAGAAAGCACCTCTTTACCCTCAGCGGCCGCAGGAGCAGCAGCTGGAGCCACAGGAGCAGCAGCGGGTGTGGCAGCCGGGGTAGCGGGAGCGGCCGGAGCGGCACCTGCGGTATCACCAAACGCCACAGTCACCCGATAAGCCTGCCCATTCACGTCAACCGTCATTACCTGCGGTGTGGTCGGCATAGCCAACGTCACAGGACCAGCGGGCGCAGCCGGAGCAGCGGCTACCTGCGGTTTACCCACATTGGCCTTCTCTGCCTTACGTTTAGCCACATCTGCCTTGAACTCCACCTTCGCCTTACCCGAACGATAAGCCTCATACTGAGCCGGGTGCATCGCATACTCGAAGAGCTCCTCTTCGTCCTCACCCACTTCCCATTGCTTCTCGTTCATCAACTTGCGATACTTATCCAATGCGTCGGGATAGTTGTCTTGCGGATTACCCTCGAAGAACTTCCGGCCTTCAGCCTTCGCCTTCTCCACGATCTCAGGAGCCAACGGACCCGGCAGACGACCAGCCTTGCCCAAAATCATATCCCAAATATCGTCGGCAATCATGCTCCAACGGGCCTTGCCCTTCTCCATCTGCATCACGTTCATCAAAGCCAAGTTCTTCACATACTGGCTGAACGGTGTCACCAATGGAGGATAACCGACACGAGGCCATACGTAGGCCACCTCATTGAACAGCTTGATCAGCAACTGATCTTGCGACATCAACGGACGATTGTTCTTGATGTTATTCTTGTTGATTGTCTCCAAGTTCTTCTCCAAGTCAGCCATCAAGCTACCCATCATACCACCCGGCAGACCCGGACCGATCAGCAACGAGTTCATCAAACGGTTCTTCGGGCTGATGTAAAGACCCAAGAAATCATCCATGAACTCCTGGATCAACGCACGCACCTTCATATAGGCCTCCATGTTGATCTCCGGCACCTGGAAACCTGCGTCTTTCAGCATCGCCTGTACCGTCAAGAGATCGGCATGACCCGTACCCCAAGAGAGTGGCTCCATGCCTACATCCACGTAGTCGCAACCAGCCTCGCAGACCTCCAAGATAGAAGCTACATTGAAGCCTGGGCCGGCATGGCTATGGTATTGAACCGGGATCTCCGGGTATTTCTCCTTGATGTTGGCCACGATGCGACCCAATGTGTGCGGGCGACCGATTCCGGCCATATCCTTGATACAGATCTCATCCGCACCCAGCTCGATCAACTCATACGCCATCTTGGTGTAATACTCCACCGTATGCACCGGAGAGTGTGTGATACACAACGAGCACTGAGAGATCATGCCTGCCTCTTTCGCGTACTGAATAGAGGGAGCGATATTGCGCACATCGTTCAAGCCACAGAACGTACGTGCGATGTCCGTACCCTGCGCCTTCTTCACCTTATAGAAAAGGCGACGTACATCATCAGGCACCGGACTCATACGCAGACCGTTCAACGCACGATCCAGCATGTGCGTCTGGATACCCGCCTCATGGAAGGGCTTCGTCCACTCACGAACCGCTTTATTGGGATTCTCACCGAATAATAAATTGACTTGCTCAAAACCTCCACCATTAGTCTCTACGCGGGCGAAACAGCCCATCTCGATAATAGCCGGAGCCACACGGGTAAGTTGATCTACAGTCGGGACATATTTACCAGCAGATTGCCACATGTCACGAAAGACCAAACTGAATTTGATCGCTTTTTTCATGTTAAATGTATGATTTTTAGATTTTTTCTATCTTTACTACTTTACCTTGACCTGCGGTCAATACGCTGATAGCGGAAACAATAGCCGCCGTCTCCGATCCACCCATTACAGGCGCTACAGAAGCCACCACAGGGGCCGCCACTTTCGCTCGGCTGGGAGCCGCTTTCTTCACTACCACCTCTTCTGGGGCGTACTTATTGAC
The DNA here is from genome assembly GCA_946055095.1 of uncultured Parabacteroides sp. Taxonomy (GTDB): domain Bacteria; phylum Bacteroidota; class Bacteroidia; order Bacteroidales; family Tannerellaceae; genus Parabacteroides. Next base: position 5,943 of record CAMGEM010000042.1, on the reverse strand, counting down.
CAAAAGAATAAGACCCTTGCCTAAATTAATCACAATCAGGAGGATCGCAAAGACGGTCAACATACCGACCGCCATCAATAAAAGTCCTGTCTCAATATTTTCCATATCACCAATCTAAAGCTACCTAAATCGGAAGGAGAAGCGACTGCACCTTCTCCCCCAAGTAAAAACAGTTGCAAAATTAGCAATTAGTAGCATACCATAGCAGGCAATTTCATTAAAAAATGAAAACAAATAAGCTATACAGCGGATAAAGTTATGCTTCGTAAGCAGAATGTCATTTTTACTTTCATTTTGTTTCCTCGTGACGTAGCAAAGTTTACATCGCCACAAAGCAACATCTTGCCCATTCGAAAAATATTTTTTGTCAGTTAGCGCGATATTTTTCTCCAGTTGGGAAAAAATAGCGTACCTTCGCACGCAAAAAACAAAATAGGTCAAAACATGGGAAACTTTTTCACATCGCTGTTCTCCTCTTCCAATAGCAAAGAGAACACGGAAGAAACAACACAAGCTAAAAACGAGGAAAAGAATTTCGACATTCTAAAATACGATGGCGTACGTGCGCATCGAATGGGTAAATTGGGCTATGCCATCAAGTGCTATACCGAGGCGTTGGCCATCAAGGCAGACCCGGAGACGATGAACTTCCTCGTTACAGCCTATACCGCCAAAGGAGAGGTCGCGAAGGCAGAGCAGGTAGTCAATCAGTTGGTCGATTTAGATCCGGCCAATGTGGAGTATCGCCTCGCGCGCGTACATATATTATTCATGTGTGGGAAGGAGGCAGATGTCGTGACAGATTGTGACACGATCATCGCCCAAGATCCAAACAATGCCTTGGCCTATTTCATGCGTGGCAAAGCCAAACAGGTGCTTGGCGGACGACTGAACGCCATTGCTGACTTGACCAAAGCCATCGCCCTGCAACCCAATTTCGGCAGTGCCTTCCTGTTGAGAGCCGAGCTGCTGCTCTCCATGGGGCAAGGGAAAGAGGCATTGGATGATATGAACCAAGCCGTCGCCTTGATGCCCGAAGAGGAGATCGCCTATTTACTCCGTGGCCGTATCTATGGAATGAGCCGCCAATGGGAAGCCGCACAAGCTGATTTCGAGCAGGTATTGGCGCTCAATCCCTTCAATGAGGAGGCCCAATTACGGATCGGTCAGTTACTGGCTGAGCAGGGTAAGTTAGACGAGGCATTGGCCTATTTTGACGAATTGATCGCCGATGAGCCCAATTTCAGCAAAGCGTATGGCGAGCGTGGACGTGTGCGCAACCTCAAGGGGGACAAAGAGGGTGCTTTAGCGGATCTGAAAAAGGCGATCGAGCTGAATCCGAATGGGGAGGAGGCCAAGCGCATGAACGGACAACACTCCAATTTCGACAATTTATATCAAGGCAGCATTTACTGATCGGCGCGACGAAATCAAAGTTGAGAAACGAAAAAATCTCGTTTCCTTTTGTTTATTACAAAAAAGGGTCTATCTTTGCAGCCCGAATCAGTATGCGAATAATATAAAAATAGAATAGAAAGATGAAGAGAACATTCCAACCTCACAACAGAAAGAGAAAGAACAAGCATGGCTTCCGTTCAAGAATGGCTACCGCTAATGGCCGTAGAGTATTAGCAGCTCGTCGTGCGAAGGGTAGAGCTAAATTGACTGTGTCTGACGAGTACAACGGATAATCGCTCGTTCAAAAGATTTACTTGGAAAGTAAAGGTTTTTGTGAAGAAAGCCTTTACTTTCTTTGTTTTTAGGCCCCTCTTTTCCCGTTTCGACCTTAAATAGCGTTATTTCGCTATGCGGTTAGCGTTTTTTTGCTACTTTTGGGACCGTCAACGAATATAGAAGTGAAATGAGTAACTTTATAACGAGACTGATCAAACATCCTTTTATCATCAGTTTGGTACTGATGGTCATCGTGACGTGCGGCATATTCTATGGTGTATTGTCGTGGTTGAACACCTATACACGACATAATCAGGCGATTGTCGTTCCCGATGTCAAGGGAATGAAGCTGGAAGACGCCATTCCATTCTTGGAGAATAATCATTTACGCTATAATGTAGTCGATTCCGTCTTCTCGAAAGATGTCTCGCCAGGAGCCATCGTGGAGGTGGTGCCCTCCGTGGGCTCGAAGGTGAAGGAGGGACGCATTCTTTTCGTCACCATCAACGCCTTGACCTCACAAATGGCGATGATTCCCGATATTGAAGACCAATCTTTCCGGCAGGCTTACGCTTTGCTGAGAGCCCGTGGGTTCAACTCGGTGGAGATCGAATACATTGCCGGAGAATACAAAGACTTAGCTGTGGCGGTCGAGCATAACGGGCGCACACTGACAAAAGGGGAGTTGATGCCACTCACCGCTCCATTGGTATTGAAAGTGAGCAGTGGCGATCCGAACTTCACGCCAGACTCGTTGGCATTGGATAGCATCCCTGTGGAGCAGCTGAATAGCGACATCGAAAAATGGTTTTAAGGCGATGGATGAGTATTTAGACGACAGGGATGACGAGCAATTAGAGGATGATCTGTTGCTGGAGGAGGAAGATGACGAGACATCGGCCAACCCGATGTATGAGCATTTTCGCTTCGTCGCCGACAAGGGGCAATCCCTGCTCCGTGTAGATAAGTTCTTGGTAGATCGCATGATGAGTGCCACTCGTAACCGGATTCAGTTAGCGGCCGAGGCAGGTTGCATCCTGGTGAATGGCAATCCCGTGAAGAGCAACTACCGCGTGAAACCGTTGGATGTGGTGACGATCGTGATGGATCGCCCCCGTCGGGAATTGGAGATCATTCCCGAAGAGATTCCCCTGAATATCGTCTATGAGGATAACGACCTGTTAGTGGTGAACAAGCCCGCTGGCATGGTGGTGCATCCAGGGCACGGTAATTATACCGGCACCTTGGTGAACGCCTTGGCCTATTACCTGAAAGATGATCCCCTTTACGACCCTTCCGATCCCCGCTTAGGACTGGTACATCGCATAGATAAAGACACCTCCGGCCTATTGGTGGTAGCCAAACGCCCTGAAGCGAAGAGCCACCTCAGCTTGCAGTTCTTTCACAAGACCACGAAGCGCAAATACCGGGCATTGGTGTGGGGCATCGTGCGGGAGGATGAGGGACGCATCGAGGGGAACATTGGGCGTGACCCGAAAGATCGGATGCAGATGCGGGTTTTCCCGGAGGGAGACCAGGGTAAGACCGCAGTCACCCATTATAGTGTGTTAGAACGATTAGGATACGTCACCTTGGTGGAATGCCGATTGGAGACGGGGCGTACCCATCAGATTCGCGTACACATGAAATATATCGGCCATACACTTTTCAACGATGAGCGTTATGGTGGTCATGAGATTTTGAAAGGAACAACGTTTACTAAATACAAGCAGTTTGTGCAGAATTGTTTCGCTATCTGTCCGCGGCAGGCTTTACACGCCAAGACATTGGGCTTCGTGCACCCTACGACAGGCGAGGAGCTGTTTTTCGATTCGGAGATTCCCTCCGACATGCAACAGCTCATCGACAAATGGCGGATCTATGCAAACACAAAAGAAGGATAAAGATGAAAAAGAACATCGCTATCGTAGCAGGAGGTTACTCTTCGGAGTATGCCGTTTCTTTAAGGAGTGCACAAGGGCTACACTCTTTCATCAACAAGGAGCGGTATAATCTCTATATCGCATTGATTACTCGTGAGGAATGGAAAATGCAACTTCCGGATGAGAGCTGGACTCCCATCAATAAGAATGATTTCAGCTTCATGGAGCATGGAGAGGTGAAACAGGTCGATTTTTGCTACATCACGATTCATGGCACACCGGGTGAGGACGGACGCTTGCAAGGCTATTTCGATATGATCGGGATGCCCTACTCCTCTTGTGGCATGATGGTCAGCGCATTGACATTCAACAAATATATCTGCAACCAGTATTTACGTCAATTCGGGGTCAAAGTGGCCGACTCTATCCACCTGTTCCGTGGGGAAAAGATCACGGACGAGGAGGTGATCGCTCGCTTAGGATTACCGATCTTCGTGAAACCCAACGATGGAGGGAGTAGCTTTGGCGTGACGAAGGTCAAAACGAAAGAAGCGATCCAACCCGCTATCGAGAAAGCCTTTGGCGAAGGTAAGGAGGTGGTATTGGAGCGCTTCATTGCCGGTACGGAGGTCACTTGCGGCTGCTACAAGGTCGCCCATAAGGAGGTGGTCTTCCCACTGACGGAGGTCGTTACACCCAACGAGTTTTTCGATTACGATGCGAAATACAATGGCCAGGTGGATGAGATCACCCCGGCCCGTCTCTCGGATGAACTGACGAAAAAGGTCCAACAGGAAACTTCGAGAATTTATGATCTATTAGGGGCGAAAGGCATCATCCGCATCGATTATATCATCACAGCGGACGGTACACCCATGTTGTTGGAGATCAACACGACCCCTGGTATGACAGCCACCAGTTTCATTCCCCAGCAAGTAAGAGCGGCTGGATTGGAGATCGAGTCGGTCATGACCGACATCATCGAAGACGAACTTAACAACAAGAGAACTAAATGATAAGATATGGATACAGCAACCATTTCCCCTAATTTCGATGACATTCGTCCGTTAAACAACGACGAGGTCAAAGATGCGATCGAGAGCTTGATTGCTAATCAGGACTTTGAACGCGCCTTGCGTTACATCAAGCCGCAGTTGGATTGGGCGGAATTTTCGGCAGCCATGCGAGCCTGTAAAACGAAAGAGCAGTTCAAAGCGACATTGGCCTACGATGCCGTAATGACCGTGGCCAAAGCAACGACTTTTTCGTTGACGATCTCCGGCCGCAGCCGCTTGCCCAAAGACAAGGCGGCCTGCACCTTTATCTCCAACCATCGAGACATCGCCCTCGATGCCTCTTTCTTAAACGTCATGCTTTATGATGTGGGTTACGGTATGACCCAAGTAGCGATAGGTGATAACCTGTTGATTCGTTCCTGGATTGAGACCGTAGTACGCCTCAACAACAGCTTTATCGTGAAGCGGAATATCCCCGTCCGTCAAATCTTGGAGGCCAGTAAGCATCTCTCCGCTTATATCCATCATACGATTCGCGACACCAAGGAGTCTGTCTGGATCGCGCAGCGTGAGGGACGTGCGAAAGATAGCAACGACCGTACTCAAAGTAGCGTCTTGAAGATGTTGGCTATCGGGGGCAACCACGGCAACCTGATCGACAACCTGATGGAGTTGAACATTGTTCCCGTCGCGATCTCCTACGAGTATGATCCCTGCGACTACTTGAAAGCGAAGGAGTTCCAGCAGAAGCGAGACAACCCTGATTTCGTAAAGTCACAGCGTGACGACCTCCTCAGCATGGAGACGGGCATTTTGCGCAACAAAGGACGGGTACATTTCACGCTCACACGTCCCATCAATGAGCTGTTAGCACAGGTAGATCGTAGCTTAGACAAGAACAGCATGGTCACTGCCGCTGCGAACATCATTGACCGGGAGATTTACAAGAACTACCGCTTTTATCCGTGCAACTATGTCGCTTACGACCTATTAGTGGGAACACGCCGTTTCCAAGATCATTACAGCGTGAAGGATAAGAAGCATTTCGAGGAATATCTGCAAGGCCAGATTGAGAAAGTAGATTTAGAGAACAAGGACGAGGCATTCATCCGGACAAAGATCTTGGAGATGTATGCCAATCCGCTCAAGAATCACCTCACAGCTCTGTAAACAAGTCAGAAAAATTTATGCCCGACATTTCTTTGCTTAAAGAGATGTCGGGCTTTTTGTTTGACAACCTATCAAAATCATTCATAGAATACCCTAAGCGGTAGCAGTCAACTTACACTGCAGTCAAAGCCAACTATAACTCCAGTACCAGTAAGCATACACTGCAGTACCAATTGACATACACTGAAAAAGATACTGAC
>CAMGEM010000041.1 GCA_946055095.1 uncultured Parabacteroides sp. | reverse complement strand
CATGCGTTTGACATTTCAGCGTTGCGACAAGTTGGGGGAGGGGCAGATGATCGTTTTGTCAAGGTTTATTATGTGAATGGTATCAATCCCTCGGATAGTACAGCCTTTACATGGGGCGTTACTGAGCCAATCGCCATTCACTAATTAATGTAGTATGAAAAAGAGCAATATGAGCATAAAACCTATTTGGGGTATTTGGGTGGCAGGATGTATAGGACTGACCGCCTGCATTGGCGATCCTGCGGGAACGATCCATTATCATCGTTTGGGTGTGGTCAAGGAGCAGCCGATTCGGAGTATCCAGACCATGGATGATCGAGGGAATCTGTTCGTGGTCTCTTCCGCCGATTTTGAGAATCGGGAGGAGCTACGAGAGGGTGACTGCTGTGCGGTTGATTTCAAGACTAATTTCGTGGAGACATTGGCTGATGGTGTCTATAAATCGGAGATCTTCGCTTATGATACGGTCTCCGTATGGCCTGTGCGGGAGTCGTTGACTGATACGACAGTGATCCTGCCCGATGAGCAATTTGTGACGGTGGACTTTGGCCGGAGCATCTATTTGGCCGGTCGCTTCTTTGTGCAGACGCAGCATACAAACCATCAGGCCGATCAACAGGATCTGTTCGACCTATCTTATGATCCCGCGCAGGAGGTGGAGGTGGACTCCTTGGGTCAACGCTGCTATAACCTCTTCTTGCGGGTGCGTAGCTTGCCGGGAACGGGTGACTCAACCAAATGGATCAAGACAAGCGCTTTCAAGTTGGAGGACTTTTTGCGACAGGTGCGACCGATAGAGGAGGATTTGGGTGCGTCTGAGATTCGGTTCTGCTTGAATTATCCCTTGCGTTACAATGCGGATACGACAGCTTACATTTGGGGGAAAACCAGTGCGTTTGCGTTGCAGTTTTCGGAATAATGTGTACTTTTGTTTCTCAAATAGCAGAAAAGAGATGTATAAAGAGATATTGAAGTGGGTAATCGGCTTGATTTCGCAGCCAACGAAAGCCTGGCATGTGCTGTCGAAAAGAGAAGAGAATCATGAGGCGTTTCTCTCTGGTTTCATCTATCCGTTGATTGGTTTGGTCACTATTGCCGCCTTTGCGGGTGTACTGTTCACCATGAAGCAATTTGACTTAGAACATGCGTTGAAAGAGGCTATCCGTGCTTTGGTCTCCTCTTTTGGTGGTTTTTATGTGGGAGCCTATTTAATGAATGAGATTTGGCAGGGTTTGTTTAAGCGGAAGAAGGATCTGAACCTATGGCTGCGCTTCGTGGGCTATTCCTCTTCGCTGATGTTTGCGCTGAATATTGTGCTGCAACTCTTGCCGGAGTTTTTCTTCTTGCAGGTCTTTGTGCTCTATACCTTCTATATCGTTTGGGAGGGTGCTATTTCCTACATGAAGGTAGAAGAGGCTGAGCGCATGAAATTCACCTTTATCTCGACAGTGATTATTTTATTTACCCCCGTGGTTATAGAGAAATTGATGGGCATGTTTATGCCTGGTTTAGGCTAATAAATCCAATGATTGGGAGAGATGAGCCATGAAAGAGAAGTTAAGTAACAATATATTAATCAAGAACAAAAGGGCGACTTTCGATTATGAGTTGCTCGATACCTTTACGGCCGGCATCGTATTGACCGGTACGGAGATCAAATCCATTCGCTTGGGCAAAGCCAGTTTGGTAGATACTTTCTGTATTGTCGAGAAGGGCGAGTTATGGGTGAAAAATATGTATATCGCTGAGTATTTTTATGGTACTTACAACAACCACACAGCCCGCAGAGATCGCAAGCTGTTGCTGACTCGCAAGGAGCTGCGCAAGATCGAGGGAGCGGTGAAAGCCAGCGGCTTCACGATTGTTCCCACGAAACTATTTATCAATGAGAAGGGCTTGGCCAAGGTGGTGGTAGCGATCGCCCGAGGTAAGAAAGAATACGATAAGCGCGATTCCATCCGTGAGCGTGACGATCGGCGAGAGATGGATCGGGCTTTCAAGCGATAGGCAAATAGCGATATTTCCGATAGGCAAAAAGAACAGGAGGGAAAAACATGACAAGATCAGCATTTGAACGTCTTCTGCGGGAGCGTATTTTAGTGCTCGACGGTGGGTTGGGCACGATGATTCAACGGTATAAATTGACAGAGCAGGATTATCGAGGGGAACGGTTCGCTGATTTCCCCGGACAACTGAAAGGCAATAACGACCTTTTGAACATCACCCGTCCCGATGTGTTGAAAGAGATCCATACGCAATATATGGAGGCTGGAGCGGACATCATAACGACCAATACGTTCAATGCCAATGTAATCTCCATGGCCGACTATGGTACACAGGCCTATGTGGGTGAGATCAACCGGGCAGGGGCACGCTTGGTGCGTGAGGCGGCTGAGGCCTATACGGCTCGAACAGGCCGTTCGATCTGGGTCGCTGGATCCATCGGTCCGACCAATAAGACAGCTTCCATGAGTCCCGACGTGAGCGATCCGGCCTATCGGGCCGTGACCTACGCTGACCTCTATGCGGCTTACAAAGAGCAGATCGAGGCACTGGTGGAGGGCGGTGTGGATATTATCCTGTTTGAGACGACCTTCGACACCTTGAATGTCAAGGCAGGCTTGGAGGCTGCTGAGGTGGTGTTGCGGGAGCGTCAGGCTGATCTCCCGATCATGCTTTCGTTGACACTGTCAGCACAGGGCGGACGTACCTTCTCCGGACAGACATTGGCGGCCTTCTTGGCATCCGTGCAGCATACTTCTATCGTGAGCGTAGGCTTGAACTGTTCGTTCGGAGCGGCAGACATGAAGCCTTACTTAGCTGAGTTGGCTCGCTTGGCTCCCTGTTTCATCAGTGCCTATCCCAATGCCGGATTGCCTAACACGTTTGGCGAATACGACGAGACCCCTGAGACGATGCTGGAGCATGTGCGTCCCTTTGTGGAAGAGGGCTTAGTGAATGTGTTGGGTGGCTGTTGTGGTACGACTCCAGCGCATATCGCCAAATTCCCAGAATTGGTACGTGGCAAGCGACCCCATCAACCTGCACCGAAGCCCGATTGCCTCTGGCTCTCCGGATTGGAGTTGTTGGAGGTGAAGCCCGAGAACAACTTTGTGAATGTGGGTGAGCGTTGTAATGTGGCCGGTTCACGTAAGTTCTTGCGTTTGATTAAAGAAGGAAACTATGAGGAGGCGCTGACCATTGCTCGCAAGCAGGTGGAAGATGGGGCACAAGTGCTCGATATCAATATGGACGATGGCATGTTGGATGCGGTGAAGGAGATGACTCATTTCCTGAATTTGATTGCGTCTGAGCCAGATATTGCTCGTGTACCGATCATGATCGACTCTTCCAAGTGGGAGGTGATCGAGCAGGGATTGATGTGCGTACAGGGCAAGAGCATTGTCAATTCGATCTCGCTGAAAGAGGGAGAGGAGCTGTTTTTGCGCCATGCGGCACGTATCAAGCAGTTGGGTGCTGCCACAGTCGTTATGGCTTTTGATGAGCAGGGGCAGGCAGATACCTTTGAGCGGAAGATCGCGATTTGTAAACGAGCTTATGATTTGCTGACGCAGCGGGTGGGCTTCAACCCGCAGGATATTATTTTCGATCCCAATATCTTGGCAATCGCTACCGGTATGGAGGAGCACAATGGGTATGGCTTGGCCTTTATCCGTGCGGTGGAATGGATCAAGCAGAACCTGCCCGGTGCGAAGGTAAGTGGCGGCGTCAGCAACCTTTCCTTCTCTTTCCGAGGTAACAACCGGGTGCGTGAGGCGATGCATGCGGTCTTTCTCTATCACGCCATAGCCAAGGGAATGGACATGGGTATTGTCAATCCATCCACTTCGGTGTTGTATGAGGATATTGAACCGAAGTTCCGCACACTTTTGGAGGATGTGATTCTCTATCGTCGTCCGGAAGCGGCAGAGGAGTTGATCGCTTATGCACAGCAGCTACATGCCGAGGCGGCAGGTGAGCAGACAGAGAAGCACCATGAGGCTTGGCGAGAAGGTACATTGAACGAGCGTTTGGAGTATGCCTTGATCAAGGGCATTGGTGATTATTTAGAGGCCGACTTGCAGGAGGCTTTGACACAGTATGCCCATGCCGTAGAGATCATTGACGGCCCGTTGATGAGCGGTATGAATAAGGTTGGCAATCTGTTTGGTGCGGGGAAGATGTTCCTGCCGCAGGTGGTGAAGACCGCTCGCACGATGAAGAAGGCCGTGGCGATCTTGCAACCGGCTATCGAGGCGGAGAAGCAGGCCTCTGGTTCAGCAAAGGCAGGAAAAGTGCTCTTTGCCACGGTGAAAGGTGATGTGCATGACATCGGTAAGAATATTGTTTCCATTGTGTTATCCTGCAATAACTATGAGGTGATCGACTTGGGCGTGATGGTTCCCGCCGAGGTGATTGTCCAGAAGGCGATTGAGGAGAAGCCCGATTTGGTCTGTCTCTCTGGCTTGATCACACCCTCTTTGGAGGAGATGGCGCACGTGGCGGAGGAGATGCAAAAGGCGGGTTTGACCATGCCGTTGATGGTGGGTGGTGCGACTACCTCCAAACTGCATACGGCAGTGAAGATCGCTCCGCATTACGATTTCCCGGTGATTCATGTGTTGGATGCCTCACAGAATCCATTGATTGCGGCTAAGTTGTTGAATCCCGCTACCCACGATGCCTATGTGGCGGAGTTGACACGTGAGCAGGAGGCCTTGCGTGCGTCGATGGGGCAGAAGCAAGAGGAGTTAGTCTCATTGACAGAGGCTCGTCAGCATCCGGTAGCGATAGATTGGAAAGCCTATACGCCTGTCGTACCTAATCAGATGGGGGTTCATGAGCTGCCTGTCGTGCCGGTGGAGGAGTTGATTCCTTACATTCATTGGACTTTCTTCTTTAGTGCTTGGAAACTGCCGGGGCGTTATGCGGAGATTGCGCAGATCCATGGTTGCGATTCCTGTCGGGCGATGTGGTTAGCCGGGTTCCCCGAGAATGAGCGGGCGAAAGCGGCTGAGGCGATGCAGCTCTACAAGGATGCGACTCGTCTGTTGGAGCGGTTAGTGGCTGAGAAGGTCGCTTGCTGCAAGGCCATTTATGGTTTCTTCCCAGCCCATAGTGAGGGAGATACGATTCGTATCGGCGATTACTTGTTGCCTACGTTAAGACAGCAGGTGAAACGTCCGGAGGCTGTCTATAAAAGTTTGGCAGACTTTGTGATGCCGGCTGAGGAGCAGCGCACAGACTATTTGGGAGCCTTTGTAGTGACAGCAGGTATAGGTCTGGAGCCTTGGATGGAGCAATATCAGGCGGAGGGCGATACCTATAACGCTATGCTGTTGCAGACGTTGAGCGACCGCTTGGCGGAGGCATTGGCAGAGTATTTGCATGAGCGGGTACGCAAGGATTGCTGGGGGTATGCGCCCCACGAGCAACTCTCCATAGCGGATCTTTATAAGGTGAAGTATCAGGGCATTCGTCCGGCGATTGGCTATCCTTCCTTGCCAGATCAGCGGCTCAATGAGACTTTAGACAAGTTGTTGGATATGCAGCGTATTGGTGTGCGGCTGACGGAGAACGGAGCGATGTATCCGACTGCCTCAGTTAGCGGACTCTATTTTGCGCATCCGGCAGCGCACTATTTTATGATTGGTACTATCGATGAGGAGCAGCTGCGTGACTATGCTGCCCGTCGAGGCTTGACCGAGGAGGAGGCTCGTAAGTTGTTAAGCCGTAATGTGGTGGCCAAGTAATAGGTACAGATAATTGTTAACAGATAATAGAAATGAGAACACAACAGCTTATACTTAAAGCGTGGCTCTGCTGCTTGTTTTTGAGCGGCTTCGTAGGGCAGGGGATAACTGCCCAGACAACAGTGGCTCCTACGGGCACTTGGGTGAAACCGACTGATCCCCAGATTCAGTATGTGGGACGTGTTAGTTTTAAGAATCCTGAAGCACCCTGTTTTACCTATCCGGGGGTTCAGATTCGAGCGGCTTTCGAGGGCACATCCCTCCGTATGGTGGCGAAGCCCAACAGCGGTTATTTCATGGTGCAGATCGACGAGGCACAACCTTTTAAGGTGGCTTTTACCTCTCCCAAGGATTCGATTGTTTCTTTGGCGGCAGCCTTGCCCAAGGGTAACCATACCGTACGCATCATGAATGTCTTGGAGGCTTATGAGCGCCGTCCGGAGTTCAAGGGATTCCTGTTGGATGAGGGATGCCAGTTGGTTACGCCTCCTGCGTTGCCTACCCGTAAGATTGAGTTTATCGGCAACTCCATCACCTGTGGCTATGGGGTGGAGGCATCGAGTGGGAAAGTTCGCTTCTCCGAGGATACGGAGAACCATTATTATACTTATGCCGCTATCGCCGCTCGTACGTTGAATGCGCAGCATTATGTCACCGCACGCAGTGGCATTGGTATTTACCGCAACTACAACGGCCCCAAGGAGGGAAATCCCAACTGTATGCCAGCCCTCTATTTGCAGACACTCTTTGGGGATAGCACCGAGGTGTGGGACTGTCAACGTTACCAACCTGATTTGGTTTGTGTCAACTTAGGTACGAACGATTGCAGCACGAAAGGCTATGACCCAGTGCGTTTGAAAGCCGCTTATGTCCGTTTCGGACAGCGACTGCGCCAGCTCTATCCGGCGGCCAAGATCGTTTGGCTCAGCGGCTGTATGTTGAGTGGTGAACCCATGAGGTTAGTGGAGCGCACGTTGGATGAGGTGACGGCTGAGGCGAATGCGGCAGGTGATAAGGAGGTCTATCGGTTTACCTTCTCTCCGCAGAACGGCGATTTGGGCTATGGGGCTGATTCCCATCCCAGCATCGGTCAGCAGAGACGCATGGCCGATGAACTGATTCCTTTCCTTCGTCAGCTGATGGGGTGGTAAGAACAATAAAAGATATAGAAAGAGCTGTGTCAAAGTGAATTTATTCGATCGACACAGCTCTTTTTTATAGGTTATAGCTTTTCAATCTCCTCTAACCATAAGGTAGCCATCGCATCACTCGGCATACGCCAGTCGCCACGAGGCGAGAGTGTGATGGAGCCTACTTTCGGACCGTCTGGCAAGCAGCTACGTTTGAACTGTTGCTGGAAGAAGCGGCGGAAGAAGGTGTGAAGCCATTTCTTGATCGTGGCAGTATCATATACACCTGCGAAGGCGATCTGTGCCAAGAAGTAGATCTTCGACGGGCAAGCTCCGAAGCGGATGAAATGATAGAGGAAGAAATCGTGCAGCTCGTAAGGGCCGACCAAGTCCTCTGTCTTTTGCTTGATGTTGCCCTGCTCGTCTGCGGGGATCAATTCGGGACTGATCGGTGTATCGACAATGTCCAAGAGGGTAGCTTTCGACTGTTCGTCCACCTTGTTGTTGGCTACCCATTCTACCAAATAGCGTACAAGTGTCTTAGGAATACTGCCATTCACGCCATACATCGACATGTGGTCGCCGTTATAGGTGGCCCAACCCAACGCCAGCTCCGAAAGGTCGCCGGTGCCGATTACCATTCCATTCGCTTTGTTGGCTACGTCCATCAATAGCTGTGTCCGCTCACGAGCCTGGCTGTTTTCATAGGTCACGTCGTGCACCGAGGGATCATGCTCGATGTCTTGGAAATGTTGCAAGCAGGCCGCCTTGATGGAGATCTCTTTCAGGGTGACACCCAACGAGCGAATCAGGTTACATGCGTTGGTGTAGGTACGATCCGTCGTTCCGAAGCCAGGCATCGTGATGCCGATGATGCGCTCACGAGGCAGCTTGAGGGCATCGAAAGTCATCACCGTTACCAACAAAGCCAAGGTGGAATCCAAGCCTCCTGAGATACCGACCACAGCCGTCTGTGCGTGGGTATGCACCAACCGTTTCGCCAATCCAGCCACTTGGATATGGAAAATCTCCTCGCACCGTTCCTTCAATGCCTCGCCTGAAGGGGTGAAAGGATGCGGGTCGATCGGTCGAGTCAGCTGCAGCGTATGATTGGGCAAGCTGAACGGGATGATTGTGGCGCTTGTCAAGTTATGATTTAGGTAGCCCTGCATGAAACTGGTGTTCACCCGGCGATCGTTCATCAAGTTCTCCACGTCAATTTCACTGATCACCAATTGCTCCTCCATGGAGAAACGCTCCGATTCCTTCAAAATCACGCCATTTTCGGCGATGATGCCGTTGCCGGCAAAGACTAAGTCGGTACTCGACTCGCCGAAACCTGCCGAGGCATAGATGTATCCGGCGATACAGCGAGCCGATTGCTGGGCGATCAGTGCACGCAGATAGGCATGTTTGCCGATTAGCTCGTTGCTGGCCGAGAGGTTGAAAATCAGGTTAGCTCCCTGCATCGCCAGTTCCGAGCTGGGAGGAATGGGCACCCACAGATCCTCGCAGAGCTCAACGCCCACCTTCACCTGCTCATACTCGAACAGCAGGTAGCTGTCCATTGGCACTGCTCGACCACCAATCTGGATCACGCCCTCTTGCAGCTGGCTCGCCGGCGTGAACCAACGCTCCTCCTGAAACTCCTTGTAGCTGGGCAGGTAGCTCTTCGGCACGACACCCAAGATCTCACCCCGCTGGAAAGCCACTGCGGCGTTGATCAACTGGCTGCCACTGCGCAGGGGACAACCTACGATAGTCAGCAAATCTAAGTCCGCTGTTTTGCTGACCAGCTCCATCAACGCCTTTTCGGCATAGCGAAGCAAAGTCTCCTGTTGAAACAGATCCAGGCAGGTATATGCCGTGATGGAAAGTTCCGGGAATGCGATGATCTGCACATGCTTCGTAGCAGCTTGTCGCATCATTCCCTCTATTTGTTGCGTATTATAAAAGCAATCGGCTACCCTCACATGGGGTACAGCCGCTGCCACCTTGACAAAACCGTAGTTCATGTTGTAGTCTTTTAAAATATGGCCTCAAAGATAGCCTTTTTTAGTGAATACCTTGGCTTGTCTAAGGGTAAACTGTTGTTTTCAAAGATGACTTTATGCGCTTTGCTTGCCTTTCATCTTTTTATAGTTTACCTAACCTTAGAAGGTCAGCTTCATCATGAAACGGACACCACGGGTTTGGATGCCGGGATGATCTTTGTAGGTCAGACGCCAAACATAGTCCAAACGTAAGAACTTGAAGATGTTCTCTACGCCGACACCTACCTCCATATAGGGATTCTTCGGGTCCATCAAGTAGGTTCCTGCGGGGAAGGCGTACAGCCCTTTGCCTCGGTTCTCCTCCAAGAAGGGGTTGTTCTTGTCTGACAGATCGCCAAACAGGCCACGGAACGAGAATACCTCACGCCACTTCAGTTTCTTGATCAGTGGCAGACGATTCAGCAAGGCACCATTCATGAAATAGGTGACATCCCATGAGGCATACTGGTCGTTGATGAACTCCAATGCGTTCATGTTGGTGTAAGACTCCGGTTGCACCAAGTAGGAGAGGTTGGCGTTGGGCAGGATCAGCAAGGGGTAGGGAACCTGAGTCCATACCTTGCCGGCTTTCGCCAAAATATCCACATAACCGTATGCCGAGAACCAGAAACGTTTCTGAATACCAAACTCGGTCTTTTGGTAGTTGTAAGAGCTACCCAACGCATCTTTGAATGCCATGGTGTGGTTCAATGTGAAGACAGGCGCATCCAAGGTGATCGGATAACGGTAGTTACGTGTCTGATAAAATTTCTCGTTCGGAGCGAAACGAAGTTTCAACTCCAGCTCAGACATCTTATAATTGTCTTGTGCGAATAACGAACCATCTGCACGGATCTCATCGAAAGCCGCATAGCCAGTGGAGTATTCCTTGAAGTTACGGAATACGGCACCATACGCCCAACCATTGTAATGCTCTCGGTAGTAGGTCAGCTCCAAGTTGCGCAGGTAGGTCGCACGGGTATCTTTCTGTCGCTTGAAGGCCAAGAACATGTTATCCTTGTTGGTGTACATGTACTGCTGACCAATTTGGTTGATGTCGTACATATACTCCAAGCGTACCGAATGGACGGGGAACTCCTTTCGGTAATCTTTCTTGTCGATGAACGAGTATTCCACCAATCCGTCATATTTCAGCTTGCGGTCTTTTGTGCCGTAGGCCATGTAACCATCCAAGAAGAGGCGCTTGTTGAAAGCGGTAGTCGTGGTTCCACCTACACGGAAGCGGGCACCCTCGATGGCATTACCACTGACGTAGGTGTTCATCGGACCAAACTCAAACTTGCTCAGATCTTTCTCCTTATTGGTCTGCACATAGCCAGAGGTCAAGATCGTCACGATTTTCTCTGTGATATAAAAGATGGGGACGGAGCGCAGTTTCTCCATCAACATCTCCACCGTATTTTTCTTGCGCTCTCCAGCTCCATCCGGTCGGTTCGCTGCCCAATACTCCTCTGAACGTCGATAGGCTGAATCTGGAATGAGTATAGGGTTGCTCTCCTCAAATACCGCCATGTTTTGTGGCTGGTCAAAAGTGTGGTTGGAGTAGATATTTAAGCGACGAGCATACATACCCTTTGACTTCTCGTTCAGCTTGAAATCCACGTGAATATCATCCTTGGTGATGATACGTGTGCCATCTGGAGCGCGATTGAAAGTCTGTTCGATGGTCATGCCTCCCACGAAGTTGAGGTTGATCTTCTTGGGTACGTTCAGCTTCACCCGTTGTACGAAGAAGGTGGAGTCGAGCGTGATGAACAGGTG
The DNA here is from genome assembly GCA_946055095.1 of uncultured Parabacteroides sp. Classification (GTDB taxonomy): domain Bacteria; phylum Bacteroidota; class Bacteroidia; order Bacteroidales; family Tannerellaceae; genus Parabacteroides. Next base: position 5,472 of record CAMGEM010000041.1, on the reverse strand, counting down.
TCCTGTAAAACCAAAGGTCTCTGGGGTAAACGGTGCGAAACCTAAATCCACACACTGGGTGCCCGCTACCTCCACGGTGTCCAACAGATAATACTTATAAAAGTTGGGACCCATCGTGGACATCGGACTCACGAATCGGTTGAGGAAGAGCGGAATGTCATTCTGAAAGATATCCACTTCCCGGAACACCTCGTTGAGCAATTGAGAAATGCCCTCTCGGGAGAAGATCTCATCCACACCGGCAGCCTTTGTCGCAGCTACCACTCGACGCTCGGTCTTGGGATCTTTGCGGTAGTAAACCGTTTGCAACTTCTCCCGTTCAGAAACCGGTAAGATCGTCTTTCCAATCTCCAACGTATCGACGAAGTCGTTCAAGAACTCAAACTTGCTGGGTTTGCCATTTTTACTGGGCTTCGCCTCATAGTCGTTCATGGCGAAAACCATTTTCTCATATTGGTCGTATTGGAAATAATCGTGATTCTTCGGATCGTTGCTCTCCCGTCGTTCAATGGCATTCTTGATGAAGATGACGGCCGGATTATCCTTTTTCTTATACTTTTCTTTACCCGGTTTGATCACTACCTCCTCCAAGGCGATGCTGGTAGGCGCTAAAAGCACCGTTAAGTTATTGGCTTTTCCAGGCGTGAAGTTGACCTCTTTCTCGGTATAACCTAAGTAAGAAACCTGGATCGTACGCACCTTGGAGGATGTTGAGATAGTGAATTTTCCATCTATGTCCGTTGTTCCACCGATCGTAGTACCCTTCAGTAATACAGCTACATAAGGCAACGGCTCTCCCGTGATGGAGTCCGTCACCGTTCCTTTAATAGTATAATTTTGACCCCTCACTGCCCAAGCGATGAGCCCGAATAACATGATAAATACGACTCGTTTAGCCATTCAATCTTTTTTCCTCAAAAATTAACCCTGCAAAAATACAACAACTCTTTGGAACGAAATGTTCCAAATCACTTAGATAATGTACCAATTAACAACTAATTGGTACTTTTAGTTCCTTTGTAGGGATCAGGATCGGCTGATTTGTAACCCCTGTCCAGACAGTCCCATTTCCACAAAACGAGCGTTTGCGTTGGGGGGTGTGGTTGTCAATAGCTGACGAATGCGTGCGGCTGCCTCTGGATCTTTGGCCACGATATAAAGATAGCCTCCTCCGCCTGCACCCGGTAACTTATAGCCTAAAGCATAGGGGTGAATCAAACGGATGATCTGCTCGATGGCTGGTGGATTGGTGCCCGCGTCAAGAGCTTTGTTTTGAGTCCATGTCTTCCCTACCAATTTGCCGTAGGTCTCAAAATCACCTCGTTGAATCGTCTCAAACAGATCCAATGCATGCGCTTTCATCTCACTGAGTAGCTGAAGGTGAGTTCCGCTGTTGAGGAACATACCTCGTACAATCTCTGCCAAGATGCCTTTGGCGGTACGTGTAATTCCCGTATAATAAAGTAGGTGGCAAGCCCTGTATGCCGGATCAGTAAACAGGTATTCCGGTAACCAACGTACCACCGGGCTTTGATTGAATCCTTCGCAGGTCTGCAACAGCTTCACCCCGTGCAGTACACCTCCATACTGATCTTGCCAGCCGCCCCCAGTGGTGAGTAATTGCTCCAGGATCAGGGTGCGGTTGCCTATCTCGTTTTTGTCCCAAGCCAATCCGCAGAAGTCGGATAGGGCTCCTAAGACAGTGGCTGCTAAAATGGAGCTGGTGCCCAATCCTGAGCCTGCTGGGATGGCGGCCAATAGGGTGACCTCCAATCCACAACCAAAGGCTTTGAGTTGTGCCTCCAACGAGGGGAAACGTTCGGCGGTAAACTCTGGCAAGAAACCGGCCAATGCTAAAGCGGCTTTCGGGATGGAGAAGGGAGAGCCTACCTTATTATATAGGCGTAACTCTTCCCAGGTCTGGATGACCTCCATCGCCCCCAAGTCGATGGAGCGAAGAATGATTTGTGGGGTGCGTGAAGGTTTCACATAGACTTGTAAAGGGGGTTGCCCATTCAATTCAATCGCCACATTCACCACGTTACCACCTGCGTAGAGGCAATAGGGGGGCGTGTCGGTCCAGCCTCCGGCTAAGTCGATGCGTACCGGACTGCGTCCCCAAACGATCTGATCGGGATAGACATGTAGGTGAGGAGCTTGCTTGTCCGACAAGATAGAGGCGACTAATCCCTCTCGCAGCAGGGAGAAGGCGGCCTGTTCCTCGGGTTCGTAGGGCAGCTGTTGTTGCTTCATCACCTGTGCACGGAACATGTGGTTATGAATCCGTTTCAACAAGGGTTGCGTCTCACTCAACACGGAAGGCAGCGGGATCTCTGCTTCGGCAAACGCATGGGCTGCGTCCGCTAAATCCAATTGGTAGAACACGCTCTTCTCTTGGTTCTTGGCTAACAGTGCCCAATCTGCTTGGCGAAAAGCCTCTCTTTGTGCTACTAATCGCTGGAGATTGGCTCGATCGGATATCCCATTGGCAGACACCTTCTCTGCTTGGAGCCATAGGGATTTTCCTTCCGCAAGCGTAGGCTCACTGATCATCCAACGTAAAACCGTGCCTAATGCCTCTACCGTTTGGCAAACCGGGAAGAGCGGTGCGTTCTGGATGTCCGTGGATGCGGGGAGGGTAATGCCTCGGGCAGCGGCCCATGTTTGGATGGATTGTCCCATGAAAAGGGTGGCTGGATCTTGCAACGCTCCTTTGAAAAGATCGTTGAACCCATAGGGACGGGCTATCCAAGCCTGCTCTTCCCAAGGTACGACATCCACACAAACTCCCTCTGGGAGGGAAAGTTCCCAGTCGTTCTGGGGTACGCCTGTGATGATCTGTTTGTTGCGTAAGGTCCAACGTGGGCCGATATAGCTGTTCTCGATCCAGATCTCGGAGTTGTCGGCCGTCAGTTTATACTGCGACAAGGCATTTTGCACGAACATGGCTGGATGCGGCTTCACCTTGCGTTGCATGATGGCACGTTGGTCACGCACCAAGTTCTGTATGGCTAATGTGGAGGAGAGCAGCTCTCGGCTGGTGCCATAATGATAGAACTCTCCGCCGGGAAGCGGGAGAATAGCCACTCGTAAGCTATTTAATTCAGGGTCTTCCACTGTCGGATGCGCACCTAAGGCTAAACCAAACTCTCCATACAGGTCATAACAGCGCAGCTGTTGACCGTCTGCGGTATAGGAACGCTTTCTCAACAGGGCAACGGCACGGTCGCTCAACAGCCAGATACCGATGTCCATCAAGAAGAGATGGCTGCTCGACAACTCACTCAATCGCTCTAACGAGGGCTTTTGCAGCATGAAATCCAGCTGATCCGGGTGAAGGCGAGAGGAAACAAACACGCCATGATTGCGAGCCAAGGAGGGATCCACCCACAATCCGTAGCAGACGACATCTACGTCTGGGATCTCCTGCAAAGGCTCTGTGGCACGGATGAAGACATCGCCACTCGCTATCAACGTATGCAGCTGTTCAGGGGCTTTCTGCATGATGCGCGTATAGAGGGGCAGTTGCAGGGATAGAAGGTTTTGCGAGAGGCGTTGGCCACGTGCCCAACGGAAGACAGGAATCGGTGTCAAGATCTTTCCAGAAGGGGCATAAGCGGGCAATCGCCGGCTCTGTCCACCGGCATGAAGCAGGATACGTTTCTCTTTTTGCAACCATTCGCTAAAATCCATGGATGACGTTTCTGACTGACAAGCAGCCTCTAACAGCCAAGTCGTACCGCCACCTGAACCTAATCGAGCTCCGATAGGATCAGAGGTGCAAAACCATTCCGAACGATCCACTTTCTCTATATGGTGGAAGCAATCCACCAAGTTAGGTGGTAATGACAGTAATGTTCTCATCTTTTCCATTATTATGCGGTAAAAGTAGTTTGTTTTGGGCAAACGGCCAAGTTTTCGCTGAATGGAATAGCGAAATTAAAGAATACCTGCTATCTTTGCTCGTTATTAAACAGACGTTAAGTAGTAAATTAAAGGACAAAGCAAATGCACAACTGGTTTGAATGTAAGGTTTCTTACGAGAAAATGCTGGAGAATGGCATGCAGAAGAAGGTGACTGAACCCTATTTGGTGGATGCCCTCTCCTTCACAGAGGCAGAGGCGCGTATCATCGAGGAGATCCGTCCGTTTATCACGGGTGAGTTTACCGTGACAGACATCAAGCGTGCTCGTCTCTCGGAGTTGTTTTTCAATGAGAATGGCGATCGTTTCTATAAAATAAAGATCTATTTCATTACGCTCGACGAGAAAAGTGGTGCGGAGAAAAAAACGGCGGCGCAGATGTTGGCGCAAGCCAGTACGCTGAAGGAGGCGATCGAGGTGCTCGACGAGGGCATGAAGGGCACGTTAGCGGACTATACGATCGCTTCTGTCGCCGAGACACAGCTGATGGATGTTTTCCCCTTCGATGCGAATCGCATCCCAGAGGAGAAGAAGAGCGATGAGGAGTTGCTTGCCGAGCAAAGAGCGCAAGCGGAAAAGAGGAGTGAGGCATGAGTATCGCACAGCGTATCCAAGCGTTGAAACATTCCCTGCCCTCGGAGGTGACGTTGGTGGCTGTCTCCAAGTTTCATCCCGTTGAGGCTTTGCAAGAGGCCTATGCTGCGGGGCAGCGTGTGTTTGGTGAGAGTCGGGCGCAGGAGTTGGTGGCGAAGCAGCGGCAGTTACCCGCAGACATCGAGTGGCATTTCATCGGGACGTTGCAAAGCAACAAGGTGAAGGAGATCGTACCTTTCATCAGCTTGATTCATAGTGTGGATTCCTTGCGTCTATTGCAAGAGATCGAGAAGCAGGCAGCCAAGGTGGATCGGGTGATCCGGGTGCTTTTGGAGATCCATGTGGCACAAGAGGAGACCAAGCATGGCTTAACTCCTGAGGCGTGTAAGCAGCTGCTGGCGGATGAGGCCGTCGCCCACCTGTCCCATGTGCGGATCTGTGGATTGATGGGTATGGCGACCAATACGGAGGATGAGGAGCAGATCAGGGCTGAGTTTCATCAGATCCATGCGCTCTTCCGTGAATTGAAGGACGGGCTTTGCCAAGCCAATCCGGATTTTACGTTGCTTTCGATGGGCATGAGCCACGATTATCCGTTGGCGATTGCAGAAGGGAGTAACCTGATCCGGGTCGGCACCTCTATTTTTGGCGAGCGAGTCTATTGAGTTTGTAAATAAATTGTGAAATCTAAATGATAAATGACATGATGGACATGAAGACTTCCTATGCGGGACTGACGCTCCGCAATCCGATTATTATCGGTAGTTCTGGCTTGACAAACAAGGCTGAGCGAAATCTTGAGTTTGAGAAAGCGGGTGCGGGTGCGATTGTGTTGAAATCGCTGTTCGAGGAGCAGATCGAGATGCAGAGTGCCTCTATGCTGCAAGAGAATGACTATCCGGAGGCTGCCGACTATATCCGTAGCTATGTAGAGGCTAATCAGGTGAATGATTA
>CAMGEM010000040.1 GCA_946055095.1 uncultured Parabacteroides sp. | reverse complement strand
TTCAATTAGCCAACAATTTTTCTCCAGTTAGCGAAATATTTTTTGTCAACTGGGGAAAAGTGAGAGGCTTGTTGGGAAATGCTTATCTTTGTTGCGTCAACAAAGATAAGCATGAAAAAGAACGACTGGAAGGATCGGTTGGGCATCCTCTATTCCACCAATCCGGATTTTCATTATGAGACGAACGAGGAGGTGGAGGCCGAGACCTTGCCGAAGGAGAAGCAGGTGTTGCGTATCGCCTTGGATAAACAGGGGCGAGGCGGCAAGACTGTGACATTGATCACGGGCTTTCAAGGGACAGCGGCAGACTTGGCTGCCTTAGGGAAGGAATTAAAAGTGAAATGTGGTGTAGGTGGATCGGCCAAGGAGGGCGAGATTATCCTGCAAGGCGACTTTCGGCAGAAGGTATTGGAATTGTTGCTGAAGGCGGGCTATGCCAAAAGTAAAATCAAATAAGCCCTCATCGCTATGCTGACGATCTACAGGGCCTCTGCAGGTGCGGGCAAGACCCATAAGCTGACGGGCGAGTATTTGACGCTTCTCTTCTCCGCTCCCGGTGCCTATCGCCGCATCTTGGCTGTGACTTTCACCAATAAGGCCACCGACGAGATGAAGAGTCGCATCGTGACAGAGCTTTACCAGCTCTCTTCCGGTGCGCCTTCCGACTATCTGAAAGCACTCGCTCAACGGTATCGACTGACCGAACAGGAGGTACGGCAGAAAGCCCAGCAGATCTTGATCGCATTGCTCCATGATTATTCAGCCTTCAATATCAGCACGATTGACCGTTTCTTCCAACAGATTACCCGTGCTTTCACCCGAGAGATCGGCCTGCAAGGCGGTTATGGGATCGAGATGGATAAGGACTTGGTGCTCACTGAGGCGATCGACAGCCTCTTGAACGACTTAGCCAAGCCGGAGAACAAACCACTGTTGGGGTGGCTGTTGCGCTTTGCGGAGGATCGTATCGAGGAGGGGCAAGGCTGGAACTTCCGTTCCGACATCCAGTCCTTGGCCGGAGAACTTTTCAAGGAGAGTTACAAGGCATTCCACCAAGAGGTGGCTACCGATCCCACCGATAAACAGCTGTTAGAGCGGTATAAGGAGACGCTCTATGGCATGATCCGGCATACCGAAAAAACGGCTAAAGCGATTGGAGAGCAAGCCCTTCAACTGATTGATCAACAAGGGTTGCAGGTGGAGCAATTCGCTGGAGGTAGCCGCACCCCACTCCTGCTCTTCAAAGCCTGGGCACAAGGTGAGTTGAAGGCTCCTACGGCCACCTTCCGCCATTTAGCCGATCAGCCGGAGGCCTATACCACCCAAAAAGCCAGCGCAGCGCTGAAGCAACAGATCGCCCAAGCTGTGCAAGCAGGCCTCAATGCGTCTGTGAAACAGGCAATCGACCTATATGACCAAGCCACGGACTATTTCACGGCCAAGGAGATCGTTCGCTATTATTATACCTTGGGTATCTTGACCGATATATCCCAGCAAGTTAGTGCCTACCGAGCGAAGAAAAATGTCATGCTGATCGCCGACACTACTGAATTGCTAAGCAAGGTGATCCATGGCAGTGATGCCTCCTTCATCTATGAGAAGACCGGTACGCAGATTGACCATTATATGATCGATGAGTTCCAAGACACCAGCGGTATGCAATGGAACAATTTCCGTCCGCTCGTGGAGGAGAGCTTGGCGCAAGGCAAAGACAACCTGATCGTTGGTGATGTGAAACAGAGCATCTACCGCTTTCGGAACTCTGACTGGACATTGCTGGATCAACAGGTACATCGAGATTTCATCCCTGCCTTAGTGCGTGAGGAGACCTTACAAGCCAACTGGCGCAGTTGTCACCATATCGTTGCCTTCAACAATGCCCTCTTCACCGTTGCGCCCGCCTTGTTGCAAGCGCTTTACAATGAGGCGTTGACTGACTCGTCTCTCTCAGCCGAGCAACAGGCTCAGTACAATCAGCAACTCGTCAAGGCTTATACCAAAAGCGATCAGCAGATACCTCCTCGCTTTCAGGGGCGAGCAGGCCATGTATGCGTCGATTTTCTCGCTGGCGATGAGGAGAATGACTGGAAAGCGGAAGCCTTAGAGCGGTTGCCGGGCACGATTCGTCAACTGCAACAAAACGGCTATGCCTTGAAAGATATGGCCATCTTGGTGCGTACCAATCACGAAGGGGCTGCCGTAGCTGATGCGCTGTTAAGCTATAAGGAGGCGCATCCCGAGGATCCTTACCGTTATGAGATTATCTCCGATGAGGCCCTGTTTATCAGCAGCTCTCCTACCGTGCGCTTCTTTATAGCGGTCTTTCGCTTCTTGCGCAACCCGAAAGATGTGGCCTTGCGAAAGTTAGCTCAATATGCCTATCGGCTGATCAGTGGTTCTTTGGCGGAAGCGCAGGTCGCTGACGAGCGTTGGGTCAACCAACTACTGACCTATTCCCGTTATGCGCTCTACGAATTGACCGAGGCCCTCTTTCGGTTAGTCGCTCAGACCATCACCGATTCTGAACAGGTGTTTGCCCAAGCCTTCTTGGACAAGGTGGCAGAGTTCTCCCAAAAAGAGAATGCCGACCTGAATGATTTCTTGAACTGGTGGGACGAGAGTGGCTACAAGCAGACCATCGCCACACCCGACGGGCAAAACGCCATTCGCATCCTGACGGTGCATAAATCGAAAGGATTAGGTTTCAAGGCCGTGATCCTGCCATTTTGTGATTGGGAGTTGGATCATAAGGGATTCCATCCCGTGATTCTTTGGTGCCAGCCCCAGCAAAAACCATTCAGCCAGCTTCCTTTAGTGCCTGTACGCTACGGGCAAGGGTTGGGTGCGACCCATTTTGCAGCCGACTATTTCCATGAGCGACTCAACGCTTTTATGGATAATCTCAACACCCTCTATGTAGCGTTCACCCGTGCGAAAGAGGAGTTGATCATTTGTGCGCCACGGCCCAAAAAGCTGTCGAAGAGCGGTGATCCAGAGAAAGTCTCTTCCATAGGTGACCTGCTTTGGAAGGCTTTCCGCACGGAGGTTGCGCAAACCAGCCAAGGAGTGCCTTTGGAATCGCTTCCCTCTCATTTCAATCCCGATGAGGGACGTTTTGTATGGGGCGATTGGTGGCATCCGGAAGTCAAGGAGTCGGAGAGCCAAACCGAGGAGCTATGGATGAAACGGATTGCCTCCGTCTCACCCGATGAGCGGCTGCATCTACGGCTCCATGGAAAAAACTTCTTTTTTGATGATGCGAAGCGGAAACATGGTACCGTGATGCACGAGGTGCTGAGCCGCATTCATACCGCAAAGGATATACCCCATGCGATAGAGAGCTATCAGATGGAGGGCGTGATTACCCAAACGGAGGCTACGAAATTGGCACAAAGGCTCATCGACCTGCTCCAAATGCCAAAAGTAAAGGATTGGTATAGTGATCAGTATCGTATCTTGAACGAGGTAGAGATACTTTCGGAAGGCGGTTTGACCAAACGACCAGACCGCGTGATGTTGCGTGGAAATGAGGTGGTAGTCGTTGATTATAAATTCGGTCAACGTCTGTTGAAAAGCCATCAAGCGCAAGTGCGTAATTACCTGCGATTAATCCAAGAAATGGGTTATTCACAGGTGAGTGGATACCTTTGGTACGTGGAGTTAGGCAAAATAGAAGTGGTAAAACCGTCAGATAGTTTTTGAATTTCGGTAAAAATGAATATTTTTGCATTCTCATTTATATAAAACGAACAGAGAGTATTGAGAAAGATGAAAGTACACAGAGAAGGAACCGGTTTACTGCTTACATTGTTTACGCTCATTTTTATCGTGAACGTGACAGTGTATTATACCGCAAGTAGGGGACTGTTTTATACAGTCGCTACCTTCACTACTATCTTTTTTCTCTTGATTCTGAATTTCTTCCGTAGTCCTTACCGCCGCTTCCCCTATGATTCCGAAGGATTGGTCATCGCACCGGCTGACGGCACGATCGTAGCCATCGAGGAGGTCATGGAAAACGAGATCCTGCACAAACAGTGCTTGCAGGTCTCCATCTTCATGTCGATTTTCAATGTCCATGCCAACTGGTTCCCCGTCAATGGCACGGTGAAACATGTCTCGCATCAGAATGGACGCTTCATGGCGGCTTACCTACCGAAGAGCAGCACGGAGAATGAACGCTCTGCCGTGGTGATTACCACCAAGCAGGGTGTGGATATTTTAGCCCGACAGATCGCAGGTGCCATGGCACGTCGCATCGTCACCTATGCCAAGGTGGGTGAGCCTTGCCATGTGAATGAGCAGATGGGCTTCATTAAGTTTGGCTCTCGTGTGGATGTCTATCTGCCTATCGGCACGGAAGTCTTGGTCGAGATGGATCAGCAAGTAACAGGCAATCAAACGCCTATAGCTCGTTTATCGAAATGACAATCAGAAAACATATTCCCAATTCCATCACCTGTATGAGTTTGATCTCAGGGTGTGTGGCAACGGTCATGGCTTTTGAGGGTAATCTCTTCGGGGCATTGACCTGGATCATCATTGCCGCCCTATTCGACTTTTGCGACGGCTTTGCGGCTCGCCTGTTGAAGGCCTATTCGCCGATGGGCAAAGAGTTGGATTCGCTCTCCGACATGGTGAGCTTCGGAGTGGCACCCGGCATCGTGTTGTTTCACCTGCTCACGACCTGTGTCCCTTCCCTGCCTCTCGGGGAACTGGGTAGCTATCTACCCTTCTTGGCGTTTGTCATCCCTACCTTCTCCGGCCTACGGTTGGCGAAGTTCAACATAGATGAGCGGCAAACGACCTCTTTCATCGGGCTTCCGGTTCCGGCGCATGCGTTGTTCTGGGGCTCGGCTGCCTATGCGGTTCAACCGCTTGTGGTGAATCATGCGGCTTTGTTGACCGCCATCCTCTTGCCGTTGGCTTGTCTCTCCTCATGGCTCTTGGTCTCTGAGGTGCCGATGTTCTCGTTGAAAGTGAAATCGTGGGGATGGAAAGGGAACGAATTTCGCTATCTCTTGGTGGCTTGTGCCATCCTGTTCGTTGCCTTATGGGGATGCTTAGGCATCGCAGGCACGATCGTCGTGTATATCATCTTGTCTTTACTTAACAAAAGAGGCTGAGTATGTTCAAGTTCTTATTTTTCATGTTCTTCCTATTTCTCCTATTGCTGTTCTTGATGGGCTTCTCCGTCTTGCGCAGTTTTAAGCGATTCTTCTTTGGTGAGGATAGCCGCAATGGGAGTGCCCGTCAACATAGCCAGCGCACGCAGGCCAACAACCGTTCGAGTGGAAGTCGAACGGAAGAGGAGGCTCGTCGTTCACGTGCTGCACAACGGAAAAAGATCTTCACCCAAGATGATGGTGAGTATGTCGATTACGAGGAGGTGAAGTAATCACCACTCGATCGGTGTTTGCCCCGTAGCCACTAAATAATCATTGGCTTGGCTGAAATGTTTGTTGCCAAAGAAACCTCGGTAGGCAGAAAGAGGAGAAGGATGGGCAGACTTGAGCACCAAGTTCTTCGTGCTGTCGATGAAAGCACCCTTCTTCTGGGCATACGATCCCCACAACATATAAACGATGTGATTGCGTTCTTGCGCTAACCGGTGGATCACCGCATCGGTAAAGGTCTCCCATCCCCGGTTCTGGTGCGATCCCGCTTGATGTGCCCGCACCGTTAAGGTGGCGTTGAGCAACAGCACCCCTTGATCCGCCCAGCGGGTCAAGTTACCTGTTGTAGGGACAGGCCTTCCCAGATCCGATTGGATCTCCTTGAAGATGTTGACCAAGGAAGGCGGGAAGGGTACCCCATCCTGCACCGAGAAGCAAAGGCCGTGCGCCTGCCCCGGCTCGTGATAGGGATCTTGCCCTAAGATCACCACTTTCACCTGCTCGAAAGGGCAATGGGCGAAGGCGTTGAACAGGTAGGGTCCTGGCGGATAGACCGCCCCCCGACGATATTCCTCCCTGACGTAATCCGTCAACTGTTTGAAATAGTCCTTCTCAAACTCCGCGGCCAAACGCCACTTCCAGCTTTCCTCAATCTTTACATCCATTGTCTATCTCATTTAGAATTAGATCAGATACATACCTGCAGCACGAGCCTCCCGACGCATCTCCTCCGGCCAGATGCTGGACTGGATCTCACCGATATGCCCTTTACGCAGGTAGAACATACAGAGACGACTCTGTCCGATACCGCCACCGATGCTCTGCGGCAACTCGCCATTCAGCAACCGCTGGTGGAAATAGAGCTGTTTGCGATCCTCCGCCTGACAAGCAGCCAGCTGACGCAACAATGCCTCCTTATCTACACGAATACCCATCGAAGATAACTCCAATGAGCGGTTCAGCACTGCGTCCCATACCAAGAGGTCGCCGTTCAAACCAACCTGTCCGTTCTCAGCCACCGTGGACCAATCATCGTAGTCTGGTGCACGTCCGTCGTGCCTCTTTCCATCGCCTAATGGTGCTCCGATACCAATAATAAAGACCGCACCATATTCCTTGGCGATCGCGTCCTCACGCTCTTTGGCAGTGAAGGTCGGGTATTTCAGCCTTAACTCCTCCGAGTGGATGAAGTGGATCTCTTTCGGCAGCACCGGCTTGATCTGCGGAAACATCTCATAGACCAAGTATTCCGTGCGCACCATCGCCGCATAGATTCGTCTGACGATCTCCTGCAAGAAGGCCACATTGCGTTGCTCCTTGCTCATGACCAATTCCCAGTCCCACTGATCCACATAGAGCGAATGGAGATTGCCCAACTCCTCATCCGAGCGAATCGCGTTCATATCGGTATAGATACCGTAACCCTCCTCGATCTGGTAATCAGCCAGTGTCAGTCGTTTCCATTTCGCCAACGAGTGTACGATCTCCGCTTTTGCGTCACCCAAATCCTTGATTGGGAACGTAACAGCCCGTTCCGTACCATTCAGGTCGTCGTTAATACCCATTCCCTTGAGCACGAAAAGTGGGGCAGTGACACGCCGTAGCCGCAGCTCGGAAGAGAGATTCTGCTGGAAAAAGTCCTTGATCTTCTTGATACCCATCTCTGTCTGAGGCAGGTTGAGCAAGGCCTTATATCCCGCAGGTTTAATCAAATAGCTCATATTCGAATTGCTTTGTGTTTGTTTTTTTCAATTACGGGGCAAAGATACGCACAATTATCCTGTGACGCAAAAATCGGGCAATAACCAATAATTCGATGAAATAGATTGTGCGTAATGGGGAAAATTTTCCTGTTTTGGCGATTTATACAGTATATTTTACTGACTAGTTTGTATCTTCGCCGTTGTAAAACTTCTCCGTAAGCGATAATAACGATGTTGGACTTGGATAAACGATCGATCATGTATCTGCCAGGGGTCGGGCCTAAGCGGGCAGAGATTCTGAAGAAAGAGGCGGGCATCTCCTCGTTCGAGGATCTGCTGTTCTATTTCCCGTATAAGTATATCGACCGCAGTCGCTTCTACAAAGTGAATGAGGTGGAGGGCAACATGCCCTTTATCCAGTTGAGGGGCAAGATCGTGCTGTTCGACATCGTAGGCGAAGGCAGTGCCAAACGGTTGATTGGTAAGTTTACGGATGGCACCGGGGTAATCGATTTAGTGTGGTTCAAAGGTATTTCCTATACAAAAGAGCGGTATAAGTTGGACACGGAATATATCGTGTTCGGGAAGCCCACGGCATTTGGTTCTACCTATAATATTGTGCATCCGGATATTGACTCGCTTGATCAGGCGGATCAGGTGGCGAAGGGGCTAACTCCTTATTACAACACCACCGATCGGATGAAGAAAGCTTTTCTTCCCTCGCGAACGATCCAGAACCTGCAATATACCTTACTCAGTTCCCTGCAATGGCAATTGCCGGAGACGCTCTCGGCGGATGTGCTGGGGCGCATCGGGATGCTCTCGATGGCAGAGGCTATCCGTAACGTGCATTTCCCGGAATCAGTGCATAAACTGCGTCAGGCACAGTTGCGTTTGAAGTTCGATGAACTCTTTTTTATCCAGTTGAAAATCCTGCGTACGGCGAGTTTGCGAAAACGGAAACTGAAAGGTATTCCTTTCCCGACCGTGGGGGAGTATTTCCATACCTTTTATAAGGAGCATCTGCCTTTTGCGCTGACCAACGCACAGAAGCGGGTGGTGCGTGAGATCAGGGCAGATATGGGAAGTGGCCGGCAGATGAACCGACTGTTGCAGGGCGATGTAGGTAGTGGAAAGACTTTGGTAGGTTTGCTTTCCATGCTTCTGGCGCTCGACAACCATTGCCAGGCCTGCTTGATGGCTCCGACCGAGATTCTGGCTGCCCAGCACTATGCCACGATCTGCCATTTCCTGCAAGGCATGGAGGTGAAGGTGGCGTTGCTCACAGGATCTACCCGCAAGAAGGAACGGGAGCAGCTGCTACCCGCTATTGCGGAGGGGGAGATGCAGATCGTGATCGGTACCCATGCGCTGATCGAGGAGTCGGTGCATTTCCAGTCGTTGGGCTTGGCGATCATTGACGAGCAGCATCGTTTCGGAGTGGAACAACGGGCTAAGTTGTGGACGAAGAACGCAGAGCCTCCCCATGTGTTGGTGATGACAGCTACTCCTATCCCGCGCACGTTGGCGATGACGCTCTATGGCGATTTGGATGTCTCGGTCATTGACGAGTTGCCTCCTGGACGTAAGCCCATCCGCACGCTCCATCGTTATGACAATAAGAAGGCGGAACTGTATGCCTTTTTGCGTTCGGAAATCCAAAAGGGACGGCAGGTCTATGTGGTCTATCCCTTGATTGAGGGGAATGAGAAATTAGACTATAAGGACCTGGAGGCTGGTTTCGAAACCTTTAAGGAGGTATTCGCTGAATATACCGTTTGCATGGTGCATGGCCGTATGAAAGCGGCGGACAAGGAGCGGGAGATGCAGAAGTTCGTCAGTGGAGAGGCGCAGATCCTGTTGGCTACCACCGTGATTGAGGTGGGTGTGAATGTGCCTAATGCCTCGGTGATGGTGATCGAGAGTGCGGAGCGGTTTGGTCTTTCCCAGTTGCACCAGTTGCGTGGGCGTGTTGGCCGGGGAGCGGAGCAATCCTATTGCATCTTGGTCTCGTCGTATAAGTTGAGCAATGACACCCGCAAGCGATTGGAGATCATGGTCAACAGCAACGATGGCTTCCAAATTGCCGAAGAGGATCTTCGCCTGCGTGGACATGGCGATTTGGAAGGCACTCGTCAAAGTGGAGAGGGATTAGACCTGAAGATTGCCAATTTGGCAACTGATGGCCAGATCTTGCAATATGCCCGGGAACAAGCGATGGAAGTGCTTGACAAAGATCCCGATTTATTGAGCGAGGAGCACCGGATATTGAGCGAAAGGCTGAAAACGCTATTCGACAAGCAGAAAGATTGGAGCCGTATCAGCTAATATGTTGTGAAACATATTTTGCTCTATCGGTTTGTATTCTAATAGGTTATAGATGGTTTTTGGCTTTCCTTCGGATTCGTTACGCGTTTTTTTGGTTTGTGAATTTGGTGGGGTTTCTCAAAATGTCGACCTTTGAGCATCTGACAATCAGGCAGAGATGCCTTGCGTTGCCGAAAGCACATCATTTAAAAACACGAAATCATCTGGCAAAATGAATATAAAAGCATTCCTATTCACCTGTTGCGCGGCTTTGTTAGTGACCACAGTGGACGCTAAACGACCCGTGAAGATCGTTACTCCCCCTGCTTCCGAACAAACCCAACCCACTCATCAATTGATGCATCAACGTGTGACCGAGTTGATGGCTGACCGTGTCGGCTTCAAGAAGGATATGACTGATAAGTTAATCGAGATGGAGGAAATGGAGGAGTTGGAGGCCATGGAAGACTTGGAGTTTCCCGCAGACGAGCTTTATGGCGAATGGACCAATGACTGGGTCGATCCTTTCCGCGGCAAAAAGATTGATATGCCAGATTCTTGCCGCATCGACTGTTCTACGTTTGTGCTTCCGTTAGACACGATGACTTACGTCACCTCTAAATATGGGCCTCGTCGCCGTCGGATGCATCGAGGCATTGACTTGAAGGTGCAAAAGGGGGATACGATTCGTGCGGCTTTCTCCGGTAAGATCCGTATTCGTAATTACGAACGTCGAGGCTATGGTTACTACTTGGTTATACGTCATCCGAATGGTTTAGAGACGGTTTATGGTCACCTTTCTAAATTCCTGGTAGAGCGAGATGAGATAGTGAAGGCTGGTCAACCAATCGGATTGGGAGGCAATACCGGACGTTCTACCGGCTCCCATCTCCATTTTGAGACCCGTTTCTTGGGGCAGGCCATTAACCCCGCTGAGATTATTGACTTTGAGAATAGTACACCGCATCAAGATGTTTTCGTCTTTCGTAACGTGAAGATCAACGGACGGAAGAGCAATATCTATACCTCTTCGAATAACCAGATGGTCTATCACAGGGTGAAGTCTGGCGATACGTTAGGCAAAATCGCTCGCATGTATGGTACGAGCGTGAGTGAGCTGTGCCGCTTGAATGGCTTGAAGAGTACCTCGACATTGCGCATCGGCCAATCTATCCGTTGCAGTGCGGGGGTAGAGCCCAGTTCAACGAAGAAAACCACTACTGCAAAGAGCAAGCAACCCGCGAAAACAACAACGAATAAAACCATCACGGTGAAGGCGGATGCCTCTGCTGCGGCTGCATTGCCGCAAGCGACTACGGCCGCTGCGGATGAATCAGCCCCAGTCTATCACCGGATTAAATCGGGGGATACATTAGGTGCAATTGCGAGACGTTATGGCACGACTGTACAGAAACTTTGTGAGTTGAATGGAATCACAAAGACGACCGTACTTCGTCTGGGACGTACGCTCCGTTGTTCGTAAACCCCAAATAATAGGTGTATGAAAGAGAGGATTGGACAGGATATGACCACTACCAAGGAGCAATTCGAGCAGGTGATTGCCATTTGCCGAGATCTGTTTGCGAAGAAGCTGAAAGATTATGGAGCCTCTTGGCGCATCATGCGTCCGCAATCGGTAACTGACCAGATTTTTATCAAAGCCAATCGCATTCGTAGCTTGGAGATCAAAGGGGTCAGCTTAGTGGGTGAGGGCATTCGCCCGGAGTTTATCGGCATTGTTAATTATGGGGTGATCGGGTTGATCCAATTAGCGTTGGGCTTTTCGGACAAGGCTGATCTCTCGGAAAACGAGGCGTTGGCACTGTATGATCAATACATAACCCAAACCAAAGAATTGATGTATGCCAAGAACCATGATTACGATGAGGCTTGGCGCTTGATGCGAATCAGCTCCTATACGGATCTGATTCTGATGAAGCTCTTCCGCACGAAACAGATCGAAAGCCATCATGGACAGACATTGGTCTCTGAGGGGATTGATGCCAACTATATGGATATGATCAATTATGCGCTTTTTGGACTGATCAAGTTAGAGTTCGGTGAAGCCTAATTCCTCATGAACCGTCCCTCCTTTTCCAAGATTCTCGTTGAGACATGCCGCTTATTGTTGGGTGTGGTCTTTCTTTTCTCGGGAGCCACTAAGGCGGTAGATCCCCAAGGTGGTGCGATCAAGATCGCCGATTATTTGGTCGCTTTCGGGTTGGACACTTTCAAGGAGCTCTCCCTTTTTTTCGCTTTTAACCTTTCCGCCGTTGAGTTTGCCTTAGGCGTTACTTTGCTTTTGGGTGTGTATCGGCGTTATGCCGCATGGTTGACCCTGTTGATGATGTGCTTCATGACCCCGTTGACGCTCTATCTGGCCCTGTTTGATCCGGTATCGGATTGTGGTTGCTTCGGGGAGGCGTTGTTGTTGACCAACTGGCAGACCTTCTTCAAGAATGTTGTGTTGTTGGCGGCAGCTTGCTACTTGTGGCGTTACAACCAGCATTTGGTACGCGGCTTTTCCCGCCAAGCCTATTGGTTTGTACCGCTTTGGTCGTATCTCTTTATTTGTGGTTTTGCCTACCATAACTATATGCATCTGCCGATAGTGGATTTCCGTCCCTATAAGATTGGGGTGAATATCCAAGCTGAGCGGATGATCCCTGAAGATGCGCCCCAAGATGAGTATCGCTATTCCTTTATTTATGAGAAAGCGGGTGTTCGGAAGGAGTTTGGTTTGGAGGACGCACCCGCTGAAGATAGCACATGGACCTTTGTCGAATCTCGCACCGAACTCTTGAAACAGGGATATGTGCCACCGATTGCTGATTTCGTGATTCATGATCGCATTGGTGAGGAGGTGACAGATCAGCTGTTAGACGATCCGCGACCCCTGTTTCTGTTGATCGCTCCCCATTTGGCCGAGGCTGATGATGAGCACATCGACGAGATCAACCAGACGTATGACTATAGTGTGGAACATGATATGGACTTTTACTGTGTGACCGCTTCAACGGATGAGGAGATTGCGGAGTGGGAGGAGCAAACGGGAGCGGAATATCCCTATCTACGGGCAGACGATACCCTATTGAAGACCATGATTCGTTCCAATCCCGGACTGTTTTTGCTTCGAGAAGGTACGATTCTGATGAAATGGCACTGCAATGATATCCCCACTGAGGAGCAATGGCCAGAGGAACTTGCCTATTATTTGGATGAAAATCGAGACCCAAAAGCGCAAGAAGAGGGGCGACTTATAACCAACTTATTGACTTTTACCGTACCTTTGTCGCTGATTTGGCTCTATGACTTGTTGCGTCATCGCATCCGTCGCAAGCCGCGTAAGCAGATCGAAGGCAAAAAGACAGAATAGTTATTGTATTTACATATTTAAATTATTAAGTTATGAGAAAGAATATTGTTGCAGGAAACTGGAAAATGAACACCACCCTGGCTGAGGGTTTGGCTTTGGCAAAAGGCTTGAACGAGGCATTGAAGGATAAGACTACCAATTGTGATGTAATCATCGGTACCCCGTTCACTCACTTGGCAAGCGTAGCTGCTGCGATTGATACGAACAAGATCGGTGTAGCTGCTGAGAACTGCGCAGACAAGGAGAAGGGTGCTTTCACAGGTGAGGTTTCTGCCGCTATGGTGGCTTCAACAGGTGCTAAGTATGTGATCTTAGGTCACTCTGAGCGTCGTGCTTACTATCATGAGACTCCGGAGATCTTGAAGACAAAGGTAGAGTTGGCTTTGGCTAACGGTTTGACTCCGATCTTCTGCATCGGTGAGGTGTTGGCTGAGCGTGAGGCAGGCAAGCACTTCGAGGTAGTTGACGCACAGATCGAGGGCTCTTTGTTCAACCTCTCTGCAGAGGACTTCGGTAAGATCATCTTGGCTTACGAGCCGGTTTGGGCTATCGGTACAGGTAAGACCGCTACGGCTGACCAGGCTGAGGAGATCCACGCACACATCCGTGCTACATTGGCCGCTAAGTATGGCAACGAGGTAGCTGAGAACTGCACGATCCTTTATGGTGGTAGCTGCAACGGTGGCAATGCGAAGGAGTTGTTCGCTAAGCCGAACGTAGATGGTGGTTTGATCGGTGGCGCATCTTTGGCTGTCGAGAAGTTCATGCCGATCATCGAGGCTTTCGATAAGTAATTAGGTAATTCAACACAAAGCAGAAGGGAATGTGCCGTGGGTGCATTCCCTTTACTTAAACACAGACTCAGACATGAAGAAATTTCCTTGTATCTGCTTCCTTTTTTGCTTGTGCTGCTCAGGAGTGCTTTGGGGGCAAACCGCCACTCGCTCGACAATCTTTGATGCGTTGAGCCGGCAAGGTGTGGGCGAAGGAGAGGTGATTGTGCATCAATCCGCTGCGATTGAGCAGATGATCGGTGAACGAATGGCCGGTGTGAATGTAGAGACGACTGACAGCGTGGCCTATTTAAAGATACAGGGCTATCGTACGCAGGTATTCTCAGGGAATAACCAGCGTGCTTCTAAGGATGAGGCGTTCAGCAAGGAAAAAGAGATCAAGGAGCTGTTTCCGGATGTGCCTACCTATGTTTCCTACAATGCTCCCTTCTGGAAATTGCGTGTGGGTGATTTCCGTTCGCATGAGGAGGCTTATCACATGATGCGGCAGTTGATGGCCGCTTTCCCCAAATATGGCAAGGAGATGTATATCGTACGAGAAGAGATAAAAATACCCCTAAACGAAGAGTAAGGATGGAAGTGAACGAAGAGATGCTGCAAGCGCGTCAAGCGTTGGCTGCGCATTATAAGGATATTTTAGGGTTGTTGGGTGAGGATGCTAACCGTGAAGGTTTGGTGAAGACACCCGAACGTGTGGCCAAAGCCATGCAATTTCTGACTAAGGGCTATCATGAGGATCCCGAAGCGGTTTTGCGTTCTGCCATGTTCCAAGAGGAGGATTACAAGCAGATGGTGATTGTGAAAGACATTGATTTCTTCTCGCTTTGCGAGCATCACATGTTGCCCTTCTTTGGCAAGGCGCACGTGGCTTATATCCCCAAGAAATACATCACGGGGTTGAGCAAGATTCCTCGGGTGGTAGATATTTTCGCACGGCGTTTGCAAATCCAGGAGCGTTTGACCATGCAGATCAAGGATTGCATCCAGAAGACACTGGATCCGTTAGGCGTGATGGTGGTGATTGAGGCACAACACATGTGTATGCAGATGAGAGGTGTGGAGAAACAAAATTCATTGACCACGACCTCCGATTTCACTGGTTTCTTCCAGCAAGCCAAGACACGCGAGGAGTTCATGAACCTGATCAAGCGCAATCGTTGACCCTTGCGCGATGTGGCCTCTTATGAAAGGAGTGTTAACGATTGATCTTATACGAAACAAATCCTCGCTACGTTGTTTATAAAGAAAAGAGCAATATAAAAGAAAAACGAGCAAGGAATGGCAGTAAAGATTGATAAGGTACTTTGGGCGGATGATGAGATTGACCTCTTGAAACCGCATATCCTTTTTTTGCAAGATAAGGGCTACGAGGTGGTGCCTGTAGTCAGTGGGCAGGATGCGATCGACTGTTGCAAGGAACAGTCGTTTGACATCATCTTCCTCGATGAGAATATGCCCGGCCTGACCGGATTGGAGACCCTTTCGTTGATCAAGGAGATTGACCCGAATGTGCCTGTGGTGATGGTGACGAAGAGTGAGGAGGAGAGCATTATGAACCAAGCGATTGGTAATAAGATCGCTGATTACTTGATCAAACCGGTCAATCCGAATCAACTACTGCTGTCTATCAAGAAAAACGTACATAAGAATGTCATTATCTCCGAGACCACTACCGTTGGCTATCAACAGGAGTTTGGGCGTATCGGTATGCAGATCAATGACTCTTTGACCACCGATGACTGGATGGAGGTCTATAAAAAGTTGGTCTATTGGGAACTGGAGTTAGAGAGTAGCCAAGTAGCGATGACCGACATGCTGCGGATGCAGAAGCAAGAGGCCAATCGTGCGTTTGCAAAGTTTGTCAAACGCAACTATATCGACTGGATTCAGCACCCGGAGAATCGTCCGCTGATGAGCCCTGACCTTTTCAAGAAGCGTATCTTCCCTTTGCTTGATCAGGAGGAGAAGGTCTTTTTTATTTTGATTGATAACTTCCGTTTGGATCAATGGCGTGTAGTGAAAGATCTGCTGGCTGAATACTTTACTTTTGATGAGAGTCTCTATTACAGTATTCTCCCGACCGCTACGCAATATGCCCGCAATGCCATCTTCTCGGGGCTGATGCCGTTGCAGATTGAGCAATTGTTTCCCGATTTATGGGTGGATGAGGAGAGCGAGGAGGGGAAGAACCTGAATGAGGCTCCGTTGATTCAGACACAGATCAACCGTTTCCGTAAGAATTACACATTTACCTATAATAAAGTACACGATTCTCAGTATGGCGAGAAACTGTTAGGCATGATCCCTTCGCTCACGCGCAATCAGCTGAATGTGATTGTGCTGAACTTTGTGGATATGCTGTCGCATGCCCGTACGGAGAGCAAGATGATCCGTGAGCTGGCGCAGAGCGAGGCCGCTTACCGCAGCTTGACCCGTTCTTGGTTCCAACATTCCACCACTTTAGAGCTGTTTAAGCGTATCGCTCAACGAGGAGGCAAGATCATCTTGACGACTGATCATGGCACGATGCGGGTGAATGATCCGTTGAAGGTGGTAGGTGATAAAAACACCAACACCAATTTGCGCTATAAATTAGGGAAGAACCTCAACTATAATCCCAAGGAGGTGTTTGAGATACGTGAGCCGCAGAAGGTTGGTTTGCCAGCTCCTAATCTGAGCTCAAAGTATATCTTTGCCACGGGAGAGGATTTCTTCGCCTATCCCAATAACTACAACTATTACGTCTCTTACTATCGCAATACCTTCCAGCATGGCGGTATCTCGATGGAGGAGATGTTGATTCCCTTCATTACCCTCAATCCGAAATAAAAATACGAACAACGAATATGCAAACCATTCAAATTAAGAGTTTAGAGACGATCCG